>CAIVPT010000056.1 GCA_903907855.1 uncultured Synechococcaceae cyanobacterium | reverse complement strand
CCTGCGGCGCCGACTCGGGAACGACGCCATGGGCTCTGCAGCTCCTGAAGCAGGGAACGCTCAGAACCAGGCCGCCGGGCCAGGGCGGCAAAGCCCAGGGCCATGGCGAGGGCGGCGAGGGCATTGCGGAGCAACTCGGGCAGCAGGAGCAGGGGCGTGCCGGAGCTGGGTGGCAGGGCCGGGGTTGGATTCAGGGATGGAATCAGAACTGGAGGGGTGATCAGGGAAGAGGAAATGCGCTTGCGGAAGCTGCTGGAGGGCCGATCAATACGTCGATAGGTTATGTGGCGTTATCCAGCGTCCAGGTGCCAATCAAGCCCGTTGTGGTGAAGCCGAGGGCTACGAGGCTACTGTTATTGAATATGGCGCTGCTGAAGATCGGAGTATTTGAAGCATAGACGGAATCAATTCTGAAGTATTGCTCATTGCCATTAAAGGCGGCATGGCCTCCTGAGCCGGGCAGGGAACCTTCTGAGCCATGTTGCCGGGGCAGGGGCGCAGAGGTCCTGGTCACCCCCTTGGCTCAGGACAGGAAAACCCGGAAGAAGGGCTCCCGCCGGAAGCGCCGATACACATCGAAATCGCTGTCCAGAGAGAGGATCTCGGCGATGTCCAGGCGCTCTGAAAGTGCCACCAGGGTGAGATCGGCGAAATCACCGGGCAGATCGGCGTAGCGCTGGTTGAGTTCGGCGATGCGGGCGTAATCCTCGGGAACGAGGTTGATCGCATGGATCCCACCGCGGCTCACCGCCCCAAGCAGGTGATTCTGAGCGGCGAGAACGCGGCGATCACTGGGTTCCCCCAGCAACCACAGCACCTCCGCGATGCAGATCGGCGAGGTGATCAGTTGGGCGGCGTTCTGATCAAAGAAGGCCACAACCGCCTCATGTAGGGGCTCCTGCTGTTGGTAATAGCTGAGCAGGATTCCCGAATCGATCAGGATCTGCCGCATCAGCGGCGCTCCAGCCGACGCGCCTGGAGCTGCTCGGTGAGCAGCCGGCGCCGTTCCTGGCGTTCAGCGCTGCCCGGTGGCAGGGTATTGAGAAAGGCAATGGGGTGGCCGCCAAGCTGCTCGGTGATCGAGGGGGAGGGCCGGCGTTGTTGCCAGCGATCGCGGATCAGCTGGCGGATGAGGGTGCTCTTGTCCAGGCCTGTTGCGGCCAGCAGCTCCTGGAGGCAACGTTCGGTTTCGCTGTCCAGCCTGACGGTGAGTGGCATGGCCCAGGCCCCCGAGCCTGTACGACGAATGATCTGATTGTAATACGGTTGCCGCGGTTTCCTGTTTCGAGCCTTGCCCTCTTGTGAGGGCCTGCGATTCCTGGGGCGCTGGAGCGCCGGCCTGAACCGCTATAGCGGGACTTCCGCCAGGTGCTTTGCAGCTCCCATGGTGTGGGAGGAGTTGGTGCGCCGGGCCAGGGCGACGAAGCCCAGAGGCAGGGCGAGGTAGGTGAGGGCATTGCGCAGCAGATCGCGCCGCTCCCGGCGGCCACAAAAAAGCCCCGCCGATGGCAGGGCTTGGAAGTGAATCAGGGCTGCAATCAGGCCTGGGGCGGCGTGATCAGAGGGGCGGCGATGCGCTTGCGCAGGCGGCGGCTGAAGCCGAAGGCGGCGGCGGCGCCAAACAGCGGCAGGGGGCCTGGCACATTGGTAGACGCAGGGCCCGAGAAGCTGATGTTGTTGAAATCGACGTAGCGGCCGGTGGTACCGGTATAGATGTAGAAGCGGAAATCCGTCTGTGAGGTGAGCCCGGTGAAGCCGCTCAGGCTGATGCTGGCAGGCTGGAGGACCTTGGCGGTACCGTTGGGGGTCTCGTTGGAATACAGATCTGTTGCAAAGTTATCAAGACTCGACCTCACGAACCAGCCCCGTACGCCAACGGTGCCGCCTCGGGCCCAATTCAGATTGATGGTGTCGATGCTCATGCTGCCGTTGGGCGTGAGCGCAATGGTGAAGTACCAATCATTACTCAGGGCATCGGCTGCAGTCGCAGTGCTGATTGAGGTGCTAGGCCCAGTTTTCAGCACCTGCACATTAGGAACCAGGCCGTCCGTGGTCACGGAATACTGTTGTAGGCCTGGCCCCTTCGTAATCGTGGCAGCCGTAAGCCGCGAAGAATCAAACGTGGAGTAGTTGAAGCCGCTGTTGCCATCGGCGTTGTCGTTAAGGGGGAAGGTGACCAACGTGGTGAGGGCAAGCGCCTGCCCCTGAATCAACAGGAGGGCAGCCGGTGCGACCAGCAAGGGAGAAAAGCGCTGGAAGCGTTGGCCGAGGGTGCGAAGAGTGGCTTCCACGAAGGAAAAAGGAAATCTTAGGCAAAAATCCGTCGCCCCCTCCCAAAAAAACAGTTTCAGCAGCCAATGATGGAACTGGCACGTGCAGTAACTTTCGTTCTCTGGTGGAACAGCCCCACCGATGGGCCAAGACGGGTGTGCCTCCGTTCGCAGGGTCAGAGGGCACCGGCATTGCTTGCAGGTCGAGTCAGGTCTGTGGCGTGATGAGTTTCAATCCTGGAAACGCCTGTCGGGTGCGGCGACCGTCCCGGGTGAGCAGGACCAGGTTCTCCACGATGCTCACCCCGCCACAAAACTGCCGTGCAGGCCATGGGGGATCGCCAGCGGCAGCTCCAGCACCGCCACCTCCGCCAGGGAGGCGGCATCGAGGATCACCAGATCGCTGGCGCAGCGCGCGCCGTTCCAGACCACGCACAGCACCCAGCCGTCGTCTTCGGGCCCTTCCCCGCCGGCGGCGGCGGGCCTGGGCACCATCACCGGCTCGCTCACGAAGCCCCGCGGAGCGGCGCTCCACACCTGGCGTTCGCCGCTGATCAGGTCGAGCTTCTTGATCGCCTGCAGGGGATCGTTGCCGGTTTCACGCTCCGCCACCGCCATCCAGGCGTAGCGGGCGGGCAGCCCCTGGCAGCGGGGGTTCACCATCGCGAACTCGCAGCAGCGCTCGCTCAGACGGGTGGTGCGCACGGTGCCGTCCTGGAGGTTCAGGCGGCACTGCTCCAGCAATCCCTCGGGGATCAGGTCGAAGTCGACGGCGCGGAAGTCGGTGTCGGGGCCGATCGAGGGGAAATCGGCGTAGTAAATGCTCTCCACCACCACATCCTCGCCCTCCTCCCAGGCGTTGAGGTGGTGGAACACGAAGCCGTCGGGGGCATCGAGGATGCGGGGCGGCTGGCCGGCGAAGGCGCCGCCGTCGCGGGGGATCAGCCAGAACTTCGCCTGACTGCCGGGCTTGGAGGCCAGGCACTGGGCCGCACCCCGCTGGCCGAGCAGGTAAGGCAGCGGGTTGAAGGCGATGGCGTTCTGCAGGAACACCGCCCAGTTGGGGGTGATGGCGAAGTCGTGCAGGAAGGCGAAGCCGTTGAAGGTGTCGGAGCGCTCGCTCAGCAGCCGGCCGGCCGGTTCGCCGGCGGGGCCCTCGCTGGTGGCGAACTCCATCAGCCGGATCGTGCTGCGCGGGCCGGTCTTGACGCCGAAGGTCACCATGCGCCCGTCGCCGTGGTGGCCGGGATCGAAGCGGGGGTGGGCACTGAAGGCCTCGCCCGGCTTGAGCACCCCATCGAGCAGCGACAGGCCGCGGCTGTCGAGGCTGGCGGGATCGAGGGCGTGGGGCGAGCTGGCCTCCCAGAGGGCCAGCAGCTGGTCGCCCAGGCGCACCACGTGGGTGTTGGCGATGTTCTTGAGCCGCAGGTCGAAGGCGTTGGCCAGCAGGCCGCCCGGCTTCTGGCTGCCGAAGACGCCGCGGTAGAGGGGTTTGCCGGCCTTCTCCTCCGCCAGCCAGCCCTCGGTGCGCACGAAGCGGTTGCGCACAGTGGCGCCACCGGCGTCGAAGCGAACGGCGGTGATCATGCCGTCGCCATCAAACGGGTGGTGCACCCAGTGGCCGCCGCGCTCCAGCCGCCCCGGGCCATTGCGATACAGGGTGCCGCTGAGCTCCGGCGGGATGGTGCCGCGCACGGCCGTCAGGGGCTCGTCATCGAGCTCGACGATGACGTTGCGGAAGCCACTGGCCCAGTCGGCGCGGTCGAAGCGGTCGCGCTCCTGGGTGGGGAGGCCTGTGTTGGGGAGGCCGCCGCTCTCGGGCCGGGATGGGGCAGGGGCGACGGACATGGGGGCGAACCGGACGATGCCCCCATCATCCCGTTTCGAATCGTGAAGTGCGGCCTGGCGGGGTCGGCGGTGGCCACCAGCGCGGCGAGACCGGCGCCAGCGTTTGCACTGCTCGCTACCGGAAACCCCGCATCGCCCAGAGCAGGCTACAGACCGTGGCTCCTGCAAGGGCAAGGCTCGAGTGATAGGGGAACGATGCAGATGGCGGACGCAAAAAAAGCCCTGCTCCTGGCAGGGCTGAGTAGGAAGCTCAGGCAGCGATTACGCCTGGTGTGAAGGATCAAGAGGTGGTGGTGCGCTTGCGGAGTTGGCGGCTCCAGGCGAATGCAGCGCCGGCGCCAAGCAAGGGCAAGGGCCCGGGAACGGCGGGAGGAGCCACTGCAAACCTGATGGTTTCGGAGGTGCCATTGATCGTGTAAATGCCCGTAAAACCTGCGACTAGGCCTTGATTTGCTATGCTTGTGCCCGCGAAGATTGACTGGCTAGAGAAATGGGTGCCAAGAGTATATCCGGTGTCGATTCCTACAGTAGAGGTGTATAGGGGATCGTCCGTGAATAGTGAATTTACGAGCGCGAAGAGGTGTCCGGACGCGGAGGTGCCGGCCATGAAATTATTTCCTCCGAATCCCGTGGGCCCTGTAATTCGATACATGCTGATGGACGTACCGGAGCCGCTGCAAAAGGCGCCTCTGTAGCTAGGTTGGCCGGCCTGAAGCTCCCCGGAAATGTAACCCCCCATGTTTCCGCACCCCCAGCTGGTTAAAGGTGTGGGCAGCTGGCTGAGAGAACCAGAGGCAGTCAGTTTAAGATTTGGGCCGTCGTCAAAGAAATTGACAGTGATTAGTGCTTCCGCTGGGCTTTGGGCTGCTGCAATCACAGCTGGAAGGGCCAAGGCTGGCAACAGCAGTCGTGCGGAGCGCATGGAGATGAATTTTCTGGGAAGTTATTGCTCAATTTGCCGCGCCTGAGCGATTCTTGCATTCGCGGAGGTCGGTTCCACGGCTGTCCCGTGTCACTCGGGTTCAATGGGTGGCGTCAATCGGTGTGGGCGATGCATCGGTGCTCGTGGAGGTGGCTCGACCCGCCCGATCGATACCCACGGTCCTGCGCTTGCAGCGACCTCCTGGACTCAGGGACAAGCGGGCCCTGTCGTTCGTGGGGATCCACACACCCCCGCCACAACGAAGACGTCACGGCTGTTGCGGAGGTTCAGGCTGGGATCTGTGATGAAGGGTTCGAGCTGCCCGCCCGCTCCAGCACCCCTTTGCTGCTTGGCACCGCTCCCGCGCGGCGCGGATCGATCTCGGTGGCCATGCGCAGGGCGCGGGCAAAGGCCTTGAAGCAGGCCTCCACGATGTGGTGCGAGTTCACCCCGTCGAGCTGGCGGATGTGCAGGGTGAGGCCGCTGTTGTTCACCACCGCCACGAAGAACTCCCGCACCAGCTCGGTGTCGTAGGTGCCGATCCGCTGGCCGGGGATCTGCAGGCCGTAGCTGAGGTGGGGGCGGCCGGAGCAGTCGAGCACCACCTCCACCAGGGCCTCATCCAGCGGCGCCGTGAAGTGGCCGAAGCGGTGGATGCCGCGGCGGTCGCCCAGGGCCTGGGCCAGGGCCTGCCCCACGGCGATGCCCACGTCTTCGTTGGTGTGGTGGTCGTCGATGTGGGTGTCGCCGCTGGCCTGGATCTCCAGGTCGACCAACCCGTGGCTGGCCAGCTGGTGGAGCATGTGGTCGAGGAAGGGCACGCCGGTGCTCACCTGGCACTGGCCCGTGCCGTCGAGATCGAGGCTGACGCGCACATCGGTTTCGCCGGTGACGCGGTGGATGGTGCCGGTGCGCATGGGTGCGGCCTCTGCTGGGTGCCGAAGGGGGCGGCGGAGAGAAGTGCCCTGATCATGGCGAAGCGGGGGCGGGCTGGCTCAGCCGTGCCTTCGCCCCCCTCCTGCCACAGCCTCCTGATCACCCGGCTGCAGCTCCTGAGGTGCTCGAAGGCGGCGAGCTCTTCCCTAATGTGGTCGCAAGGGCGGAGTCAGTCATGGCGGATGTGGTCGCAAGTCAGGTGTCGGTGCGGGAGCTCAAGACCCACCTCTCCGAGTGGTTGGCCCGTGCCCAGGCCGGCGAGGTGGTGGAGGTCACTTCCCATCGCAAGCCGATCGCTCGCATCACGGCGGTCAAGCCAGCCGAACCAACGTCCACCCATCCGCTCCAGAAGGCCATGGATGCTGGCCTGATCAGCTGGAGCGGGCAGAAGCCGGTCCTTCCGCCTCCTGTGAAGTTGAACGACGACGGGCCGCTGATGAGTGACATCGTGATCGAAGACCGGGGCTAGATCCAGTGATCCTCTACTGCGACACATCGGCTTTACTAAAACTGTTCATCGATGAAGAAGGTAGCGATTGGATGATCAAGGCCCGTGACGCCTCAATGGCGATCGCTGTCTGTCGCATCACCTGGGCTGAATCGATGGCGGCATTTGCCCAGCGATACCGCTTCAAGGGAACCAACAAGCCTGCATTGGCTCAATCAAGAACTGCGTTGGAGCAGGCTTGGCATGAATTTGCGATCGTTGATATCAGTCAGTCGCTTGTTGAAAAGGCAGGGATCTATGCCGAAGCCTTCGCCCTGAGGGGCTACGACAGTGTGCAACTCGCTGCGGCATACAACCTGCGGGAGCAATGTTCACTGCCGCTTACCTTCGCCTGCTACGACCGCCGACTGAATCAAGCTGCCCAGCTTCTTCAGCTGGAGGTGTTGCCATGACCAGCACTGCAGCTGCCACTCGTCCTGCACGGTATGGACCATGCGGTGCTCGTTGTTGATGCGGCGCGACCAGAAGCCCGAAAGGGCATGCCATGAGTTGTGCCACCTGATCCACCCCAACCACCCCAAGGCCTTGTGGCAGCTGCTGGCCCGCCCACGTCCCTGCCTACGCAGTCCATCGGCACCAGCATCTTGATGCCATGCGCACCACCCTCACCATCGACGACACCCTGCTGCGCCAGCTGCGGCAGAAGGCCCTTGACACCGGCAAGCCCTTCAAGCAGGTGGTCAACGACACCCTGCGCGCCGGCCTGGAGACGCCTGTGGCGGCGGCCCGGCCCCGTTATGTATGCCCAACCTTATGCCTGACGCCAGCCGAGCTTCACATCCCCGTGATGCAATACCCCGCATCCACGTAGAGCACCTGGCCGGTGATGCCGCTCGCCAGGGGGCTGGCCAGGAACGCCGCGGTGCTGCCCACCTCTTCCTGGGTGACGGTGCGGCGCAGGGGGGCTTTGCCCTCCACGTTGTGGATCATGTCGAGGATGCCGCCGATGGCGGAGCTGGCCAGGGTGCGGATCGGGCCGGCGCTGATGGCGTTCACGCGCACCTGCTTCTCGGGGCCCAGTTCGGCGGCCAGATAGCGCACTGAGGCCTCCAGGGCGGCCTTGGCCACGCCCATCACGTTGTAGTTGGGGATGGCCCGCTCCGCGCCCAGGTAGCTGAGGGTGATCACGCTGGCGCCGTCGTTGAACAGGGGCTTGGCGTAGCGGCAGAGGGGCGCCAGCGAATAGGCGCTCACCTCCAGGGCGCGGGCGAAGCCCTCGGGGCTGATGGCGCTGTAATCGCCGATCAGTTCCTCCTTGCCGGCGAAGGCCAGGCAGTGCACCAGCACGTCGAGGGAGCCCCACTGCTCGGCCACGCGGGCGAACACCGCCTCGATCTGGGCCGGATCCTGCACGTTCAGGGGCTCGAACAGGCTGGGTGCCAGCGGGGCGGTGAGGTCGCGCACCTTGCCCTCGAAGCGTCCCTTCTCATCCGGTAGGTAGGTGACCCCCAGCTCGGCCCCGGCGGCGTGCAGCTGCTGGGCGATGCCCCAGGCGATCGACTTGTTGTTGGCGATGCCGGTGACGAGGGCCTTCTTGCCGCGCAGGTCGAGGAGCATGGGGGAGGGGGCGCCGCCGGAGGCGCTGGGGAGGCAATCGGTCATTCTCCCGTAGCGCCGCCCAGGGGCTGCTCCTCGCCCCGTGAGCGGAAATGGAAACAATTGCCTGATTCCGTAGCTTCTGCCACTTTGGCGCTGGGGCGGCGGTGGGAGTTTCGGGAAACATTCGAACCTGCCCCTTCTGTGAAGCCATCAATTCTGAGCCGCCTTGCCCTGGCTGGCCTGGCCCTTTCCCTGGCGGCTCCGCTGGCCCAGGGGCCTGCTGTGGCGGCCGAGTTCACCCTGGAAGGCTCCACGGTTCCCGACATTCAGAAGGCGATCAACCAGGGCCTGCTCTCGTCCAAAAAGCTGGTGCAGATGTACCTGGATCGCATCGCCGCCTACGACGGTTCCCCAGGCCTGAATCTCAACTCCATCATCGCCCTGAACCCCAACGCGCTCGCCCAGGCCGCTGCCCTCGACCTGGAGCGCCTCACCAGTGGGGCCCGCTCGGCGCTCCATGGCATTCCGGTGCTGCTGAAGGACAACATCGACACCTCCTTCCTGCCCACCACGGCCGGCTTCCTCGGGCTCAAGGATTCGCTTCCGTCCGACAACGCCACCATCACCCAGGCGTTGATCGATGCGGGCGCGATCATCCTGGGCAAAACCTCCCTCACCGAATTCGCCAATTACCTCACCTCCGGCATGCCCGCCGGCTACAGCTCGCTCAACGGCTACACCTTCAACCCCTACAACCCCGTTCCCCAGGCCGGCAGCGACGGCCGGCCGCTGCTCTCCACCGGCGGCTCCAGCGCCGGCTCCGGTGTGGCGATGGCCGCCAACTTCGCCTCCCTCGCGATCGGCACGGAAACCTCCGGCTCCATCCTCAGCCCCTCCAACCAGAATTCCCTGGTGGGCATCAAGCCCACCGTTGGGCTATGGAGCCGTGATGGCATCATCCCGATCGCTGCCAGCCAGGACACGGCCGGTCCGATGACCCGCAGCGTCACCGATGCCGCCGTCCTGCTGGGGGCGCTCACCGGCGTTGATCCGAAGGATCCCCAGACCTCCGAGAGCGTCGGCAAGGCGAAGAGTGATTACACCCCCTACCTCAAGCTCGATGCTCTGCAGGGAGCCCGGTTGGGCTATTACAGCAAACCCAGTGGTTCCACCGCCAGCGGCGCCGAGCAGCTGGCGATCTTTAATGCCGCCCTCGATACCCTGCGTGCCGAAGGTGCCACAGTTCTGGAGATCCCCTTCACACCGCCCAGCAATAGCTCCACGGTGCTCGCCTATGAATTCAAGCGAGACCTGAACAGTTATCTGCAAAGCCTGGGCTCTTCGGCGCCCCTCCAGAGCATCGACGATGTCGGTGGTTTCATTGCCGATTACTTGGCGGCCAATCCTGCGGCGGACGGCCCCTTCAAGTACGGCAAGGTGCGGGTTGATGCGTCCATTGCCATGGATCTTTCCCCCGGCAGCGCCAATACCACGCAGTACGAAGCTGATCGTGCCCTGGACATTCTCAATTCCCGCACGCTCGGCATCGACAAGTTCATGGATGACAACAACCTGGACGCTATTCTCTATAGTGGAACTGCCGGTGCGGGCATCGGTGCTCGGGCGGGCTACCCCACCATCATCGTGCCGGCCGGCTACCAGATCCTCAACAACAAAAATCCCCTGGGCCTCTCCTTCCTGGCCAAGGCCTACGAGGAAGACAAGTTGATCGGCTACGCCTACGACTTTGAGCAGGCCCATGCCCCGCGCATGTCTCCCTTGCTTACTCCCGCCCTGCCGGGCGAAACCATCACGGCCGTACCCGGCCCGCTGCCTCTGGCTGGGGCTGGGATCACCCTCGCCTGGAGCCGGCGGCTGCGGCGCCGCTTCAGAGGCTGCGCAGCCAATCGCTGAGGCTCCGCGCCACCTGCTGCACTCCCCCGCCTGCCTCCTGGATCAGGGCGCTGAAGCTGCTGGCGTAGTGGTCGACCGCGCGGGCGAACTCCGCGTTTGGCGGCGGTTCCTGGCCCCGTCGCACATAGACCCCTCCAAGGATCCGCTCGTACTCCCCCGAGCGGATCCAACGCAGCAGCTCACTCACCCGCCGCACGGCAAAGGGGTGGGTGGTGGAAAGTTCGGGCAGGAAGCGCACGGCCCGATCCAGTGAATCATCCCAGTCCTCGTACTCGGTTGCCTGTTGAATGAAGGCGTCAACATTCAGGCCTTTGATGCTACCGCCGGCCAGTTTCATTAACGTGCGGCAGGTTATGCGTGGATCCCGCACGACAAGGGTGGCGGCTCTATCACAGGTGAGTTCCGCGGCCCGCGACCACTCCAGCAGCACCAGCTGGATCACCTGCAGCGGCAAGCCCGCCAACGGCAGGCCGCTGCCGCCCAGGCCAATGGCCAATAGAAGATTGAGAACGGTGGTGTACAGCACATGGTCTGAGTGAATGTGGCCAACCTCATGGGCGATCACCGACTTGAGCTCGTCGTCGTCCAGCATTCCCACCAGGCCTGAGTTGAGAATCACGAGCGGTTTGTCGGCGCCAAATGCCATCGCATTGACCTCCGGTGTTTGCAAGACATAAAGGTCGTTTTGCACCTCCATATCAAGCGTTTGGAAGCATTCCTGGTAGCTGCTCCACACCGCTGGTAGTTGCTTCGGTCCGATGCGGATGCCATTGGCAATCAGCCCCTGGCGGTAGGCGCGCTCAACGCCAAATTCGAAGAGCTTGCGCACCACCTGGTCGATGTAGGGGATTTGGCGCAGTGCTGCCGTGGCGGCGCGATCGGCGGGATGCTCGTAGCTTTTGGGGCTGATCCCGCTGAGTCGAAACGGGGTTGGAGAGGTGCTTGTCATCACATGGGGGGCTATGGATGGGTGTTGGGATTCCCGCTCCCGATGTCGCGGTGATAGCGAGTGGTTTAGGGACCATCACCTCGGCTGATTCGGGTGTGTTCGCACGGCCCTCCTAGTTGCGGCTGGCTGGGCCATGATTCATGCCTGCCTTCCCAAAGCGCGCGTTCGCCTGTGCCCATCTCCCCGCGCGCCCAGGCTGGGCCTGGCCAGCCTGACTTGCCTGGCGGTCGCCGCTCGGCTGAGGCGCGCCTGGCCGCGATCGACCCCGCCCGCTACGGCGCCAGCCGCAACCATCTCGATGGGGCCGTCACCCGCCTGTCGCCGTATATCCGGCACGGGGTGCTCACGCTGGCGGAGGTGCGTGACGCGGTGTTTGTCCACCTCCGCCAGGAGGGGGCGCGGGCCGAGGCGGTGCAGGCAGACCTGTTCGCTGCTGCCGCTGTGGATGGTGATGCACCTGGCGGTGCGGCTGCGACGGCTCACTGGAGTGCCGCCCAGCGCCGCGCCGGCGAGAAGCTGATCTCCGAGCTCGGCTGGCGCGATTACTGGCAACGGCTCTGGCGCCAGTGGGGCGACGGCATCTGGGACGACCGCGAACCGCTGAAAACCGGCCACCCGCCCGAGGCCTACGCCCCCGACCTCCCCGCCGATCTGGCGGCCGCCGCCACCGGCCTGGCCTGCATCGATGCCTTTGCCGCAGAGCTGATGGGCACCGGCTGGCTGCACAACCACGCCCGCATGTGGCTGGCGGCCTACGTGGTGCACTGGCGCCGCGTGCGCTGGCAGGCCGGTGCCCGCTGGTTTCTCCGCCACCTGCTCGATGGCGATCCGGCCAGCAACAACCTCAGCTGGCAGTGGGTGGCCAGCAGCTTCAGCCACAAGCCCTACGTTTTCAATCGCACCAACCTGGAGCGCTTCAGCAGCGGGCGCTTCTGCGCCGCGTGCCCCCTGGCGGAGCGGCGCGGGGCGGGGGGGTGTCCGTTTGACGCCAGCTACGAGGCGCTGCAGTCGCGGTTGTTTCGGTCTCTGCTGCCCGCCGGCGCTCGCCCTGAGTCCGCTGCAGCCCCTCCCTCCTCGGCTCCGCCGTCGGCATCGCTGCTGCCCCTGACGCCCCCCGCCGCCGGCCCCGCACCCCGGCGTCCGCTGGTGTGGGTGCACGGTGAAGCGCTGGGGCCCGCCAATCCCGCCCTGCGCGCCCACCCCGACGCGCCGGCGCTGTTCGTGTTTGATGCGGACCTGGGGGCGGTGCCGCTGGCCCCAGGCCGGCTGCGCTTCCTGCGGGAGTGCCTGGCCGAGCTGCCCGTGGATGTGCGCGAGGGCGAGGTGGCCTCCGAGCTGCTCGCGGCGGCGGCGGCCCTGGGGGCCGATGGGATCGTGACCAGCCGGGCGGTGGATCCGCGCTTCGCCACGATCGCCGCCCAGGTGGCGGTGGCCCTGCCGCTCCATGTGCTGGAGCCCGAGCCGTTTGTGGCCCTGCCCTTCGATGGGCCCGGCGCGCCCGACCTGCGCCGCTTCTCGCGCTACTGGCGGCGGGCGGAGCCGCTTGTGTGGGCTGGCGCCTCCGCAGACACTGGGAACCGCTGACGCCCCCGCCCCCGTGTCCTCCTTCAAGAGCCTCGAGCTCGACACCTGGCAGCGCGGCGCGGCCGCCTACGACCGCCTGTTCGGCGCGGTCACCTGCGAGGCGGTAACGCCGCTGCTGGACGCCCTGGCGGTCGGTCCGGGCCAGCAGCTGCTCGACATCTGCTGCGGCACGGGCCAGGCGTTGGCGGTGGCGCTGGAGCGGGGTGCGGCGGTCTGGGGGGTCGATCTGGCGCCGGCGATGGTGGAGCGGTCCCGCTCCCGTGCCCCCGCGGCCACCGTCGTTGCCGGCGATGCGGAGGCGCTTCCGTTCGAAGACGGCCGCTTCGATGCCGCCGCCTGTTGGTTCGGCCTCAATCACCTGCCCGATCAGGAGCGGGCCCTGGCGGAGGCCTGGCGGGTGTTGCGGCCCGGCGGCCTCTACGGGTTCACGATCTGGTGCCCGCCGGGGCCTTCGAAGTTCCATGAGCTTGTCCAGGAGGCCATCCGCAGCCACGGCCAGGTCGACGTGCCTGCCCCCGTCGACGCGCCACGGCTGCGCTTCGGTGAGCCGGAGCTCTGCCTGGCGCTGCTGCAGGCCGCGGGTTTCGAGCAGGCGGAGGTGCGCGAGCTGCCGCTCGCCTTCACGCTGGACTCCCCCCACACCGTTTTGGAGCTTGCCGCCACCTCCCCGCGGGTGTCGCGGCTGCTGGCGCTGCAGAGCGCCGACGACCGCCAGCGCATCGAGGAGGCGATCGTCGCTGGAGCCCTGGCGTTCCGGCGCGGTGACCACCTGCATCTGCCGATCCCGGCCCTGCTGACGGTGGGACGGAAACCGGCGTGAGCGGCCTGCCGCCGGGGGCTGCCCACCCCTTGCCTGCGGTGCTCCCCCCATTCTCGTTACTCTCTGCCCAAGACCTGCATCTGTCCGCCCCGCGATGGCCGTCACCTACCCGCGCAAGATCAACAACCGCATCGGCCCCCGCGAGGTGATGGCTGAGGTGGTGAAGGAGCGCAAGCTGCAGGTGCTGTTCCTGAACAGCTACCGCTTCAACGAACAGCGCTCCTGCCAGGAGCTCACCGCCCTGATCGAAGCGCTCGATGGCAAGCCCCGCGAGCTGGTGCGCGACCTGTCGCACCACATCAGCGATGAGGCCCGCCATGCCGTGTGGCTCACCGACCTGCTGGTGGACATGGGCGAGGAGATCGCCAACCCGGAGAGCGGCTCCTACATCGATGAGCTCAACCGCCTGTTCGACAAGAGCGGCGATGAGGTGAAAAACGAAGACGGTTTGATCGCCGTGTTGGCCTCGATCAATTCCACCGAGAAGCGCGGCTGCCAGGCCTTCTCCGCCCACATCAACGCCCTGCGCCAGGCCCCCGCCAGCGAGGAGAACACCCTCATCCGCGAAACCCTGGAGAAGATCCTTCCCGAGGAGGCAGCCCACGTGAGCTGGGGCAGCCGCTGGCTCGGCCGCATCGCCGCCCGCAGCCCCCAGCACCGCGTCCGCGTGAATGCCGCCAAGCGCAAGTACGCGATGATCGAGCACGCCGCCTTTGAGGCGGGAATGGACATCACGGCCGGCGCCGAACTGCGCCGCCTCGGCAACCTGGTGGAGATCACCAACACCCTGCCGCTGTGGGAGCGTCCGGCTTACCTGCTGGAGCGTCTGCCCCAGGCGTTGCTGTCACAGGATCTGCAGAAGTCGAGGTTCCAGGCGGCTCGCCGGGTCTGGGAGGAGAAGCCCGAGCTGCTGGTGGAGAAGTTCGTCCCGATGTTCCTCGACGGCCTGCGCAACCTGCGCCCCTCCCTCGCCGCCCAGCCGTAGGCCAGCGCGACCGCCCGGCCGCCCGCCCATGGCCCACCTCGGTCTGCTCTGCCCCGCCGCCGCCAGCCACCTGATGGTGATGGGTGGCCTGGGCCATGAGCTCCAGCGGCGCGGCCACCGCGTGACCCTGGTGGGCATTCCCGACGCGGCCCCGGCCGCAGTGGCGGCCGGCCTGGGTTTCGCTCCGATCGCCCCGGAGGAATGCCCGCCGGGCACCGCGAAGGCGGCCCTCGAGCACATCGGCTCCCTGAGCGGCCTGGCCGCCTTCCGCGCCACCTTCGCCCAGCTGCAACGCTCCACCGCCCTGCTGCTCCGCGACGGTCCCCGGGTGCTGCGGGAGCTGGGGGTGGACGGCCTGGTGGTCGATCAGACCAGTTTCGCCGGCCCCACCCTCGCCGAGCAGCTGGGGTTGCCCTTTGTGAGTGTCTGCAGCGCCCTGCCCCTCAACGCTG
>CAIVPT010000055.1 GCA_903907855.1 uncultured Synechococcaceae cyanobacterium | reverse complement strand
GAGTTGGCGAGGATCGCACCTCACCCCAGGCGACGCACCCTTATCAGAAACAACCTGCCGAACCACAACAGCTAGCCGCGCATACGGCACCGCCGCAGCCCCTCCATCACCCTGCTGTTGCCAACCCGATCGAGCAGCGCCAGCCGCAGCCACTGAGGGCCGAGCCCCTCGAAGGAGCGGCAATCCCGCACCAACACCCGCTCGCGCTCCTCCAGCTCCCGGCGCAGCGGCTCCAGCGAGCCCTCGCCGCGCAGCAGCAGGAAATTGGCGGCCGAGGGCAGCGGCTCCAGCCCTGGAATCGTCGCGAGTTGCGCCGCCAGCCAGGCGCCCTCGCGGGCCGTCCAACGCTGCACCCGCGCCTGCCAGCGAGTGAAGCCCGCCCCATCGGCGAGCAACTCCACTCCCGCCAGCGCCGCCAGGCCGTTCACCGGCCAGGGATCGCGCCAGCCGCGCCAGCGTGCCAATCGCTCCGGTGCCGCCAGTGCATAACCGAGGCGCAGTCCGGCGATGCCCAGCAGCTTGGTGAGGCTGCGGATCACCACCAGCCCGGGGTGATCGGCGAGTAGCGGGATCAGCGACTGTTGCTCGCCATCGGGCACCAGCGACAGGAACGCCTCATCCACGATCACCAGCGCGAAACGCTCCAGCAGCGGCTCCACCGAATCCCGACGCCACAGCTGGCCGGTGGGGTTGTGGGGATTGGTGATCCAGAGCGTCGCCGCGGGCTCGATCGGATCCGGCGGCGGGATCGGGAACGGCTGGGGGAAGGCGGCTCCCCAGTGCAGCGGCAGGGGCAGCGGGCGGGTCGCGCCGCCCCAGCAGGCAAGGGCGCGGCCGTAATCGGCGAAACCCGGGGCGGGCAGCAGGCTCACGCCAGCGGCGGCGGCATCGCGGGCCGCCCAGGTGAACAGCTCGGCCGCTCCGTTGCCGGGCAGCACCGCGGCCGGATCCACGCCATGCAGTGCCGCAAGGGCGCCGCGGAGGGCGTGGTAGTCGCGGTCGGGGTAGTCGCGCAGGGCCGGGCCGGACAGGCCGCGTTTCAGGGCCCGCACCAGGACCGCAGGCGGGCCGAAGGGCACCAGCGAGGCGCTGGCATCAAGAATCTCTTCGGGGCGGCAGCCGAGCCTTCTGGCCACCGCCTGGCGGTTGCCGCCATGGATGTCGGGCGACTGGCTGTCGGGCGACGTCTCCGGGGGCAACGGGGCAGGGCCGCGGGGAATCCGCCAGGCTAGGCGGGTTGCCTGTGGCCGTGACCGCCTCCGCCCTCCAACCGGTGATCGATGCGATCAGCCGCGTGCTGCTCGGCAAGGGGCACCAGGTGCGCCTGGCCCTGGCCTGCCTGCTGGCCCGCGGCCACCTGCTGATCGAAGACCTGCCCGGCGTCGGCAAAACCACGCTGGCGGAGGCGTTGGCCCGCAGCTTCGCCCTCGACTTCCGCCGCGTCAGCTTCACCAGCGACCTGCTGCCGGCCGATCTCACCGGCGTCAACGTGTTCGATCCGACCACGGGGCTGTTCCAGTTCCGCCCCGGCCCGCTGTTCGCCCAGGTGCTGTTGGCCGATGAGATCAACCGCGCCAGCCCCCGCACCCAGAGCGCCCTGCTGGAGGCGATGGCGGCGGGGCGGGTGAGCGTGGATGGCAGCAGCCATCCGCTACCGCGGCCCTTCCTGGTGATCGCCACCCAGAACGGCCTCGACCAGGGGGGCACCGCGCCGCTGCCGGAATCCCAGCTCGATCGCTTCCTGATGCGCCTGAGCCTGGGCTTCCCGGAGCGCGGGGCCGAGCGGGCCCTGCTGCAGGGAGAGGCGGAGCGTCCCGACGGGCTGCGGGCCTCCCTCAGCCCCGACGATCTGCTGCGGCTGCAGGAGCAGGCGGCGGCCGTGCATGCCAGCCCCGCCCTGCTCGAGTACGTGCTCGACCTGCTGGCCCGCAGCCGCGACGGCAGCCAGCGGGGCTTCCCCCTGTCCCCCCGAGCCGGCCTGGGCCTGCTGGCGGCCGCCCGGGCCTGGGCGCTGATCGAGGGCCGCTCCCACGTGCTGCCCGACGACGTGCAGGCGGTGCTGGCCCCCGTGTGCGAACACCGGCTGGATGGGGGCCAGCCCGGGGGCGGGGCGGGGGAGCTGAGCCGCCAGCTGCTGAGCGGCGTGGAGAGCCTGCGCTGATGGAGTTCGGCCGCCCGCTCCAGGGGGCGCAGGTGCAGCTGGGGCTGCGCACTCTTTACATCGTGCCCACGCGCTTCGGCTGGCTCTGGCTGGCGGCCACCGCCGGGCTGCAGCTGCTGGGGATCCAGATGCAGCGCAACGGCCCGCTGCTGCTCAGCTTCCTGATGCTGGGCCTGTTCCTGCTGACCCTTCACCTCACCCACCTCAATCTGCAGGGGCTGGAGCTGGCCTGCGCAGACCCCCCACCGGGCTTCGCCGGCAGTCCACTGGCCTATCCCCTGCGGCTGCGCAGCCGCAGCCGCTGCGAGGGGCTGCAGCTGGGCTTCGAGCCGGGGCCGGGGGGCAAGGGGCTGACGGCGCCCCGCAGCCTCGATCCCGGCGTCCACGAGCTGACGGTGGCCTGGAATCCGGAGCGGCGGGGATGGCACACCCCCGGCTGCCTGCGGCTGCAGACCACCGCCCCGCTGGGGCTGTTCGTCTGCTGGTCGCGCTGGCGGCCGACGGTGCCGCAACTGGTCTACCCGGCGCGGCGGCTGGGCCCGGTGCAGGCGCTGCGGCCCGAGGGGGAACGGGAGGACGGCCGGCCGCGGGAGGGGCGGCAACGGGAGGGCGGCGAGGAGTGGCACGATCTGCGTCCCCACCGCCCAGAAGACGCCCCCAGCCGGCTGGCCTGGACGCTGCTGGCCCAGGGCCGGGGCAGCTTCAGCAAACGGTTCGCCAGCCCCGGCGGCGCCCCGCCGCTGCTGGCCCCCGACCCGTCGGTGGCGCGGGAGCAGGCGATGGAGCACCTGAGCGAGCGGATCTGGCGGCTGCACGGCGAGGGGGCGGCCTACGGGCTGGCGCTGGCGGGCGCGCCGATCCCCGCCGGCCGCGGCGCCGCCCACCGCGACCGCTGCCTGGCGGCCCTGGCCCAGTGTCCGTGAGATGGGTCACCATGGGCTTGCTGGCGCTCGCCCTGGTCGCGGTGCCGTGGTCCCAGCCGCTGGGCGCCCTGGCGATCGGCCTGGGGGTGCTCACCGCCCTGAAATTGGTGGAGGCCCGCAGCGTCCGCGAGCGGCGCCTGGTGGGGCTGCTGCAGCTGTTCAGCGCGGGGCTGCTGGCCTCGCTCCAGGCCGACCTGGCGGGCAGCCTGCTGCAGGGTCTGGCCGCCCTGCTCGCCCTGGCGGGGCTGCTGGCGCTGGAGCTGGGGGAGGGCCTGGGTTGGCAGGTGATGCTGCGGCGCAGCGCCCAGCTGGTGCTGGCGGCGCTGCCGATGGCACTGGTGCTGTTCCTGCTGCTGCCCCGGCTGGGGCCGTTCACGGTGGTTGAGGGCGGCCGGGGGGTGGGGGCCATCACCGGGCTGAGCGACAGCCTCGATCCGGCGGGCATCGCCGAACTGGCCACCAGCCAGGCCCCGGCGGCGCGGGTGGCCTTCCCGCAGGGGGATCCACCGCCAGCGGGGGATCGCTACTGGCGGGTGCTGGTGCATGGGCAATTCGACGGCCGCCGCTGGAGCGCCGCCGAACCCCGCCGCAGCCCACGGCCGCCGCTGCCGCCCGCCGCACCCGCCCTGCCCAGCGCACCCCCGGCCGGCACTGGCGCCGACGCCATGGCGGGCAGCCCCCAGCTGTGGCTGGTGGAGCCGAGCGGCCTGCCGCCGGTGCCCTGGAGCGGCCGCGGCCGCCCCCAGAACCCCGACCTGCGCATCGACCCCCTGGGCCAGCTGCGCCATCGCGGCTCCTCCGGCCTGCGGCGTGTGTACACCGTGCGCGACGACGGCCGCCCCGCCGCCTGGGCCTCCCGCCCACCCGACCTGTTCGACCAACAGCTGCCGCTGGGAACCAACCCGCGCCTGGAGGCCCTGGGCCGCCAGTGGGGCACGTTGGCGACGCCCGAGCAGCGGCTGGCGGCAGCGGAGCGCTGGTTCCGCAGCCAGCCGTTCCGCTACACGCTTCGCCCCGGCACGCTGCCAGGGCGGGCGCCCCTCGACACCTTTTTGTTTGAGCGGCAGGAGGGAGTCTGCGGCCACTACGCCAGCGCCGTCACCGCCCTGATGCGCGCGGCGGGGGTGCCGGCCCGGGTGGTGAGCGGCTACCGGGGCG
>CAIVPT010000054.1 GCA_903907855.1 uncultured Synechococcaceae cyanobacterium | reverse complement strand
ATCAAGGAGATCCTCGAGGGCCAGAAGGGCGACCCCCTGCTGTTCCCGGCCTCCAAGGGTCATGACGGCCTCTACGAGTTCATGACCACCAGCTGGCACGCCCAGCTGGCTGTGAACCTGGCTCTGCTGGGCTCGCTGAGCATCATCGTGGCTCAGCACATGTATGCGATGCCTCCGTATCCCTACATCGGCGTCGACTACCCCACCCAGCTGTCGATCTTCACCCACCACACCTGGATCGGTGGCTTCCTGATCGTTGGCGCCGGCGCCCATGCCGCCATCGCCATGATCCGCGACTACGACCCCGCCAAGCATGTCGATAACGTGCTCGACCGGGTGCTCAAGGCGCGTGATGCCCTGATCAGCCACCTCAACTGGGTGTGCATCTGGCTGGGCTTCCACAGCTTCGGCCTCTACATCCACAACGACACCATGCGTGCCCTGGGGCGTCCCCAGGACATGTTCAGCGACTCCGCCATTGCTCTGAAGCCCGTCTTCGCGCAGTGGATTCAGGGTCTCCACGCCGCTGCCGCCGGTAGCACCGCGCCCAACGCCCTCGCCGGTGTGAGCGAAGTGTTCAACGGCACCGTGGTCGCCGTGGGCGGCAAGGTGGCCGCCGGTCCGATCCCCCTGGGAACGGCCGACTTCATGGTCCACCACATTCACGCCTTCACGATTCACGTGACGGTGCTGATCCTGCTGAAGGGTGTGCTCTATGCCCGCAGCAGCCGCCTGGTTCCCGACAAGGCGAACCTCGGTTTCCGCTTCCCCTGCGACGGCCCCGGCCGTGGCGGTACCTGCCAGGTGTCGGCTTGGGACCACGTGTTCCTGGGCCTGTTCTGGATGTACAACTCCCTGTCGATCGTTATCTTCCACTTCTCCTGGAAGATGCAGAGCGATGTGTGGGGCACCGTCAACGCTGACGGTTCCGTCTCCCACATCACCAACGGCAACTTCGCTCAGAGTGCCATCACGATCAACGGCTGGCTGCGTGACTTCCTGTGGGCTCAGGCCGCACAGGTGATCAACAGCTATGGCTCTGCCACCAGTGCCTACGGTCTGATGTTCCTGGGTGCCCACTTCGTCTGGGCGTTCAGCCTGATGTTCCTGTTCAGCGGCCGCGGCTACTGGCAGGAGCTGATTGAGTCCATCGTCTGGGCTCATAACAAGCTGAAGGTGGCTCCCGCCATCCAGCCGCGGGCGCTCTCCATCACCCAGGGTCGTGCCGTCGGTGTTGCCCACTATCTGCTGGGCGGCATCGCGACCACCTGGTCGTTCTTCCTGGCCCGCATCATTGCGGTCGGCTGACCTCTCCTGACCTTTCCCAATGGCAACGAAATTTCCTTCGTTCAGCCAGGGTCTGGCACAGGACCCGACAACCCGTCGTATTTGGTACGGGATCGCCACGGCTCACGACTTCGAGAGCCATGACGGAATGACGGAGGAGAAGCTTTACCAAAAGCTCTTCTCCACCCACTTCGGTCACCTCGCGATCATCGGCCTCTGGGTTTCGGGCAACCTGTTCCACGTCGCCTGGCAGGGCAACTTTGAGCAGTGGGTCGCCGATCCTCTGCATGTCCGTCCCATCGCTCACGCGATCTGGGATCCCCACTTCGGCCAGGGCGCCATCACCGCCTTCACCCAGGCGGGCGCTTCCTCACCGGTGAACATTGCGTACTCCGGCGTGTACCACTGGTGGTACACCATCGGCATGCGCACCAACGCCGAGCTCTATCAGGGTTCCATCTTCATGATGATCCTGTCGGCTTGGGCTCTGTTCGCTGGCTGGCTCCACCTTCAGCCCAAGTTCCGGCCTTCCCTGGCCTGGTTCAAGAACGCTGAATCCCGTCTGAACCACCACCTGGCTGTTCTGTTCGGTTTCAGCTCCATCGCCTGGGCCGGTCACCTCGTTCACGTTGCTATTCCTGAATCCCGTGGTCAGCACGTGGGTTGGGACAACTTCCTGAACGTGCTGCCGCACCCCGCAGGCCTGGCTCCGTTCTTCACCGGCAACTGGGGCGTTTACGCCCAGAACCCCGACACCGCTTATCAGCTGTTCGGTACCTCTGAAGGCTCAGGCACCGCGATCCTCACCTTCCTGGGTGGTTTCCACCCCCAGACCGAGGCCCTCTGGCTCACGGACATCGCCCATCACCATCTGGCGATCGGCTGCCTGTTCGTGATCGCCGGCCACATGTACCGGACCAACTTCGGTATCGGCCACTCGATCCGTGAGATCCTCGAAGCCCACAACCCGCCCAAGGGCACCCCTGGTGACCTCGGCGCTGGCCACAAGGGTCTTTACGACACCATCAACAACTCGCTCCACTTCCAGCTCGGTCTGGCCCTGGCTTCCCTGGGTGTGGTGACGAGCCTGGTGGCGCAGCACATGTATGCGATGCCGTCCTACGCGTTTATCGCCAAGGACTACACCACTCAGGCTGCTCTCTATACCCACCACCAGTACATCGCCATCTTCCTGATGTGCGGTGCCTTCGCCCACGGTGCGATCTTCTTCATCCGTGATTACGACCCCGAGGCCAACAAGAACAACGTTCTTGCTCGGATGCTCGAGCACAAAGAAGCGATCATCAGCCACCTGAGCTGGGTCTCCCTGTTCCTCGGTTTCCACACCCTCGGCCTTTACGTCCACAACGATGTGGTCGTGGCCTTCGGTACTCCTGAGAAGCAGATCCTGGTGGAGCCCGTATTCGCCCAGTTCGTCCAGGCCGCCAGCGGCAAGGCCCTCTACGGCTTCGACGTTCTGCTCGCCAATTCCTCCAGTGCTGCCAGCAATGCCAGCGCCGCCTACATGGGCGGTTGGATGAATGCCATCAACGACGGCGGCAACGATCTGTTCCTGCAGATCGGTCCTGGTGACTTCCTGGTTCACCACGCCATTGCCCTGGGCCTGCACACCACCACCCTGATCCTGGTCAAGGGTGCGTTGGATGCCCGCGGCTCCAAGCTGATGCCCGACAAGAAGGACTTCGGCTACTCCTTCCCCTGCGACGGCCCCGGCCGTGGCGGCACCTGCGACATCAGCGCCTGGGACGCCTTCTACCTGGCCGTCTTCTGGGCCCTGAACACCGTGGGTTGGCTCACCTTCTACTGGCACTGGAAGCACCTCGCCATCTGGCAGGGCAACGTGGCGCAGTTCAACGAATCCAGCTTAATACGGACTACTAGCATGTGGTGTGTATTTTGTGAGTTACGGACTTATACTATAGTTT
>CAIVPT010000053.1 GCA_903907855.1 uncultured Synechococcaceae cyanobacterium | reverse complement strand
GGTGCGGGCGATCAGTCCGCCCATCGAGAAGCCGAGCAGGTCGATGGGTTGCTCGGGGCCGAAGGCGGCTTCGATCTGTTCGCCGAGCCGGCGGGCCAAGATCTCCAGGGGGGTGCTGCCGAGCCCGTGGGGCAGGGGCGGCGCCAGAACAGGATCGCGGCGGCGGCCCAGCCGCTGGCGGAGGCTCCAGAACAGGTCCGGGGTATCGAACAGACCGTGCACCAGCACCAGGGGGGGAGCTGGGGAGGGCTCGCTCACAGCGGCAGGGAGCGGTGGCTGAAGTGGCGACTGCCGCCGGCGTAGTCGGCGACGGTGTGGCCTTCGCCCCGCAGGCGGTAGCGGTAGGTGATCAGCCCTTCGAGGCCCACCGGGCCGCGGGGGGGCAGGGTCTGGGTGCTGATGCCCACCTCCGCCCCGAAGCCGTAGCGGAAGCCGTCGGCGAAGCGGGTGGAACAGTTGTGGAACACGCCGGCGCTGTCGACGGCCCCCAGGAAGCGCTCAGCCGCCACGGGATCCTGCGTGCAGATGGCCTCGGTATGGCGCGAGCCGTAGCGGCCGATATGGGCCAGGGCCTCCTCCTCATCGGCCACCACCCGCACGCTCAGGATCAGGTCGGAGTATTCGGTGGACCAGTCGTCCTCGCTGGCGGCGGCGGCCACCCCCAGGGCCCGGGACTCCCCATCGCCGCGCAGCTCGACCCCGGCGGCCTCGAGGGCCGGAATCGCCGCCGCGAGGAACGCCGGGGCGATCCGGCGGTGCACCAGCAGGGTTTCGATCGCATTGCAGGCGGCTGGGTACTGGCACTTGCTGTCGACCGCCAGGCGCACCGCCTGATCCACATCGGCGCTGCGGTCGACGTAGAGGTGGCAGACCCCATCGGCGTGACCCAGCACCGGGATCCGGGTATGGGCCTGGATGAAACGCACCAACTCGTTGGAGCCCCTGGGGATGATCAGGTCGACCAGGCCATCGAGGCGCAGGAGCGCCAGGCTCTCCTGGCGGCTGGTGAGCAGGGCCAGGCAGGCGGAATCGGCATCGCTGGCGGCCAGGCCCCGCTGCAGGGCATCGACGATGGCGCGGCAGCTGCCGGTGGCCTCCCGCCCCCCCTTGAGCAGGGCGCCATTGCCGGAGCGGATCGCCAACGAGGCAATCTGCATCACCGCATCAGGACGGGCCTCAAAGATCACCCCCACGACCCCCAGGGGCACCGTGATGCGCTCGAGCACCAGGCCCTGGTCGAGTTCGGTGTGGAGCTGGCGGCGGCCCAGTGGATCGGGCAGGGCCGCCACCTGGCGCACGCCGGCGATGGCGGCCTCCAGCTTGGCGCGATCGAGCCGCAGGCGGGCCACCAGGGGAGCGCTGAGGCCATCGCGCTCGGCGGCCGCCAGATCTTCGGCGTTGGCGGCCACGATGGCATCGGCTCCGGCCGCCAGGGCATCCGCCATGGCCAACACAGCGCGGCGGCGCGCGGCGTCGTCAAGACGGCCGAGGGCCATGGCGGCGTGGCGCGTGCTGGCGGCGCGTTGCAGCAGCTCCGGACCGGGCTCCGGTACGGCAGCGGCGGGGGGAGCCGCAGCGGGGGCAGCGGCGGTAGCGGGAGGCGTGGATTCCGACAGGCTCATGCCCCCATCATCCCAAGCCGCCGGGCGCCAGGCGCTGGCGGGCCAGCCAGGCGGCCCCCAACCGGCCGGCGCCATTGCCCAGGGCGCAACGGCGGATCCGCAACCCCTCCCGGCTCACCGCCAGCACCCGCTCCTCCACCTCCCGCCACACCGCCGGCAGAAAGTGGTCGCTGGCGGCGCTCAGGCCGCCGCCGATCAGCACCAGCTCGGGGGTGAGCACATAAAGAAGTGAACTCAAGCCGATCCCCAGCCAGCGGCCATAGGCCTCCCACACCGCCCGTGCCTCGGGATCGCCCGCCTCAGCGCGGCGGACCAACTCCGCCGGATCGTGGGGGCTCAGGCGCGCCAGGCCGGCAATACTGCAGTGTTGCTCCAGTGAGCCCCGGTTGCCGCTGCGGCAGGGGGGCCCCTCCGGATCGACGCCGATCAGCCCCGGTTCGGCGGCGGCGCCGCCATGGCCCAGGAACAGCTCCCCCCCCAGCAGCACCGCCCCACCGACGCCGGTGCCGAGGGTGAGCAGCAGGGCATCGGAGGCGTCCTGGGCCGCGCCCCGCCAGCGCTCGCCGAGCAGGGCACAGTTCGCGTCATTGGCGAGGGTGACCGGCCGGCCGATCTGGGGCTCCAACCAGTCGGCCAGGGGCACCTCCCGCCAGCCCGGCAGGTTGATGGCGATGCGGGCGACGCGGGCGGCCCGGTCGCTGGGGCCCGGATGGCCGATGCCCACCCGATCCGCCAGGTGCTCGGGGTCGAGGGCTTCAATCGCCTCCACGATCGCCGTGGTCACCGCCCCGGGCAGGGCGGGCTGGGGAGTGGGGCACTGGGCCTGGGCCAGCAGCTCCCCGTCCTGGCGGAAGCGGGCCAGCTTGATCGCCGTGCCCCCCAGATCCACCCCGATCAGCTGGGCCGAGGTATCCGGCGGAGGGGTGGCGGGTGTTGGCGAAGGGGCCGGGGGTCTGGGGGCGGAGGCGGACATAGCAAGGGTTCAGAAACGCAGGAACATCCGCAGCTGGGTCTGCCAGGCGCCCTCGCTATCCAGCGATCCCTCCATGTTGAAGGTCTCCGATGCCTTGTAGTTCAACGTCACCTGGGGGGGCACGTCGGAGCGGTTGGGGGCGGCCAGCAGCGAGGCGTTGATGCGGTCGGTGATGTCGTACCCGACCTCGGCGCCGAAGACCAGCTGGGGGGGGACCCGCTTGGAGCGACGCTCCTCGCTGGTGCTCAGGGAGGGGTTCACATACGTGGGGTAGAGGGCGAAGCTCACCCGCTGGCCGAAGGCATCGCTGAGGGTGCCGAGCAGGGGGGAGAGCAGCGACTGCCCCAGAACCGTGGCCAGGGCGGTGCCGGCCTGGCCACCGCTGAGACCCGCCAGCGAATTGCCGCCGATCAGGGCCACGAGGCGCTCCTGGGGCAGGGGGGGGCTGCTGCTCAGACGCAGGTTCTCGGCGATGCGGTCGGCCGGGCCGCTGACGGCCACCGTCACCAGGATCAACTTGAGCTGGTTGAGCCGGGAGAAGCCCCCCAGCGCCTCCACCTCCGCCAGGGTGGGCCCGTTGGCGGTGCCGACGCCGGTGGAGGCCAGGCCGCTCGGAGCGATCACGCTGAGGCTGTCCGACACGCGGGTGCGCAGGGCGATGTCGAGGTAGGGCACCAGCCCCAGGCCGGGGGTGAACACCGCCACGTTGGGGGCATCGGGATCGAGGCTGAAGCTGGTGGTGAACAGGTTCAGGCGGCCGCCCAGCAGCCGCACCACCCCGCTGGCCTGCAGCGACGGATCGAGGCGGCCGCGGATGCGCAGCTGGCCGCCGGTGCGGAAGCTGCCGACGCTGCCGATCGTCACCTTCAGGTCGGGGCCGAGGCGCACCAGCAGGTCGTCGAACGCCAGCCAGGGCACGCCTGGGATCGAGCGGCGCAACGATTCCGCGGTGGGGGATTCCACATCGGGCCCCAGCAGCACCAGAGGCTGCTGGAAATCCCACTTCGACTCCAGCAGCTGCTCAAAGCGCACCGGCCGCACCGCCTGGTTGGCTTGGGGCCCTTCACCCTCCGGCGCGCCCGCCAGCTCGCCCGGGGTGGCGTTGATGGAGCCGTTGCGGATGGCCACATCGCCCCCCAGGCGAGGGTCGGTCAGGCTGCCGGCCAGACGCAGCAGGCCATCGCCCACCGCGCTCACCCGCGGCACCTGGAAGGGCACCCGCTGGAGCCGCACCTGCAGGGTGGGCTCCTCCGAAAGGGGCCGCACCAGTCCCAACCGCCCCTCGCCGCTGATCCGGCCGTCGCGCCCCACCTTGGCGGTGAGTTCCTGGAGCAGGAGCTGCTCGAAGTCGAACAGCACCGTGGCTTCCACCTCCTGCAGGGTCTGGCCGATGAAGCGCACCTGGCCGCCCCGCAGGCGGAGGAAGCCGTTGGCGATCGGATCGGAGAGGCTGCCGCGCACCAGAAGCTGGAGGTCGGTGCTGCCCTTCTGCACAGCCACCGCTGTGCCGGCGAGGCGGGAGAGGAAGCGCAGACCATCGCCGCGGCTGGCGAGGCGCAGCTCCAGGGACTCGCGCCGGGAATCGAGCGGAATCGTGCCGGCCAGATCAAGGCTGTTTTCCGCCCCGGCAGCCCGCAGGGCCAGATCGACCGCGAGCGCCTCCGGCTGCAACTCCACCCGGCCGCGCTCCAATTGCAGGGGGCGATCCCCAAGGCGCGTGTCCACCAGCGCCAGGTCGACCGCCAGCTCGGGCCGGGCGGCACCGAGGCGATAACGGCCCCGCATCGCCAGCTCCCCCCGCAGGCTCTCGGGCAGGGGCACCAGCAACGCCAGCAGCGCCAAGGACAGGCCCGAGAGGTCAAATTCCCCCTCCCCCCGCAGCAGCGCCCCCTGCAGACGCAGCTCGAAGGGCCGGCCGGCCAGGGCCAGGTCGCGATCCCGCTGCCGCAGCCAGAGATGGCCGCGGGCGTTGAGGTCGATGCGGGCATTGGGCAGGTCGGGGCCGCTGAGGCTGAGGTCGGCGTCGATGCGGCTCTGCAGGCGGCGCAGCAGCTCGCCCCGATCCACCCGCGCCTCGAGGCGATCCCGTTCGGCCAGGCGCTCCAGGGCGGCCGCCAGCGCCATCAGCTGGTCGTCGATGCTGCGGCCGAGGGTGAGGATCGCCGGACTCCCCAGGGCCGCGGCGCCCGGCCCGTCGGCGGGTGATCCGCCGAGCCAGAGGGGCCAGGCGGTGAGGAACTGGCGGAAGAGGCCGGCACTGAGCTGGCGGGCCTGGAGATCGGCGCGGAACGGCCCGCTCCAGGATCCCTCCAGCCGGGCCTTCACCTGGCCCCGGTCGAGGGTTTGGACGGTGCCGCGCAGGGCGTAGCGGCGATCGGCGTAGCGCACCTCGGCCTCGATGCGGCGCCCGGCGATGCCGAGGAAGCGCGGGTCGACGAGCGCCACGGTCCCGTCAAAGGCCAGCGGCTCCAGACCGAGATGGCCGTCGCCGCTCAGGAGGGCCTGGAGCGGTTGAAAGCGGCGACGGGGTCCGGTGGCCAGGGTGAGACCGGCAAGCGGAAAGTCGCGGGCCTGCCAGCGGTAGCGCTCGGGCCGACCCGCCAGCTGCAGCAGCCCCCCCTGGCGCTCCAGGTCGACTCGCACGGGGATCCAGCGATGGTCGAGCCAGGCGGCGATCCGGCCCGCTGGGGCCGGCGCCTGGGCCGCCAGCTGCAGCAGGCCGCCCCCGGCGCCGACGGGGGACCCAAAGGGCAGCCCCTGGGCCTGCAGGCGCCCCTGCCAGGTTTCCCGCAACCACAGGGGTCCGGCACCCGGCTCCCGCACCCGCAGCTGGAGATCGGGGCGCAGGGCGTTCAGTGGTCCCTCCAGGCGGCCGCGGGCGTCGAGCAGGCCCCGCAGGCGGCTGCCAACGAGCGGGTCGAGACGATTGAGGGGGAAGTCCCGCAGGGCGAGGTCGGCCGCCAGGGCACCCGCCACCACCCCGCGGCCGGGTTGCAGGCCAAGTGGCAGGGTGGCTTGCGCCCGCAGCTGGGGGCTCTCGAACCGCTGCAGGCGGAGCAGCCCGTCGCTCCACAGCAGGGAGGCCTGCCAGGGGCCCAGCAGGGCGAGGCGGGCGGGGGCAGTCTCCACCGCCAGCGTTGGGCGCCCGAGCAGGCCGTCGAGCCGCAGGGAGCCCAGCAGCGGCTTCTCCCGCAGCCAGGGGGGCAGCCGCTCGCCGCCGGGCAGGTCGGTGGGCTCTAGCAGCCAGCCGCCGCGCAGGTCGAGGGAGCGACCGAGCTTGCCCCGCGCCCGCAGCAGGGAGCCGCCCCGGCGGCCCTCAAGACGGCTTACCTGCAGGGCACCATCGCGCCAGAGGCCCTGGAGACTGGCCTGGATCGGCAGGGCGGCGAAGGGGTTGCCGCGGGGCGCCCGGGCCTCCAGCCGCATCGCCAGCTGGCGCCGCTGGGCCAGGCGGCCGGACACCCGTCCGCTCCAGCCGGAGAACTGCCAGGAGCTCTGGGCGAGCAGCAGATCGCCGTCGCGGCACTCCAGCGGAGCGCGATCCACCTGCAGGGGAGGGGAGCCGGCCTGGGGCCGCCAGCGCAGCTCCCGCAGGGCAAGGCTGCCGCGGCAGTCCGGTCGGCCCTGGTCGAGGCCAAGGGTGAGGCGACCGTCGGCCTGGCCCTCAATACGTCCGGGCAGGGGCAGCAGGGGCCGCAGCGGCTGAAGCGGGAAGCCGCGCGGGTCGAGCTGGACCTGCCAGCGGCGGTCGCGCCAGTTGCCGCTTCCCCGCAGCAGGGCCATGCCGCTCAGGCCAGGCGCGGCGGCCCGGGCCCGCAGATCGAGACCGCGGCGACGCAACCCCAGGTCCACCTGCCCCGCCGCGGTGAGGGTGATGGGCCGGGTGCGGTCGGCAGCCAGGCCCCAGAGCCGCAGGGTGGCGGGTTCCAGCAACCGCAGGCGCAACTCCAGCGGCGGTGGTTCCCCGCCCGGCGGCAGGCTGCCGAGCACCCACAGCTGGCCCTGGGCATTGCGGCGCAGATCCACCTCGGCGCCGTGAAAGGTGAGGTCGAGGATCAGCTGACGACGGCGCCAGCTCTCGAAGGGATCCACCGACACGGTGGCGCCCCTGAGCCGCACTGTGGAGTCATCGCGCGCACCCGGCCGCAAGCGGCTGGGACCGATCCTCAGACCCTCCGGCCCGATTCCCTGCAGCGGTCCGATCTGGAGCGGATGGCCCAGGGCCCGTCCCACCTGGCTCTCCACCCAGGGGCGGGCCTGGAGGTAGGTGCGGTCGATCAACGACCGCCAGCCGTTGGCGGCCGCCAACGTCAGAACGGTGCCCGCACCGCCGAGCAGCAGCCAGGGGAGCCACGGGATGAGGCGCTTTGGTTCCGGCCACCGCCGCATCCGCTGGGACCGTCACCGCCGGGTCGGCCGCAATATAAGGAGCCTGTTCCGCCTTCCCCAGCCCCCATGGCCGCCGATCCGATCCTGTTCGTCGCCGGGGAATGGCTGGGGGCCGCCAGTGGCCTGCTGGCCCTGCTCACCGCAGCAGGGTTTCTGCAGCGGTGGGGGATCCGCTTCCGCCTGGTGGGAATCACCAGCTTCACCGCCCTGCTGGCGATCTCCTGCCTGGCCTTTGCCGTGAGCTACGTGCCGCGGGTGAGCGTGGCGGGGGCCCTGCGGGCACCGGTGGTGTTCGACAACGGCGGCGACCTGGTGGTGGCGGCGTCGACCACGGAGCTGCCAGAGGAGGCCTGGGGGCCCACCGCTGAGCAGGTGGCCCGCAATCTGCGGGGGAGCGGCCGGGTCAGCGCCGATGGCCATGTGCGCGTGCGCCTGCGGGGCCTGGAGGCCCTGGAGGGGGGGCGTGCCCGGCCGGTGATCCTGGCGGAGGCCAACCGAAATCTGGCGAACGGCGAGGTGCGCATCACCGTCCGCCCCGGCGGGGATACCGCCCCCCGCCGTTCCGGTCGCTCCACGAACTGACCCTGGGCTCGCCCCGCCGCCGCAGCGGCCTCCCTGAAATGGAGGAACCCAGGCCCCCTGCGGGATTTTCCCTGGTCTCCCCCGCCCGCCACCCCATGCCCTTCCGTCCGGTCCGCCCCGCGCGGCCCCGAGGCTTCCGGCTCCCCGGCGGCCTCCTTGCCCTGCCGATCCTGCTGGCGTCACTGCCCGCAAATCCGTCCCTGGCGGCCTCGGCCCTGCTGGAGACAGTGAAGGAAAACCCCGCCCTCGCCCGCAGCCTCTGCGAGCGCTTCAAGCAGCTCAACGCCCAGGGGCAATCGGCCACCTCCAAGGAATCGATCGCCTGGGTGGCCTCATCCCAGGGCCTGAGCCCGGTGGACGCCGAGGTGCTGAGCACCTACGTGATCGGTCTCCACTGTCCCGACGTGCGCTGAGTGTCGAGCGGCTCCTCCCCCGAGCCCCCGCCTCCGGGCTGGCAGGAGGGCTGGTTGGAGCCCTGGCAGGACGACTGCTGCGATGCCTGGATGGTCTGCGACGACGGCGTGGCGCTTGCCACCCGCTTCTGGCGGCCGCCCCAGGGGCAGGGCCCCTGGCCGGCCCTGCTGATGCGCCAGCCCTATGGGCGCCGCATCGCCTCGAGCGTGGTCTACGCCCACCCCCGCTGGTATGCGGCCCACGGCTTCCTCGTGGTGGTGCAGGACGTGCGCGGGCGCGGTGATTCGGGCGGACGCTTCGGCGGCTTCGCCCAGGAGGCGGGCGATGGGCGGTGCGCCGTGCGCTGGCTGCGCCGCCACCCGGCCTGCAACGGCAGGGTTGGTACCTATGGCTTTTCGTATCAGGGCCTCAGCCAGCTGCTGATCGGCGTGGGGGCCCAGCAGGAGGCTGACCTGCCCGACGCCCTGGCCCCCGCCATGGCCGGGCTCGATGAACGGCGCCACTGGGCGGCGGAGGGCGGCGCCCACTGGTGGGCCCCCCTGGTGGGCTGGGGACTCCAGCTGGCGGCGGAGGGCTGCCGCCGCCGCGACGACGGGGCGGGATGGCAGGAAATCCGCCGCGCTCTGGAGAGCGGCACCTGGCCGCGGCAGGGGGAGGCGCTGCTGCAGCGGCTGGATCCGCAGGGGATGGTGGCCCGCTGGCTCCGCCAGGATCCAGGCCAGCACCAGGAGTGGGTGGTGCATGAGCCGGTGGAGGCCCTGCTGCGCCGCCCGCTGCTGCTGATCGGCGGCTGGCACGATCCGCACCTTCGCGGCGTGCTCGACCTCTGGCGCCGCAGTCGATCCGCCGGGGGCCAGCCCACGCTGCTGATCGGTGCCTGGAGCCACCTCGACTGGCAGGGCGGTGTCGATGGGCAGCAGCTGGCTTTTTTTCGCGACCACCTTCAGGGGGCAACGGGCGAAGGGGAGGGCTCGGCGGCGCCAGCCCCGGCGTACGCCCCCCACGCAATCTCCCTGCAGGATGTGCTGGGCGGAGACTGGCGCGCCATCCCCGCACCGGCCCCCGGCCGTGGTGGCCTCGGCGGGAGTCGAGGGGAACGGCTGGCCTGGCGATTGGCGAGCGGCGGTCTGGCGGCCGTGCGCAGCGACGAGGGGGAGCTGCGGGAGATCGGGCCGGGGGAGGCGGGCACGGCGGGGCTGGAGGGCGGCCGGCTGACCCTGGTGCACGATCCCTGGCGGCCGGTGCCAGGGCGGGGGGGGCATCTGGGGCCGGAGCCGGGGCTGGTGGAGCGGGGCGATCTCGATGGCCGCTGTGACGTGGCCTGCTTCACCAGCGCGCCGCTGGCGGCCGATCTGGAGCTGTTGGGGGAGCCGCGACTGGTGATCCGCGTCCGCGGCGAAGGCGGGGGGTTCGACCTCTGCGCAGCGCTGTCGGTGGTGAGCGACGGGGAGGACCGGGTGCGGCAGCTATGCGTAGGGATGCGGCGCCGGGTGGGCCCGCGGGCAGGCGGGGCTTGCCACGACAGCACGCTGCGCCTGCGCCTGCAGCCCCTGCGGGCCACCCTGGGGCGCGGCGAGCGGCTGCGGCTGTCGCTGGCGGGAGCCGCCTGGCCCCAGATCGCCGTACACCCCGGCACCGACGGCCTGGCACCGGGCCCCAGCGGCCCCGGCCACCGGGTGATCCCGCTCGAGTTCGATCTGACGGGAGCCAGGCTCTGGCTGGCACCGCTGATGGGGGCCGGCTGAGCTCACAGCGCCCATCTGGGGCAGACTTGGGCCGCTCCGATCGCCCTTTCATGCTGCGCTCCCGCCTCTCTGGCCCGGTTCCTGCCGTTCTGGCCGCCGTCCTGGCCGCCTCCGCGGCCCTGCCGGCCCTGGCGCAGCGCCCCCCAGCCCCGTCGGGTGCGGCCCCCAGTGCCCCTGCCGCCGCCCCTGCCGCGGCTCCTGCCGACGCCTCCAGCAGCGCCCTGAGCGAGATCCGGGCGCGCCAGGCGGCCGAACGGATCCTGCGGGTGCTGCAGAGCCGGGATGCCAACGCCCGCTTCGCCCAGTTCGCGCCGGAGCTGCAGCGGGTAACCAGCCCCTCGATGATCGCCGCGACGATGAAAACCCAGCCGCAACTGCTGAGCTGGACGATCACCTCGGTGCAGCCGGGCTACGACTCCAGCGCGGTGGAGGCCACCCTGCGCACCAGTCGCGGCAGCCGCCAACTGCTGATGGTGATCAACGCCGACGGCAAGCTCACCGGCTACCACTTCAATGCCTCCGATGCCCCGGCCGAAGCGGTGGTGCGCGACTTCATCACCGCACTCGCGCGCGGTCACTTCATCTCGGCCAGCAGCTTTATGAGCCCCACGCTGCAGGAGGAGATCCCCCAGAGCGCCCTTCAGGGCAAATGGCTGCGGCTGCAGCGGCTCACCGGCAACTTCCTGCGGATCCGCCGCATCGCCCGCGCCGAGAACACCCCGGAGATGAAGCTGGTGATCGCCACCCTCGAGTTCAACCGGCTGACCGACAACCTCTTCGTGATCCTTGACGACAAAAACCAGATCATCGGCGTGGATTTCCCGACAGAACCGAACGCACCAGCCCCTGTCCGCTGACCGGCCAACCTGCGCCGCCCGTGGGCGGACGTAAGCTCCCGGCTCACCGTCCGCTCCCACGCCCATGACGATCGCCAGCCTGCAGTGGATGGCTGAGGACGCGACGAGGCTGGCGGAGTGCCGCCACGACTATCCCTTTGCGGTGCTGGGCCCCCAACCTGTCGAGAACGGCGGCTGGGTGGTAAGGGTGTGGATGCCAGAGGCCACCAAGGTGACCCTGCTCCTGGGCGGCGAGGAGGTGCCCACCCACACCCCTCACCACCCGTGGATTTTTGAGGCCGCCGTGGGGGACGACCTGGGCTGTGGCTACCGGGTGCGTGTCGAGCGCGGCGGCCTCGTGCATGAGCAGCACGACCCCTGGTCCTTCCGGCAGGAGTGGATGGGGGATCTCGACCGGCATCTGTTCGCCGAGGGCAACCACCATCACATCTGGGAGCGCATGGGGGCGCATCTGGGGGAGCGCGATGGCGTGGCCGGCGTGCAGTTCTGCCTGTGGGCGCCGAACGCCCGCAGCGTGTCGGTGCTCGGGGATTTCAACGGCTGGGATGGCCGTCATCACCCCATGCAGTCCCGGTTGGGCGGTTGCTGGGAGCTGTTCATCCCCGGCCTGGGCGAAGGAACGATCTACAAGTACGAGGTGCGGGCCCAGAACGGCCACTGTTATCCCAAGGCAGATCCCTACGGCTTCCGCCATGAAGTGCGTCCCGCCAACGGCTCAGTGGTGGCAGCCCGGGGCCGCCACCACTGGCAGGACGCCGCCTGGATGGAGGAGCGCGAAAGTCGCAACCCCCTGCAGCAACCGATTTCCGTCTACGAGGTCCATCTGGGCAGCTGGTTGCACGCCGCCGCCGACGAGCCGTACCGCGAGAGCGATGGCACCCCTCGCCCGCCCGTGCCCGCGGCCGACCTCAAGCCCGGCGCCCGCCTTCTGACCTATCCAGAGTTTGCGGACAAGCTGATCCCCTACGTCAAGGCCCGCGGCTTCACCCACATCGAGATGCTGCCGATTTCGGAGCATCCTTTCGATGGTTCCTGGGGTTATCAGGTCACCGGCTGGTATGCCCCCACCAGCCGCTATGGCAGCCCCGATGAATTCCGCGCCTTCGTGGACCGCTGCCATGCCGAAGGGATTGGTGTGATTCTCGACTGGGTGCCTGGCCACTTCCCGAAGGACGCCCATGGCCTGGCCTTCTTCGACGGCCAGCACCTCTATGAGCACGCTGATCCGCGCATTGGCGAGCACAAGGAATGGGGCACATTGATCTTCAACTACAGCCGCAACGAAGTGCGCAACTTCCTCGTGGCCAACCTCATTTTCTGGTTTGAGGAATATCACATCGATGGCATCCGCGTAGATGCGGTGGCTTCGATGCTCTATCGCGACTACCTGCGTCCCGACGGCGAATGGCTTGCGAACGAACACGGCGGGCGCGAGAACACCGAGGCGGTGCGCTTCCTGCAACAGGCCAATCATGTGCTCTTCCAGCACTACCCAGGCGCCCTTTCGATCGCCGAGGAATCCACCACCTGGCCGCTGGTCACCCAGCCCACCGACATCGGCGGCCTCGGCTTCAACCTGAAGTGGAACATGGGCTGGATGCACGACATGCTCGATTACTTCGAGCTTGATCCCTGGTTCCGCCAATTCCACCAGAACCATGTGACGTTCTCGATCTGGTACGCCTTCACCGAGAACTTCATGCTGGCCCTCAGCCACGATGAAGTGGTGCATGGCAAGAGCAATCTTCTCCACAAAATGCCTGGAGACGATTGGCAGAAATTCGCCAACGTGCGGGCGCTCCTGGCCTACATGTGGACCCACCCCGGCAAGAAGACCATCTTTATGGGCATGGAGTTCGGCCAACGAGCCGAATGGAACGTGTGGGGCGATCTGGAGTGGGATCTACTGCAATTCGAGGCGCACATGGGCCTGCAGCGCCTGGTAGACGATCTCAACACCTTCTACCGATCCGAGCCCGCCCTCTACGGCGAAGACTTCGATCAATACGGTTTCCAGTGGATTGATTGCAACGACAACCGCCACTCGGTGATCAGCTTCATGCGTCGCTGCAGCACCACCGGCAATTGGCTGGTCGTGGTGGCCAACTTCACCCCCACCAGCCACTCGAGCTATCGGATCGGCGTGCCCCTGGAGGGCTTCTACAGCGAAGTCTTCAACAGCGACAGCAGCCGCTACGGCGGCAGCAACCTCGGCAACCTCGGTGGCAAATTCACCGATCCCTGGGCGATCCACGGCTACGAGAATTCCCTCGATCTTTGCCTGCCTCCCCTGAGCGTGCTCATCTTCCGCCGCGACGAGGCGCGCAGCCTGCTGCGGGAGGTGGAGACAGAGGGCGAGGGCAGCGCCTCCTGAGCACCGGCCCGCCGGCGGCCTGGGGCCTGGGGCCGCTCCTTACTCCCCCACCCCACCGGTCTCGCGCTCCAGCAGGGCGCGATCGAGGGCCTGGCGGGTGAGGGTGGTGAGCAGGGCCGCCCGGGCCACCTGCAGATCCCGCTCCACCAGCAGCACCTCGGTGATCGTCTCCACCATGGCCCGGTAGCGCAGGCGGGCATCCCCCACGGCCCGCTCACCGGCCACCACGGCCTCCCGACCGGCGGCGATCGCCTGCGGGGCGGCCTGCAGATCGCTCCAGGCACGGCTCACTTCCTGGCGGATCCGCTGGCGGGCCAGGTCCTCATCGGCCCGCAACAGGTCGGCATCCCGCTCGGCCACCGTTGCCCCAGAGCCTGCCCGCCCCCCGTCCCAGAGGGGTTGCCGCAGCAACAGGGCCACCCCCCAGTTGTAAAACGATCCAGCGGCGTAGCCGCTTTGCTCGAGGGTGGGCAACGGCAGGGGCACGGGCGCCCCCTTGATCGAGCCCCCCTGCTGCTGCACCGGCACACTCAACTGATCGCCGCTGTACCCCGCCCCGGCCACGAGCTTGAGGCTTGGGTAAAGCGCAGCCCGGGCGGCGCGGGCCTGCTGTCGCTGGGCGCGCTGCTGCAGGCGCAGGGCCTCCAGCAGCGGTCGATCCTCCGTGGCGAGGCGCAGGGTGGTGGGCAGATCCTGGGGCCAGGGGGCCTGCTCCTCCAGGGGATCGGCGGCCGCCAACGGCGCCGCCGCCGGACGGCCCAGCAGGGCGGCCAGCTGCTCGCGGGTGCCGTCCAGCTGCGCCTCCGCCTGGGCCAGGCCGCGGGCATCGGCAGCCCGCAGGCTGGTGGCCCGCAGCAGGTCGATGCGGGCGGCCAGCCCACGGCGCAAAAAGGCCCGGGCATCGTTCTCCAGGGCGGTGGAGGCGGCCAGGGCCGAACGCCACACCGGCAGCAGCGCCTGGGCCAGCTGCAGCTGGCGATAGGTGCTCACCAGCTCGAACTGGGCCTGGCGCCCACTCTCCGCCCGGGAGGAAAGGCTGCTCTGCCGCTGGGAGCGGCTGGCCTCGATCAGGGCGAACTGGCGCAGGGGCAACAGGTCGGCCTCCAGCACCACCCCGGCGTTGCCGAAACTGTTGCGCAGCACCGCATAACCACCGTTCTGCACCGAGAGGCTCAGATCGCCCAGGGTGGGCAGGTTGGTGAGCACACCCACCGAGGTCCCCACCTGGGTGTAGCTGCCCAGGCCCACCAGGTCCAGCTGGGGCAGCAGCAGGGAGCGGTTGAGCTTCACCAGGGCGCCATCGCGGTCCAGCTGGCGCTCGGCCCGTTCGATCTGGGGCGAGTTCGCCAGCCCCTCCTCCAGCACCTGGCGCAGCGAGAGGGCCTCGGCACGCGCCGCCGCGGGGGCCAGCAGCAGACCCGCGAGCATCAGGGCGGTCAGGGGCTGGGCGAGCGGAGTGGTGCTCCGGAGGAAAGGAACCCGGAGGCGGGGAACAGAAACCAAGGCGACGCGGCAAGCGGCTGCGGCCGCATGACCTTACGAGGACTGTCCCGTACCATCCGCCCAGTGCGGCGCTCCGATGACCGACCCCGTGCCGAGTCCTCTCTGGCGGTTGTACCAGGCGGTGCCCATGGTGCTGGTCGGCCTGCTGACCCTCCACTGGGCCAGCCGCCCCTCGATCCCGGTGCTGGTGCGAGGCATGGGCCTGATGAGCCCGCCGGACGCCCGCCGCGGCTTCTATGCCCGTAGCGCCGGCCAGGTGCAGGAGATCGAGGTGCGCGTCGGCGAGGAGGTGCGCCAGGGGCAACGGCTGCTCACCCTCAACCGCGTCGATCAGAGCGCCCCGGGCGCCGGCGCCGTGACCAGCGGGCCCCAGGTGACGGCCGCCCGGCTGGCGGCGGTGAGCCAACAGATGCGGGTGCTGCAGGAGCAGGCCCGCGCCCTCGATGATCAGCAGGATGCGCTCACCACACGGCGCAGCCAGATCGAGACCACCAACCGTCCGGTCACCAGCCAGCTGAAGGCCCTGGAGGCGCTCCGGCGCGACGAGGTGATCGCCCGCTACAGCCCCCTGTGGGTGGGGGCGCAGGATCTGGTGCTACGCAACCGCGCCGACATCTCGGCGGTGAACGCCAGCCTGGCGGAGCTGCGCGCCCAGCGAGCTGCGCTGCGCGCCCAGGCCGCCGAACTCAACGCCCAACGGGCAGCCCTCGAAAGCCAGGAGTTCAGCCAGGAGGTGTTCAGCCCCACGGCGGGCCGGGTGCTGGATCTGGCGGTACTTCCGGGCCAGCCGGTGGCCCCCGGCCAGAAGCTGGGGAGTATCGGCCTGCCGCCGGCGCAGGAGGAGAAGCTGGCGGTGGTGCTGTTCACGGCGGCCGATGCCACCCGCCTGCAGGTGGGCGATGAGGTGCGCCTCAACCCCCAGGTGCTCAGCCGCGACAGCTTCGGCAGCGGCGAACAGCGCTGGGGCCTGGTGCCGGGCCGGCTCGTGAGCCTCTCCACCGAAAGCGTGGAGCTGGCGGATGTGGCGGTGGCGGTGGGTAGCCAGGAGGAGGCCGCGAACCTGATGGCCAGCGCCCGCCAGAAATCCTTCGGCGATGGGGGAGACCTCACCGCCCAGCTGCCGGGCCGCACCGGCGCCCCCCTGGTGCTCGGCGTCGTGCGTCTGGAGAGGGCCGCCACCCCCTCAGGCCTGGCCTGGACCCGCGGGGATGGCCCCACCCGCCCCCTGCCCGGGCGCACCCCGGCGGAGGTGGAGACGGACGTGGAGCGCCGCTCCCCCCTGAGCTACGCCCTTCCCTTCTGGCGCTGGATCGCCGGAGCCCGCGCATGAACGAACCGCGCCCCCGCCGCCGCCCCCGCCTGCTGGCCCCCTGGCTTTCCCCCTGGCCCTGGGTCAGTCTCTTTCTCCTGGTTCTCTGCAGCCGCAGCGAGCCGCCCCGGCTGTGGTTCTGGCTGGCCCTGCTGCTGATCAGCCTGGTGGTGGGCCTGACCCGCAGCCTGGCGGCCCGGCCTTGAGCGCAACAAGCGCCCCTGGCGTCCCTGCCGCCCCCGGCACTCCGGGCGCCCCCGGCGGGCAAAGCCTGCGGCTGGTGCTGGCGGTCGCCGTGGCCACCTCCCTTACCTGGGCCACATGCCACACCCTGGGGCTGGGCAGCGGCGCGGCCTATGGCGTGGTGCTGGCTGCGGTGATCATCCGTCCGGACTTCAGCCGCTGGCCGCCAGCGGTGTTCGTGCTGGTGCCGCTGGTGGTGGGCCTGGGCCTGGGGCTGGGAACCGCCCTGCGGCCGCTGCTGGAGGCGCCGCCGGTGTGGCAGTTCGCGGTGGTCACCCTCTGCGCCCAGCTGCTCGCCCAGGCCCTGCCCGACCGATTGATGCTGGCCCGCAACCTGATCGCCGTGACCGCGGTGCTGCCGCTGCTCGGGAGCAATGCCACCTGGCTGGGCGCCTGGCACCAGCTGGTGGCGGTGGTGATCGGCGTGGCCATCGGGTCCACCCTGCAGGCCCTGCTGCGGCTGCCCAGCGATGGAGCGCCCCCGAAGCACCCGCCGCTCCTGCCCGCCCGCAGCCTGGCGGAGCGCTTCGCCGATCGCTTCTTCTGGCGCAAGCTGATCGTTGCGACCCTGGCCCTGAGCATCGGCATGGGGCTGGGGGCCCTCAACCCGAAGTACCTGTATTTCGGCGTGGTGTTGCTGCTCAACGACAGCCTCGGGGCCACCCTGACGCGGGTGCGCGACCGGATGGTGGGGGTGAGCCTGGGTGTGCTGATGCCCTGGCTGGTGTTCAACACCTTCGGCGTCAACGACGTGGCGGTGGGGCTGACGATGGGGGGCACGGCGGGGCTGCTGGAGGCAATGGGGCTGCGGGCCCACCTGCGCACCGCCCTGATCTCCAGCGGCGTCACCTTCGCCGGCTACGGCGCCCTGACCGACTGGTACGTGCCCAGCCGCTGGATCGACTACCTGCTGGGCTGCGGTTTGGCCCTGCTGGTCTGCCTGGCGTTCGACCGCACCTCCGCCCTGCGCCGCTTCCGCACCCTGGCTGAATCACCCACCCTGGGCGGCGGGGCCGCCGAACTGGAGCGGCTGTTGCCCAGCGCCCTGGAGGAGGCCCGCTGGCTGGGGCAGGAGAAAGAATTCCGTGACCTGCTGGCCCAAAGAGGCCCGGCAACCGATACGCCTCAGCCGGGGGCCTGAAGGGGCGGGGCACCTGCGGCGGTTGACTCTGGTGTGGTGTTGGGGATGGCGAGGATGCCGCGGCTCGCGAACGCTTGCCACACCGCCAGCAGCACATCGGCGGTAACACGGCCTGCCTTGAGAGGATCGGCGATCGAGAAGCTCAGGCTGTAGCGGTTCATTTCCTGACCGAACTCCAGCAGGCGGGCCCGCGGCATTGGCTGGGGAACGGTGTCGGGATGGGCCGCCGCAATGCTTGCCAGTAGATCGAGGATCTGCTGGGGTGGCCAGCTGGAGGAGGCCTCCAGCTCGAAACGACAGCGGCGCATGCGATCGCTGCGGGTGAAGGTGGTGGTGGTCTGGGTGAAGAAGGTCTGGTTCGGCACCACCAGCTCGGCGTTATCGCTGCCGCGCCAGAGCGTGGCGGCCCGCAGCCCCAGCCGCCGCACCTCACAGGCCTCGCCTTCGTGCATCAGCACCTCACCGGGGCGCACCGAGCCCTCGAACAGCAACCAGAGGCCGGAGATGAAGTTGGAGAACACCTCCTTCACGCCGAAGCCCAGGCCCACCGACAGGCCGCCAGCCACCGCCAGGACCCCGGTCTGGTTGACACCAAGCCGCTGCAGGGCCCAGAGGATCGCAAGGCCCACCATCACGTAGCGGATCACCAGGGAAAGGGCGCGGCGGCCTCCCTCGGTGAGGTCGAGGCCGCGCTTGACGAGCCACCCCAGCCACAGGGCCGGCAGGTGTGAACCCACCACCACCACGTAGAGCCAGAACAAGACTTCGAACAGGCGACCGAGCTGGATCTTGGTGCCCAGCCACACCCCCAGCGGCTGGGCGGCCAAGGCCTGCAGGCTGCCGAGGGCATCGAGGCCCACCAGCAGCACCCCGATCAAAAAGAGAGGCCGAAACACCCGACTGATCAGCTCACGCATCTGATCGGGCGGCAGCCAGCGGGCCAGCAGCCGCAACTCCAGGAATCGCAGCACCAACCAGGTCGCCAGGATCTGGCCGACCAGCAGCACCAGCCCCCAACGCTGGCCGGCCAAGGCCAGAAGGGCCGCGAGCAGGCCCAGCAGCACGAGATGGGGCAGGCCCCGCGGCAGGCGCCTGAGCCGGGGAAAACGAAGCAGGAGCGGCGGCAGGGCCAGCCAGAGCAGGGCGAGCAAGGCCAACTGCTGCGCCACGTGGGAACGGGCCATCAGGGCCGTCCAGCCCAGGGGCTCGGTGATCAGGGGGGTCATGGCAACCTCCGCAGGGCAAGCAACTGGCGTGCGCCCTCCTCCGGAGTGATCACCCCCAGCATCACCTCATAGACCAGGCGCTCGATGGAGGGCAGCAGTCGTTGCACCCGATCGGCCGAGAACGAAAGGCCCATCAGGGTGGCCAGCTGACGGAACTGGTCCTGGGCGGCCGCCATGGCCGCAAGCCTTCCGGAATTGGCCACGGGAATCATCACGAACCGGTTGACGGGCATGACCGACTCGGTGGAGAGGACGAGCTCGCGCTGCTGCTTGGGGCCCAGGGTGAAGCGGGCCAGATCCTCCGCCAGACGCCGCTGGGCGGGGGAGGAATCGGTGCCGAACGACCAGACCCGCAGCGAAGAAAAGGGGCTGGCGCGGCCAGCGGGGCCATCGGGGAGGGGTGCCACCCCCAGCCGGGGCCCCATGCGCTGCTGCAGACGCATCAGGTTGAGGCTGTAGCAGGGGACCCAGCTCAGGCGCCCCTCCACCAGACCGTTGAGCAGGTCGTCGGCACCAGCGGCGATGTCGACCCGGCTTTGCAGCGCCGCCTGCCGCAGCCAGCGCAACCAGCCGGCCACCGCCCGTTGGTCCTTCTCCAGATCGCGGTTGGCAGGGAGGGGTTGGTCGGTGATCAACAGGCCCATCGCTTGGGCGGCTCCGAAGGTGCCGGCCGTCCACCAGATCCCGATCGGATCCACGGAAACACCCACGTTCTGCCCCGAAGCCGCCAGGGAAAGCAGCCCCCCCACCGTGGAGGGGGAGGATTTCACCTTGCGGCGGTCAAAGCAGGCCAGGCTCACCTCCTGCGCCACCGGGAGACCCACCAGCTGGTCGCCCTCCCGCACCCGGTTGAGCTCCGCCGGCTGGATGCTGCTCAACACGTCGGGGCTTCGCAGGGCAGGGCCCAGCGGGGCGATCAGTCCCTTGCGCATCAGGGAAACCGCCACCGGTGCCCGCACCAACAGCAGGTCGGGCCCCAGGCCGCGCTGGCGGTGGATCCTGAGCTCCCGCTCCAGCCCCGCCTCCGGCACCAGCTTCATCCGGAAGCTCACGTCGGGATGGAGCCGCCGGTAGGCCTCCAGCACCGGCGCGGCCAGCTCCACGTGGGCATCAGGGGTGTCACCACCCCCCTCATTGGCACTGGGCACCACGTAGATCTGGAGGGTCTGGTGCCGCAGGGGGCGCAGCAGGGCGCAACCCGGCAGGGCCGCCAGGCTGGCCAGCACCAGCAGGGCAACGGCGGGGCGAGGGCGGCGCACCATGGGGGGCAGGGAAGGCGGCAATCAGGGGGCGGAAGGCTCTCCGCTAGGTTGCCCGATCGCCTCCCGTCCTGCTCCATGGCCGACACCCTGCCGCTGCTGCTGCGCGCCGCCCGAGGGGAGGCGGTGGAGCGGCCGCCGGTGTGGATGATGCGCCAGGCGGGCCGATACATGAAGGTCTACCGCGACCTGCGCGATCGCCATCCCGGTTTCCGCGAACGATCGGAAAACCCCGATCTCTCCTACGAGATCTCGATGCAGCCATTCGAGGCCTTCCGTCCCGACGGGGTGATCCTCTTCTCCGACATCCTCACGCCGCTGCCGGGGATGGGCATCGACTTCGACATCATCGAAAGCAAGGGGCCGATCATCGAGCCGCCGATCCGCAGCCGGGAGCAGGTGGAGGCGCTGCGCCCCCTCAATCCCGCCGAAGCCCTGCCGTTCGTGGGGGAAGTGCTGGGGCGCCTGCGCCAGTCGGTGGGCAACGAAGCTGCCGTGCTGGGCTTCGTCGGCGCGCCCTGGACCCTGGCCGCCTACGCGGTGGAGGGAAAGAGCAGCAAAACCTATGCGGTGATCAAGGCGATGGCCTTCCGCGAGCCGGAGCTGTTGCACGCCCTGTTGGCCCACCTGGCCGATTCGATTGCCACCTACGTGCGCTATCAGATCGACGCGGGGGCCCAGGTGGTGCAGCTGTTCGACTCCTGGGCCGGCCAGCTCAGCCCGATCGATTACGACACCTTTGCCGCCCCGTACCAGAAACGGGTGATCGATCAGGTGAAGGCCACCCATCCCGACACCCCCCTGATTCTTTACATCTCCGGCAGCGCCGGCGTGCTCGAGCGCATGGGCCGCACCGGGGTCGACATCATCTCGCTCGACTGGACCGTCGACATGGCCGATGGCCTGGCGCGCCTGCCGGGGCATGTGGGGGTGCAGGGCAATGTGGATCCCGGCCTGCTGTTCGGCACTCCCGAGGGCATCCGCAACCGCATCTTCGACACGGTGCGCAAGGCCAGCGGCCGTCGCCACATCCTCAACCTCGGCCACGGCATCCTCCCGGGCACCCCGGAGGAGAACGCACGCGTGTTCTTTGAAACCGGCAAGAACGTGCGCGAGCTGATGGGGGCGGCCGTGTGAGCGGTCCCTCCCGCATCCTGATCACCG
>CAIVPT010000052.1 GCA_903907855.1 uncultured Synechococcaceae cyanobacterium | reverse complement strand
TGGTGGGATGGCTGCCGGTGCCGAAGGCGCTGCCGGGATCGAGGCGGATCACGCGGCGGCCGGAGTGCTCCGGCGGAGCCTCCAACCAGGCGGGGAGGATCAGCAGCTGCTCCCCCACCGGATCGGGCCGCCAGTGGCGCTTCCAGCTGCGGCTCCAGTCCTCGTCGTTCTGAGAACACCAGCGCAGCGGCGGCACCACCAGGGCAAAAGGCTCGCCGAGGGGGGGAAGGGCCGCCTCCAGGGCAGCCCGGCGCTCCGCCGGCCAGTCGGCGGCCGCCACCCACCCGAGCAACTCCCTCTCGTTGGGGGCGTCAGGCCGATGGCGCACCGCCAGCCGCTGCACGCCCAGGCTCTCCAGCTTCCACAGCAGCGATTCCTCCAGGGGCAGGGGGATCGCCATCTCCAGACGCCAGAGGACGGCGGCTGGAGATGCCGCCGGGGTTTCGGGAAGCGGAGCGTCGGTGGGGAGGGGGGGGGACGGATCGTTCATGGTGGGGACGATCGGCGAGGAGCCCTGCGGCGCCCAGGCCGCTCCGGGCAGATCAGGCAGGGCTCAGAGAGTGACCGGATGGGCCTCCTGGATGCCACTGATGGCGTGGACCGAGGCCAGCAGGGTGGGGGGAATGGGGTCGTCGAGGCTGAGCACCATCACGGCATCGCCGCGCACGATCCGCCGCCCCACCTGCATCGAGGCGATGTTGACGTTGTGCTGGCCGAGCAGGGAGCCGAGCTGGCCGATGATCCCGGGCATGTCGCGATGGCGGGTGAACAGCATGTGGCGGCTGGGGGCCACGTTCACCGGGAATTCATCGATGGTGATGATGCGCATTTCCCCATCGGCGAACACCGCACCGGTGACGCTGTGGGTGCCCTTGCCGCCGCGGCAGACCAGCTGCAGTGAGCCGCTGGCGAAATCGCGGCTGGCGTCGTCCTTCACCTCGAGCACATGGATGCCGCGCTCGCGGGCCTCCAGGCTGGCGTTCACGTAGTTGATGCTGTCGCCCAGGGCGGTGGAGAGCACCCCCTTGAGGGCCGCCACCACCAGGGGCTGGGCCGGATGGGAGGCGAATTCGCCCTGCAGGCGCACCTCCAGCTCGCTGATCTGGCCGCCCGCCAGCTGGCTGAGCAGCTGGCCCAGGGTTTCCGCCAGCTGCAGATGGGGCTTGAGCTGCTCCATCAGCTCGGCGTTCAATCCGGGAATGTTCACGGCACTGCGGGCGGGCAGACCCAGCAGCACGTCGCGGATCTGCTCGGCCACATCGACGGCCACGTTCTCCTGGGCCTCCTCGGTGGAGGCGCCCAGGTGGGGGGTGAGCACCAGCCGCTCACGCACCGCCCGCAGGGGGGAATCGGCGGCCAGGGGCTCCTTGGCGAATACGTCGAGGGCGGCGCCGGCGATCACGCCCTGCTCCACCGCCTCCGCCAGGGCCGCCTCATCGACGATGCCACCGCGGGCGCAATTCACCAGCCGCGCCGTGGGCTTCATCGTGCGCAGCAGCTCGGCGTTCACCAGGTTTTCGGTGTCAGGAGTGCGGGGCAGGTGCAGGGTGATGTAGTCGGCCTCGGCGAACAGCTGGGGCAGCGATAGCAGCCGCACCTGCATCTGCTGGGCCCGCTCCGGCGACACGAACGGGTCGTAGGCGGCCACGTCCATCCCCATCGCCCGGGCCACCCGCGCCACGTGGGAGCCGATCTTGCCCAGCCCCACCACGCCGAGCACCTTCTTGTAGAGCTCGTTGCCGACGTAGGTCTTGCGGTCCCAGCCGCCGGCCATCGTGCTGGCGTGGGCGTGGGGCACGTGGCGGGAGAGGGAGAGCATCAGCGCCAGGGCGTGCTCGGCGGCGGCGATGGTGTTGCCCTCGGGCGAATTGACCACCAGCACACCGCGGCGGGTGGCGGCGGGCACATCGACGTTGTCGACACCGACGCCGGCGCGGCCGATGATGCGCAGCCGATCGGCCGCCTCGATGATCTCCGCCGTCACCTGGGTGCCGGAGCGGATCATCAGGGCGTCGTACTCGCCGATGATCGCCCGCAGCTCCTCCGGGGGCAGGCCGGTGCGTACGTCAACCTGGGCGACCTGGGAGAGGATGTCGATCCCCGTCTGATCGATGGGATCGGAGACCAGAACCTTCGTCATGTTCGTCGTATCCGGCGAATGCGGCGCGGTGGGGGCGGGCCGGAGGTGCAGTGTAGAGAGCGACCCTGTGGCGACCCCCGGAGCGAACCCATGACCCAGAGCGTGGTGGTGGTGCTCGATGACCTCGACCGGCTGCGGCAGCTGCGCGACACCCTCGCAGCCCGCCAGCCGGCACCACTGGCCCTGGTGGCGATCGGCGCGGGGGAAACGCCATTGCGCGAGGTGGATCGGCTGGATGCCACCGCCGCCCGCCGCCGCCTGCAGCGCTCGATGGTGCGCTGGCTGATGCCCTTCGGCTTCCTGGCGGGTCTCACCTTCACCCAGATCACCGATCTCCACACCTTCGACTTCGCCGGGCCCTGGGGCCAGCCACTGATCGGCGGCCTGCTGGGGATGGGCTCGGGCTTCATGGGCAGCTTCGCCGCCGCCGCCAGCGTCGGCTCGGAGGAGGACGACCGCATCCGCGCCCTGCGCAACCGCCTGCAGGAGGGCTGCTGGCTGTTGCTGATCGAGCCGGCGGCGGGAAGCGAAGTGCCCTGGTCGGTGCTGCAGCAGGCCCGGCCGAAGGCCGTGGTGCGGCTGGGCGAGGGCTGAGGGGCGCTCCGATGCTGCCGCGCCGTGAGCTCCTGCAGGGCAGCCGCCAGGCTGCGGCCCTCGAGCCCCTGATCGATCTGGCCGACACCGTGCTGCGCACCTGGGAACCGTGCTGGACCCCCTTCCTGGCGCCGGACCTGCGGGAGGAGGCGGAAGCCCGCCTGGCCAGCCTGAGCGAGCTGCGCCTGCGCAGTGAGGGGGGCCATCCCGCCGCGGAGCGGCGGCGCCTGTGGCTGGAGCGCAGCGAAACCGCCCTGGCGGAGGACTCCGGGGACGGGGCAGCGGAGGGCTCCCAGGCCGGGCTGATGGGTCTGGAGATCGCCGGCAACTTTCTCTTCGATCCGGCCACACCGGAGGAGTTCCGCACTGCGTTGGTGGAGGCGGGAGCGGCCGCAGGGGAGGTGGGCGACCTGTGGCTGCGGGGGGACCGCGGCGCCCAGGCGGTGGTCACCGGCGCCGTTGCGACGGCATTGGCGGAGCGCGAAGGGCAGGTGCGCTCCGTGCCGGTGCGCTTCGAGGCCCGGCCGCTGGCGGAGTTGCGGCCGCCCCCGCCCCGCGCGCCGCGGCAGCTGAGCACCGTGGAGGCCTCCTGCCGGCTGGATGCGGTGGCCTCCGCCGGTTTTGGGCTCTCGCGCAGCCGCATGGCGGAGCTGATCCGCCAGGGGGCGGTGCGGGTGGACTGGCAGCCGGTGACCAGCCCGAGCCGGGAGCTGCGGGCTGGCGAGCGGGTGCAGCTGCGCGATCGGGGCGAGCTGGAGGTGCTGGCGATCGAGCCCACCAAGCGGGAACGCCTGCGCATCTCCCTGGAGCGCCGCTGATCCGGAAGACGGCGCTCCTACTGCTAAGTTCCTGGGCAAGACATGTCGCTACGCGCGCATGTTCCGGGCCGGCTCCAGAGCTACGGCACGGGGGCGATTAGCTCAGAGGTAGAGCACTACCTTGACACGGTAGGAGTCACTGGTTCGATTCCAGTATCGCCCATTCACTGTTCTCCCCTTCCCCCAGGCCCCAGGTCCAGAGAGCGATCCGTGAACGAGCCGATGCCGCCGATCGCCTCCCCCACCGTGATCGTGGGCCTGGGGCGATCCGGGCTTGGCGCCGCCAGGCTTCTGCGCCAGCAAGGACTGCCGGTGATCGTGTTCGAGAGCCGCGACAGCCCGGAGCTGCGCGGCAAGGCGTCCGAGCTGGAGGCCGAAGGCATCGAGGTGCGCCTGGCCACACCCCTCAGCCCGGCCAGCTTTGAGGCCCTGCCGACCCCGCCGGCGGCCGTGGTGGTCAGCCCGGGCATCCCCTGGGACCATCCCACCCTCGAGGCGCTGCGCCAGAGCGGCATCGCCGTCCAGGGCGAGCTGCGGGCGGCCTGGCTGGCCACACCCGATGTGCCCTGGATTGCCATCACCGGCACCAACGGCAAAACCACCGTCACCCACCTGGTGCATCACCTGCTGCAGAACGCCGGGCTCGACGCGCCCCTCTGCGGCAACGTCGGCTTCTCGGCAGCGGAGCTGGCCCTGGAGCGCTCCCGCCCCGGCCAGGCCAGGCCCGATTGGCTGGTGGTGGAGGTGAGCAGCTACCAGATCGAACAGTCGCCGGAGCTGGCCCCCGCCATCGGCCTCTGGACCACCCTCACCCCCGACCACCTGGAGCGCCACGGCACCGTCGCCAACTACCGCGCCATCAAGCGGCGGCTGCTGGAGGCCTCCAAGCGCCGCATCCTCAACGCCGACGACCCCGACCTGCGGGAACGGGCCGCCAGCTGGGACGGAGCCGATTGGATCACGGCCGGCCCCCGGGCGGCCCTGCCGCCGGGCCTGACACCGCTGCTCTGGGTGGAGGAGGGCCAGGTGTGCGGGTCCGCCGGCCCGCTCTTCCCGGCGGACTGCCTGGCGATGCCCGGCGCCCACAACCGCCAGAACCTGCTGATGGCCACGGCGGTGGGGGTGCACCTGGGCCTGGAGCCGGCGGTGATGGAGGCGGCCTTCCGCAGCTTCCCAGGAGTTCCCCACCGGCTGGAGCGAATCCGCGAACGGGGCGGAGTCACCTGGTTCAACGACAGCAAGGCCACCAACTACGACGCCGCCGAGGTGGCACTGCGGGCCCTGGAGGGTCCGCTGGTGGTGCTGGCCGGCGGCGAGGCCAAGCAGGGGGACGCCGGGGGCTGGCTGGAGGAACTGAAGCGTCAGGCAGCGGCGGTGGTGCTGTTCGGTGCCGCACGCGACGCTTTCGCCACCCTGCTGGCGGAGGCCCGCTACCCCGGAACCGTGGTGCGCTGCGACGGGCTGGCGGAGGCTGTGGCTGAGGCCGAGCGCCTCAGTGCCGGCGGGGCGGGGCGGGCCGTGCTCCTCTCCCCGGCCTGCGCCAGCTTTGATCAATACCGGGATTTCGAGGCACGCGGCGACCATTTCCGCCAGCTGGTGGCGGCGTTGCCGGAGCTGTGATGGACGACGACGCACCCCGCCACTGGTTGATGAAGAGCGAGCCCGAGGTTTACGGCATCGATCGGCTGGCGTCTGAAGGCACGACCCTCTGGGATGGGATTCGCAACTACCAGGCCCGCAACTTCATGCGCAGCATGCAGGTGGGCGATCTGGCCTTCTTTTATCACTCCAATGCCAGCCCCCCCGGCATTGTCGGCCTGATGGAGGTGATTGAAACCGGCCTCACCGATCCCAGCCAATTCGAGCCCACATCCCCCTACTTCGATCCGGCCTCCAAGTCGGATGCCCCCCGTTGGGATTGCGTGCGCCTGCGCTATCGCCGCACCTTCGCCCGGCTGCTCAGCCTTGAGGAACTGCGCCAGGAGTTCAGCCCCGAGCAGCTGGCGGTGGTGCGCCGCGGCAACCGCCTCTCGATCCTGCCGGTGGAGACCGAGGCGGCGCTGCGCCTCTACTCCCTCGTGGGCGAAGCGCCACCCACGGGCTGAAGCCGACCGGAGCCGCTGGCGTGCCGTCCGTTCTCTTCTCGCAGCAGCCAACCCCCCACAGCCGGCTGGCGAACAGCTTGCTGTGGATGGCCCGCTGCCAGGCTGAAGCGCAGGTCGCTGGCCTCCACAACCGCCTCCACTTCCCCTGGGCCGTGGAGACATTTCATGACTTCCTCGATCCCGCCTCCCCCTGGCTGGCTCCAGCGGGCGAGACCGCGGAACTGTTCACCCGCATCAGCGACACGCCCCTTTCGGCCAGCGCCCTGGCTGCGTTCTGCCACCAGCTCCCCCAGGAGGGGGTGCCAGGGCTGGTTCGCCAGCGGTGCAACGGCGTGACCGTCGTCTGGGGCACGGGCGACGGGCTGGTCTTTGCTGAGGCACTGGCCGAAGCGTCCGGGGCGGATCTGCTGCTGCTGCACGAGCCCTTCGGGTTCCGCTACGAGCGGCCGCGCTTTCCCTCCAAAAACCTCGAGCCCCTCGCCCCGCCCCGCTGGCGCATCGAGAAGGCGATGCAGCGGCAGGCGCAGTTGAATCCGGAAGGGCGCCCAACCTGCGGCCTGCACATCCGACGGGGCGATTACGCGATCTGGCGGGACGGCGAATTTTTTTACCCGGATTCCGTCTGGCTGCATCGGTGCGGGCAACAGCTTGCGGACGGGGTGCATGTGAGCCTGTTCACCAATGAGCCGGAGGGATCCCTCTGCCGTTCCCTGGTGGATCTTGGTGCCGATCTCAGCGGCGGCAGCGCTTCTGAGGATCTGATCCGCATGATGGGGATGGATCAGGTGATCGGCCCCCCCAGCACCTTCCCGCTGGTGGCGCGCATGCTGGCCCGTTTCTGCCTGGGACGGCCCCTGAGGGTGGAGCGCCTGGGCCCGGTGGCGGAGGAGATGGCGGCAGCGGGGGCCGCCCCCCCCTGAGGCGCCTTGGCCTGCCGCCTACAGTGCCATCTTCCGAGCGCTCACCGACAGCGGTAGCACCATGTTGTTTGCAGCCATGGATGATGCCACGGGCGATTTCACCGCCACAAGCAAAACACTGCATAAGCAATATTCAAAACCCTATTGGGCGGGCGCCTTCGATCCCGAACACCCCGACACCAAGCGCCACTACGCGATGCTGGCCTCCAGCGAGGGGCTACTGGATCACCTCAAGCCCGCCTCCCTTCTCAGCGTCGGCGATAATTTTGCCCGGGATGCGGGCTATTTCAAACGCCTTTTTCCTGAAGCCTGGTGCATCGCCAGCGACCTGCACGCCGACGGCATTCACATCGCCGCCCAGGAGGGCTGGGTGGATGCGGCCCTCTCCGCCGACATCGAGGCCCTGCCATTCGGGGATGGAGAGATCGACTGCGTGATCGCCAAGGAGGCCTTCCATCACTGGCCTCGACCGATGCTGGGATTCTACGAAATGCTGCGCGTGGCGCGCAAGGCCATCCTGCTGATCGAGCCCTACGACGTGATGCACACAATGGCGACTCCCTTTCCGCAGCCGGGAAGCTTCTGCGATGACTACGAGGAAGTGGGCAATTACAAATATCAGATCAGCCTGCGCGAAATCCTCAAGGCCGCCTGGTCTCTTTACTACCCGGCGGTGGCGGCGGTGGGTTTCAACGACCCCTACGCCCCTGACCGTTCAGTCGACGAGTGGCTGATCGAAAAGCACAAGCTCGATGTGCTGGGAGAAGCGGGCGAACGGCAATTCAACCTGATGACCATCGCCATCTACAAGCCCGGCCACGCGCCCACCCCAGAGCAGATCCCCCCCCGGGCCCGCCTCTATCACCGCCCGCCCAATCCCTTCACCGAAGCCAGCAGCATCAGCTGAGCCCCTCACCACCATGCCCGATCGGCCCCTCCTGATCCTGGCCACCCGCTTTAGCTGGCCCCATCCGATCTGGGAGACAAGATCCAGCGAGGAGTACGAGCAGTGGATCGAGGAGCGACTGCAGCTGTTCGAGCGCTACACCGCACGGAGCCTCGCCAACTGCTACAGCAAACCTGACTACTGGGTGTTGCTGATCGGCAGCCAACACAATCGCATCCGCCAACGGCTGGAGCCGATCCTGCAAGGCACGGGCTGCCGCACTGTTTTCGCTCCCTATATCGGGGTCGGACTGGGGCTGAGCACGATGCTGGCTTGCGAGGACATCATCTACCCCTGCCGCGTCGTCACCACCAATCTCGATGCCGACGACCTGGTGGCCACCGATTTCTTCGATGTGTTGCGCAATCTCACGTACCCGCACAGTGGCAATGCCACGGTGAGTTTTGCCAGCGGCTGCAATTACATGCCAAACGAAGACACCTACTTCCACTCTTCCTATCCCAACAATCCTTTTCTCTCCCTCTACGAAGAAATCCGCGGCGCCCATGAAGCCCAGACAATCTTCTTTCGTATGCACACCGAAATCAGCGACCACGTGCGGCATCAGATCACACCGCGCTCCTACTATCCAATGTGGGCTTCCGTAGTTCACGGCGGCAACCTGGCCAACCTCTCCCTGATCGAGACCAACCGCCTGTCCTTTCGGGAAACCGAGGCTTTGCACCAGCGCTTTGGCCTTCTCCCCTGATCCCCAAGTCAACCATGTTCCATCAGATCAACGTTGATCAGGCCCTCGCCTATGCGGAGGCAGAATCCATCCAGCGTGTTCTGGTGGTAGGCAGCGGTGAGGGGGCCGACATCCTCGCCCTGCGCCAGCGCCTCGGCCCCGATCCCCTGATCGTGGGGGTGGATATCGACATCCACAGCGATTCCTTTGCCGACATCCCCAACACGCTGCTTCTCCAGACCGACATCACCAAGAACCCAATTCTTGGCAATTGCTTTGATCTGGCCTATTCCTTCGCCACCTTCGAGCACATCCAGGATCTGCAGCGGGGTTGGCAGGCCATGCTCAATGTGCTGCGACCCGGCGGGCTGCTCTGGAGCGTGGCCTCACCCCTCTGGTGTTCTCCCTACGGCCATCACAAGCCCATGCTGCACGGCCATCCTTGGATTCACCTGCTCCATCCCGAGCCAGAGGCACTGCATCTCTTCTGCCTGTCCAATAACATCCAAGCCGAAGATGGCATCGACATGATCCACCATGTCAACTACATCTTTAATCCCTCCTGCTTCAACCAGCACCCCGCCTCCGCCTACCACAACGCCGCCGTCGCCCTACAAAACGCCAGGCTGGAGATCAACGAGTTTGACCTGCTCCCCAGCGATGGCCTGGAGGATCAGATCGCCCTCCTGGTGGCCCGCGGCCACAGCCGCCAGGACCTGCTGGCCCAGACCCATCGCCTGGTGGCCCGGCGCCTGTGATGCGTGCCGACGCATCCCTCAGGCTGCCCGGCCGGAGGCATCCGGGGCGTGGCTGGGGCCAGGCAGGGCCCTCAGAACGGGGCCAGGCACCACGCTGCGACCGGCCATCGGCGGGGCCTGAAAACGCCCGCTGCCAGGGAACAGATTGGCGAGGTAGCAGCGGGTGATGGCGCGATCCCCCGGGGCGTGCTGCACCAGGAATCCCGCCAGGGCGGCCTGGAACAGCCGGTACTGGTCCCAGTTGGGATGGCGCTCGATGAAGCCCCGCATCGCCTGCAGCAGCGGCTCCGGCACATCGGCCATCAGGCTCACCATCCCCCCCTCTCCGTTCCTCAAGCCCCCGTCCCTGCCCTCGCCGCTCCGAGCCGCCATTCGTTGAAGATCCTTCGGTTCGGGCACCAGTTCCCCACAGAGGCGCCACGCCGTCAACTCGGGGGCAGCGCCCCAGCCGCAGGCCGTCTCAGCCCAAGACCGCCCGCCCGGGGCCTCCCCCAGGACGCCGGAGCCGGGGGCCGTCCCCCACTGGAGACCCCGAGGGCCCTCGTCAAGGGGAGCCAGCGACCGGGCCCACCTTTCCCCAGAGCGGCCGATCACGACGGATGGGGCGCCAGGGGCCTGGGGAAAGGCTGGGGAAAAGGGCGGGATGGTGGCTGAAAACGGTGGGGAGGGCCGAATGATCAGCACTGCTGATCAGAGACCATCCGATCGGGCCGGTCTCACCCCGATTCCGCCCCCGGGCCCGCCCTGTCGGCAAATGACGACACCAGCTCCAGGGCCGCCGCGATGGCCGCGCTGGCCCCGGCCGACCAGGCCCCCTCCAGACCCCGCTGCCCCGCCGCCGGCGTGAGCACAAAACGAAGGCACCAACGCTGCCGATCCCCCTCCAGCCCAAGCCACAGGCAGCCGCCCGCCAACTCGATCTCGAGATCGAGATCGATCGCCTCCTCCACCAACAACGTGTCCGCCAGCTGCCGGTGCTGGTTCACCAACCGGGCTACCCCCCGGCACAGGGCCTCCCCCTCCTGGGCCGACAACTCCGCCGCCCAGCCGCTCCCGCCGATCAGCACAGGAAAGGGCCAGCGGGACGGATCCACCGCCAACCGCCAGCCCTCGCCCTCCTGCACCTGCATGGCCGCCGCCCTCCGCGGACCGGCCCCGTTCCTCAGCCCGGCAGCAGATCCGGCTGGTCCTGCTCGTCGCTGAGCTCGACGATCGCGCGATGCACGGGCTTCACCATGGCCTCCTCCAGCAGGCCATCGAAATCGTCGAAACGGCGCTGCTTCGCCCGGAAGGCGATCCGCACCGTGGTGAGGTAGCGGTTGCTGGAATGGCGGATCAGGCTCTCGGCGCGCTGGGCCAGGTCCTTGGGGCTGAGATCGGCACTACTGGGCATGCGGCTGAAGATGGTCCCACTCGATGGATCCACCGTAGGCCAGCGCCGCCGGGAAGCCCGCTAGAAGGGGCGCCACCACCACAGCGCCATGCCGGGCACCCTCGCCATCGACCTTGGCAGCAGCACCACGGTGGTGGCCTGGCAGGAAGGCCGTGAGCCCCCGCGGCTGCTGCCGCTTCCCCCCTACAGCGCCGGCGACCCACCGGTGGTGCCCAGCCTGCTCTGGCGGGCGGGATCCGGCGAAGGCCGGCCCCTGATCGGCCGCCAGGTGCTGGAGGCCGGCCTGGCGGCCGATCCGGGCCCCGGGCTCTGCCGCGACTTCAAGCGCCGCATCGGGGCGGGCGAGCCCCCCATCGCCGGCGGGCTGACACCGGAGCAGGCGGGCGGCCTTCTGCTGCAACGGATCTGGGCGGCCCTCCCCGAGGGGATCACGCCGCACCGACTGGTGCTGACCGCCCCGATCGAGTCGTACCGCGGCTACCGCCGCTGGCTGCAGGAGGAATGCCGCTCCCTGCCCGTGGCCGAGCTGGCGCTGGTGGACGAACCCACCGCCGCCGCCATCGGCGCCGGCCTGGCCCCGGGGAGCCGGGTGCTGGTGGTGGACCTGGGCGGTGGCACCCTCGATCTCTCCCTGGTGGCCCTGGAGGGCGGGGAGGGGCGGCCGGCGCCGATCGCCCAGCTGCTGCGCTTCGCCGGCCGCGATCTGGAGGGCAGCGGCCAGGCGCTGCGCTGCGCCCGCGTGATCGGCAAGGCGGGGCTGCCCCTGGGCGGCCGCGATCTCGACCGCTGGATCGCCAACGCCCTCTGCCCCGACGCCCCCGCCGAGGGGCCGCTGCTGGAGGCGGTCGAGCGGCTCAAGTGCCGCCTGAGCGAGGAGGAGGAGGCCCTGGAGGTCTGCAGCCTGCCGGGGCAGCCCCCGCGGGAGCTGCGGCTGCGGCGCTCCGAGCTGGAGAGGCTGCTGCGGGAACGGGGCCTGTTGGCACGGCTGGAGGAGCTGCTCGAAGCGGTGCTGGCCGGCGCCCGCCGCGAGGGCCTCGACCCCTGCACCCTCGACGCCGTGTTGCCGGTGGGGGGCGGCAGCCGGCTGCCGCTGCTCCGGACCTGGTTGGCGGAGCGCTTCCCCGGGGTACCCCAGCGCGGCGAGCGGCCGGTGGAGGCCGTGGCCCTGGGGGCCCTGGCCCTCACCCCGGGGGTGCGCCTTCAGGACGTGCTCACCCGCGGGGTGTCGCTGCGGATCTGGGACCAGCGCAGCCAGGCCCACCGCTGGCAGCCGCTGTTCGTGGCGGGGCAGGGCTGGCCCACCGAGCGGCCGCTGGACATCGTGCTCGCCTGCAGCGAGGAGGGGCAGCACGAGGTGGAGATCGTGCTCGGCGAACCCCAGCCGGAGAGCCGGGCCGAGGTGGTGTTCGAGGGGGGGCTGCCGGTGCTGCGCAGCCGGCCGGCGGGGGAGGCGGCGGTGCGTCCCTGGAGCACACCGCCGCTGGTGCTGCCGCTGGCGAGCCCCGGCCGGCGCGGGGAGGACCGCCTGCGGCTCCACTTCGCCATCGACAGGGAGGGGGCTCTGGTGCTGGAGGGGGAAGACCTGGCGCTGGGCGATCCGGGGGGGCGCCTGGAGTCCCGGCGCCTGGGTCCGGTGCGCTGAGCGTCCCGCCGGAGCGGATCCCGGCCCCGCGCCTTCATACAAAGGGCGTGCGTTTCAGGAGCGCCCCACCTTGGCGCTGCGCCACCACCGGCTGCCCCGTTTCTGGCTGCTGCTCACGCTCGGACCGGTGCTCGCAGGCCTCGGGGCTGTGTACTGGTGGGAGCGGCAGCTACCAAACCAGCTGCGCCAGGCGGCCGCCGAAGGGCGCCTGGAGGACTGCCTGCGCTATGGCGATCAGCTCAGCGCCCTGAGCTGGCTGCCCGGCCGCTCCGCCCCCGAGCAGGGCCGCTGCCGGCGCGAGCGGGCGCAACAGCTCTGGCAGGGGCGTCGCTGGGGGGAGGCCCTGCGGCTGCAGGAGCAGCTGGTGGGCTCCAGCGCCACCACCCCCGCCGACCGCAAACAGCTGCAGGGCTGGCGCGAGAAGCTCCACGGCGAAGCCCTGGGGCGCTTCGCCGCCGGCGACCTGGCGGGGGCCCTCCAGGCCCTCCATCCCCTCGGGGAGGACCGCCGCAACGACGGTCAGGGCATCGGCGATGAGATGCGGGCGATCTGGGAGCGCAACCGCCAGCAGCTGGAGCGGGCCGACCGCCTGGTCGGCCAGGCCCGCTGGTGGGAGGCCCTCGACGCCCTTAACCGCCTGGACCACCCCTGGTGGCAGGCCCGCAGCGCCGACCGACGCCGGCGGGTGAGTGACGGCCTCGCCCGGCTGCGGCGCGAGGAGCAGCAGAGAGACGGGCACGGGACCCTGCCCCACAGCGTTCCGGCCGGCCAGCTCGACGAGCTGGTGCAGCGTCGCATCGCCACCGGCATGGACGAATGGCAAGCCTTCCAGGAAGCCTGTCGCCAACTGGGGGGGCGGGTGGTGGAGGCGGGACCGGAGAGCGCCTGCCAACGCTGAATCCGTCAGCGCTCCCCCCACGCGTGACAAGATTGGCCCCGCATCCGGACCAAGGGGCCATGCAGCCAGGGGATCAGGTGAAGGTCAGCCAGAGCGTCGTGCTCTTCAACCATCCCGAGCATCGCGGGCAGGCCTTCGACATGCAGGGGCAGCAAGGCCAGGTGCATGATGTTCTCCACGACTGGAAAGGTCGCACGATCAGCCCCACCCTGCCGGTGGTGGTGGCTTTCGGCCGCTTCCGCGCCCACTTCCGCGCCGACGAACTGGAAATTCTCTGAGACTGCCGCCTCTCAATCGCGCAGCAGGAAAACCCCCTCCTCGCCGTCGATGTGGCGCAGGCACACCTGGATGCTCTCCTGGCGGGTCGTCGGCACCACCCGGCCACAGAAATCGGGCTGGATGGGCACCTCCCGATGGCCCCGGTCCACCATCACCAGCAGCAGCACCCGCCTGGGCCGCCCCCAGGCCTGCAGGGCCTCCAGGGCAGCCCGCACGGTGCGACCGGTGAAGATCACATCGTCCACCAGCACCACCGAGCGACCGTCGACACGGACGGGCAACTGGGTGGCCTCCACCAGCCGGGTACCCACCCGTTCGAGGTCGTCGCGGTGGAAGGTGGGGTCGAGGCTGCCGTGGGCCACCGGGTGGCCGCAGTGAACTTCGAGGCGCCCGGCGAGCACCTTGGCCAGATCCACCCCGCGGGTGGGAATGCCGAGCAGCAGCAACGCCTCGCTCTCCCCCACCGACTCCAGCACCTGGGAGGCGAGCCGATCGAGGGTGCGGCCCAGCTCCGGCCCGGAGAGCAGGGCGAGACGGTCGGAGCGGGGCGCGTCCGCCATGGCTGGAGCGTTGCGGATGTGGGGCCGATGCTATGGGCGCTGACGGGAGCGCCATGTGCCCAAAGCCTGACGGCTTCAACGCCGACGAGGGTGCACCCGGGGCCTGGTTGTAAGTTGGGCCCGACTGGCAGAGACGAGTCCTCGACCGGGTGACCGCCGTTCCCTCTCCACCGAACACTCCCCTGCACCCCTCTCTGCAGACGCCGCGGTCCTCCTTTCCGGGGGCTACGCCCTCCGCAGCAGGTCCGGTGGCCCCGGTGGTGCTGGCCATCCTTGATGGCTGGGGCTACCGCTCCGCCGGAAACGACAACGCGATCCGCGCCGCCAAGACCCCGGTGATGGATTCCCTCGGGTTCGCCTACCCCCACACCTTGATCGAGGCCAGCGGCGGAGCGGTGGGACTGCCGGAAGGGCAGATGGGAAATTCCGAGGTGGGTCATCTCACGATCGGCTCGGGCCGCATCATCCGGCAGGAGCTGGTGCGCATCGGCCAGGCCGTCCAGGACGGCAGCCTGGCCCGCAACCCCGCCCTCAACGACCTGGCCGACCATCTCCTGGCCGAAGGGGGGAAACTGCATCTGGTGGGCCTCTGCTCCGATGGCGGCGTTCACAGCCACGTGGAGCACCTGGGCGGTCTGTTGCGCTGGGCGGCGGGCCGCGGCCTGCGCGACGTGTGCCTGCATGTGATCACCACGGACGCGACACCGACCCCAACAGCGCGGCTCTCTTCCTTACGCGAATCGAACAACATATCGAGGAGGCCGGCGTCGGCACGATCACCACGATGTGCGGTCGCTACTGGGCGATGGACCGCGATAACCGATGGGAGCGCACCGAAAAGGCCTACCGGCTGCTTACCGAGGCTTCCCCCCTCGGAGAGCTTTCGCCACGGGAAGCCTTGGAGGCCTCCTACGCCGCCGGGGTCACCGATGAATTTCTTGAGCCCGTGCGCTTCGCGCCTGAGCTGCTGCAGGCGGGCGACGGCCTGGTGTGTTTCAACTTCCGCCCCGACCGTGCCCGCCAGCTTATCCGGGCCCTTGTCCTCGATGAGTTCAGCGCGTTTGAGCGCCAAAAGCTTTCGCCTGTGCATGTCGTCACGTTCACGCAGTACGAGCAGGGCTTGCCGGTGCGGATCGCCTTTCCGCCCGAATCGCTCGACGGCCTGCTTGGCCAGGTGGTGTCTGAGAATGGCCTGCGGCAGTTTCGCACTGCCGAAACCGAGAAATATCCCCACGTCACCTATTTCATGAATGGGGGGATCGAACAGGCTTTCCCTGGCGAAGATCGCCACCTCGTTCCCTCACCCCGGGTCCCCACCTACGACCAGGCTCCGGAGATGTCGGCCCAGAAGCTCACCGATAGCTGCATCACCGCCATCAGCAAGGGGATCTATTCCTTGGTGGTGATCAACTACGCCAATCCCGACATGGTGGGCCATACCGGGGACATGGAGGCCACCACCAAGGCGATCGAGAAGGTCGATGATTGCGTGAGCCAGCTGTGGGCGGCCACCGTGAAGATGGGTGGCACCATGCTGATCACCGCGGACCACGGCAACGCCGAACTGATGAAAGGACCGGACGGTCGCCCCTGGACCGCCCACACCACCAATCCGGTGCCCGTAATCCTGCTCGAGGGGGAGAAGCGCAAGGTGGCGGGCCATGGCAACGCCGTACAGCTGCGCGACCACGGTGGCCTGGCCGACATCGCGCCCACCCTGCTCGAGTTGCTAGGCCTGCCCAAGCCGGCTCTGATGAGTGGCCAATCACTGATCCTTCCCGCAGGCAGCCCCGCCCACTCCGCCCGCGTCCCCCAGACCCTGGGGGCCTGAAGCCTCGGAGTGAACCCTGCGCACCACCCAGGCGATCCACAAAGATTCAGAAACGATCGCCAGTGTCAGGTGAACTCAACAGGAGAACGGGCGAAGAAAGCGGGGATCAGGCTTTCATTCCCGGATATTTGCGATCCGACCCATTTTGACGTAGGGTTGGGCTTCTGAGTTGGTTTTCATCAGATGGCGGGCGCCACGCTCACTCTTGGTCTCAACAATTTCATCCTGAACCCGCCGACCGACTCCGGAGTCACGGTCACCAATGTCGGGAGCGCCAACTTCGATGTGAGCACCGATTCCACGTCGGTGGCCCCCCTGGTGGTCAAGACCTCCACCGATCCCCTGGAAAGCTCCGGGGCCCACACCGTCACCTTCAAAACGGCCCTCGGCGCCGTCGATGTGGACACCACCCTCCAGGCCACCGGCTCCGAGCGTGGTGATCGCATCACCTTTGAGCAGTCCGTGGGCGATGCCATGGTCAAAGCGGGTGACCCGGGCGCGCCGCCCGTGCTTGTGTCCGGAGACACGGTCACCTTCCAGGGAGCCCTGGGCTCGGGCTCAACCGTCCTCACCGGCAGCGGCCGCGATTCCGTTCTCTTTGCCAGCAGCGCCACCAACGCCTACTCAGGCACAGCCGGCAACAGCCTGGTCAACACAGGCAGCGGCAGCGACTCGATCCGCTTCAGCAGCACCACCCAGGTGGGCCCGGACGTCACCCTTGACTTCGGCACCCCCGGCACCACCGACCTGGACATCCTCTTCGGTGCCGCCCAGTCCACCTTCCAGAGCTCTGGCCTGCAGATCCGCAACTTCACCCAGGGCTTCGACCAGGTGCGCGTGGGCGCCACCACCCTCAAGACCCAGAGCGAGATCAACACCTTCTTCGGCGACAGCGGCCAGAGCATCAATCTCGTCTGACCCCTCACCCGTGGCTCACCCGCCTCCGGGCAATCCTCAAGCCCCCTCCACGGGGGCTTTTTTGTTGCCGCGTGCGATGGGATCCTGAAGCCACCGCCGCGCACCGGGCTTCGTGCCGATGGATCCGATTGCCGAAGCCATCGCCGCCGAACAGCGCCTGGACTGGCGGGAGGCGGCCGTGCTCTGGGGGCGGGCCGCGGCCGCCCAACCAGGGGACCATCGCCTCCTGACCAACCGCGCCCATGCCCTCTGGCTCGCCGATGAGCCCCACCAGGCCCTGGCGATCTGCAACCAGGCCCTGCACCTGCACCCCGACGACGCCCTTCCCCTGCGCAACCGGGCCAACATCCTGCGGGACCTCAACCGCTTCGAGGAGGCCGACCTCTCCTACGGGGAGACGGCACGGCGCGAGGGGGGCGGCACACCGATCACCGCCTGGAGCCACAGCCAGACGCTGATCGGGTTGGAGCGCTACGGCGAGGCCTACCGGCTCTCGGAGCGACGCTTCGGCGTGGAGAGCCTGCAGCCCTGGCGGGCGGGACCCTACTGGGGCGGTTGGCCCCCAGAAACGCCGCCGCAGGGGCCGACGCCGGAGGTGGTGGTCTGGAGCGAGCAGGGACTGGGGGACTCGCTGCAGTACGTGCGCTGGATCCCGGCGCTGGTGGCCCGGGGCGTGCGGGTGCGGCTGGAGGTGGAACCGGTGCTGGTGCCCCTGCTGCGGGAGGGGCTGGGGCGGCTGGGAACGGCGCTGACCGTGGCCCCCCAGGGCCTGCGGCCGCACCCCGAAGTCGTTCCCTGCCAGGGATCCCTGCTGAGCCTGCCCGCCCTGCTGGCTGGTGCGCCGCTGGCGGAGGCGTTCGCCGCCAGCGAGGGCTCTGAGGGGGGCCGGGGCTACCTGCGCTCCCCCCGCTGGCGGGCGCGCCGCTCAAGCCAGGACGGCGGCACAACGGCGACCCCGACGCGGGTGGGGCTGGTCTGGGCTTCGGGGCGCAAGCGGGGCGATGGCTTCATGGCGCGCGAATACGAACGGCGCACCTTGGCCGCACCGGTGCTGCGGCAGCTGCTGGAGGGGCTGGAGGCCACGCCGGAGGCCCTGGGGCTGCCGGAGAGCTCCCTGAACCTTGTGTGCCTGCAACTCGGGGAGGATCGGGGGCTGGCCGACGGCTGGGGTGGCCGCTTCGCCGCCGAGCTGGGCGCCCGCGCCAGCTTTGCCGAAACGGCCACGCTGCTGGCCGACCTCGATCTGGTGATCACGGTGGACACCGCCACCGCCCATCTGGTGGGCGCCCTGGCCCTTCCCGGCTGGGTGCTGCTGCCCTGGGCCTCGGATCCACGCTGGTTGCGCGGGCGGGAGGACAGCCCCTGGTATCCATCCCTCACCCTGCTGCGCCAGCCCAGCCATCGGGACTGGCCGGGGCTGGTTCGGGAGGTGCTGGCGCGCTTCCGGCCCTGGCTCGCGCAGCGATCAAGCGGCTGAAGAGGGCCTCGTAACCCTCGAGGCCGGCCTCCAGCCCGTAGCGCTCCAGCACGGTGCGGCGGGCGGCGGCCCCCAGCCGATGCCGCAGGGCCGGATCGCCGAGCAACCGCAGCAGGGCGGCGGCGAGCTGGCCGGGCGCGTTGAAGGGGACCAACAAGCCGTTGTGGTCGGGGCGGATCAGCTCGGCGAGCGTGGGCCCTTGGGCCCCCACCAGGGCCACCCCGCAGGCCATCGCCTCCAGGCAGCTCCAGGAGAGGGCATAGGGATAGGAGAGGTACACGTGGGCGGCGCTCAGCTGGAACAGGCGGATCAGCTGGCCGTAGGGCAGGGGATCGAGGATGTGGAGGCGCGAGCGGTCGAGGCGCCCGTCGAGCTCCTCAAGCAGGGCGCCGAGGTGGCCACCGGGATGGGGGGAGGGGGGGCCGTAGCCGGGGCCGCGGGAACCCACCAACACCACCTGCACTCGAGGGTGGGCCCGTTGCAGGGCGGGCAGGGCCCGCAGCAGGGCACCCAGGCCCCGCAGGGGCTCCAGGGCGCGGCTGCAGAAGGTGACCACCGGATCGCCAGCCCGCAGCACCAGGCCGCAGGGCAGGGTGAGGGCGGCGGCGGGATCGGGCCCGAGGGCCTCCCCATCGATGCCCTCGTGCAGCACGTGGAAGCGCTCGGGGGCAAGGGAGGGAAAGGTGCTGCGCTGGAAGTGGGTGGGCACCACCACCGCATCGCTGTCGGCCAGGGCCGCCAGGCTGAGAAGGTTCTGGCGACGGAACCCCGCCTGCACCGGGGGCGGCGGCGCACCAAGCCGTTCATCGGTGCCGTAGCCGAACAGCAGGGGGGAGCCATAGAGCTCCGGCCAGGCCACCAGGGGCACCTGGGGCCAGACATCGCGCAGGTGCAACCCTTCCCCCCAGGCGCTGTGGAAGAGCACCGCATCGGGATCGAAGCCACGCGCCGCCAGCTGGCGGCAGGCCTCCGCCACCTGCAGCCCCCGCCGCAGGCAGGCCTCGAACTCCGGATCCAGGGAAGACGGGCTGGCGGTCTCCGGGATGTAGCTGCCGTAGAGGAGGCCGGGGGGCAGGTCCTCCGCGGGGATCTCGGGGAGCGGGCGGGTGCCGATGGCGGCGATCTGGTGGCCGCGGGCGGCGAGACCACGGGCGAGGTGGCGGAACTGGGCGGGAAAATTCTGGTGAATCAGCAACAGGCGCATCGGGCTGCTCGGTCCGTGGGCTTCGCTTCGGTGCGTGGGCTTCGCTTCGGTGCGTGGGCTTTGCCGTCTTCCCCGGTACGATGACACGGCATTTTCCCAGCCAGGGCCGGGTGAAAGGCCGGGCGGCGCCGTCCCGCCGTCCCAGGCGGCCATCTCCCGCGGATCCCTCCTTTCGATGTCGTTCCTGCGTCGACTTTTCGGCCGCCCCAGCGCCCCCGCCCCGGCCGGTGCTCCGTCAGCGCCCGAGGGATCCCCCTCCCGCCGGATCAATCTGGTGGCGGATGACGTGCCGGAGCCGGTGCCCCCCCCGGCGAACATCGGCATCCAGGGAATCCCCGCCCCCCTGCCCTGGACGGTGGCCCGCCTGGAGCGGATCGTGCGGCGGGCCAACGCCAACCCCGCCGATGGCCAGTTCCAGCTGGAGGCCCGCCACGCCCGCCACTGCCTCTCGCGCTTCTGGCTGCAGGCGCCGATCGACCAGATCGAGACTCTCTACGGCGGACCGATCGGCCAGGTGCAGCGCCTGCTTCTGCACGGCACCCTGCCCTCCCAGCCGCTGGCCGCCGACGAGGAGGCCTGGCAGCAGACCCTGAGCCAGGCGCTGTTGCGCGATTTCTCGGTGCCGGAGCGCCTCAACCTGCTCCTGGCGCTGATGCCTTACTGCCCCCGCGGTGAGCTGCAGGTGGGCAACGCGGCGGAGACCCTGCCGACCTGGTTGCTGGGCGATTACGCCAGCTGCTTCGACCCCTCCCTTGCCGACCAGCTGGGCCGGCCGCTGGGCCTGCTCGACCAGCCCGCCCCAACCGCACCGCCAACGCCTTCGGCCGCCGCCGCACCGGCCGCCGCACCGGCCGCCCCACCGGCCACCGCACCGGCCACCGCAGCACCGGCCACCCCCCTGCCGAAGATCAGCCCCAACAGCGGCAGCGAGGGCTTCGCCCTGCTCCAGCAGGAGGAGGTGCGCGCGCGGATGGGCGGTCTGATCAACCTCTACGCCGTCGAAGCGGACAATCCGGAGGTGCTGCGCGAGCTCGCCGCCCTGCGCCGCGTGCTGGCCCAGATCTGGCTGGATGTCACCCCCAACCAGGTGGAGGAGCTGTATCGCACGCCCGTGATGGCCGACACCTACCGCTCCCTGCTCGCCAGCGACTTCGGCGCCCGCCTGCTGGAGGACAACGACAGTGCCCACCGCGACGCCCTGCTGGCGGTGGCCACCGATCTGAACCATCCGGAGGTTCTGCAGGCCATGTTGGCGGCCATGCTCTTCTGCCCGCAGGGAAAGATGGAGCTGGGCGATCGCGCCGGCCTGTTGCCGGCCTGGTTTCAGCAGGAGTTCCCGCGGCTGGCGGGGCAGGCATGACTCAACGGTGGAATTCGTGCCAGGCGATCAGGTAGGCCAGGTAGGTCACCGGCGGCACCAGCACAAGGGGAAGCAGGGCGAAGGCGGTGAGGTGGGGCTGGCCGAAGGCCAGCGGGATCAGAGCGAGCAGCAGGTAAAACAGCAGCGCTGCAGCGATCCGGACGCGCCGCAGCCGCAGCCGGCTCAGCAGCCGCGCCCGCAGCAGCTCCCGCTGTCGGCGGCCCCGCTCCCCTTCCGGCACATGAACCCACCAGGGATGGAGGGGAGCGCGGGGCGGCGGATCGGGAAGGGGGGCGGGGCCGCTCACAGGGCTCAGCGCAGCCTCTCGAGGTTGCGGGCCTTGTTCTCGAAGAAGCTGGTGAGGATGTTGATGAAGCGACGTTCGCGCAGCTTGATGTCTGCGGTGAGGGTCATGCCGCTCTGCAGGGGGATCGCCTTGCGCCCCACCGGCAGGCTCTGGCGCTGCAGCTTCAGCACGGCCGGGTAGTACAGCCCCTTGGCGTCGGAGCCGAGGGCGCGCACCAGCTCCTCGGGGTTGAGGGCATCGGAGCCGATGCTCTGCACGTCGGCCCGCAACCGGCCGTAGTCGGAGGCGTCGAAGGTGTCGAGGGAGATGTCGGCCCGCTGGCCGATGCGCACAAAGCCGATGACGTTGTTGGGGAGGTAGACCTTGGCCTGCAGGTTGTCGGTGGGCACGATGCGCAATACCGGCTTTTGATCCCCCTGGCGCGTAGGGGGCACGACGCTGCCGGCCCCGACATTGATGTCGAACACCTCGCCATCGGCGGGGGCGCTGAGCAGGCCGTACTGGATCTGGAGACGGGCCTGGGCGATGTCGCGCTCGAGCTCGGCGAGCTGGCGCAGGTTGGCCTCAATGCGGGTGCGCAGCTCCACATCGGGGGTGGTGCTGGTGCTGCGCAACACCGCCTCCAGGCGGGCGGCCTCCCGGCGCTCGGCGTTGAGATCCGATTCGAGCTGCTGCTGCTTGTTGAGGGCATCGAGCAGCTGCACCTCGCTCACCGCCCCGCTGCGCACCAGCTCGCGGTACCGGCCGGCGATGTTGCGGGCGATGTCCAGGCTGGCCTGCAGACCACGGGCCCGCTCGGTGGCCTTGTTGAGATCTTCCTCGGCGGCGCGACGCTTGCTGCTCAGATCCAACTGCTGGCTGCCGAGCTGGCGTTGCTGGTTGAGGGAGAGGCCGGCGGCGGAGATCTCGCCCAGGCTGGCGCGCAACACCTGGTTTTCGTTGCTCAACCGTTGGCGCACCGACTCGGCTGAGGCCAGGGCATTGCGGGGGGCGCGCAGATCGAAGCGGATCAGCGGCTGACCCTGGCGCACCCGCTGCCCCTCCTTCACCAGCACCGCATCCACCAGCCCCCCGAGGGGGGCATCGACCTGGCGCACGCTTCCGCCGGGCTCCAACTTGCCGGGCACGGCCACCGACTGGGTCAGCGGTGCGGTGATCGCCCAGACAGCCACCAGAGCGGTGCTCGCCACCGCCGTCCAGATCAGCAGGGAGGAGCTGAGGGTGCTTTTGCGCAGCAGCACCGTTTCGCGGAACTCCCATTCCGCCAGGGGCTCTCTGGCGGGATCGGGGGGGGTGGCGGGCGCCATCAGCTCAGGCCCTCCTGCAGCTGACTACGGAACAGGGCGTAGTACCAGCCGCGTTTCTCCATCAGCTGGTCGTGGCTGCCCACCTCCATCACCGCACCTTTGTCCATCAGCACGATCATGTCGGCTGGGCGGACCGTGCTGAGGCGGTGGGTGATGAAGAAGACCGTACGGCCGCGGAAGGCTTCAAAAAGGTTGTTGCACACCTGCCGCTCGGTGCGGGCATCGAGGGCGCTGGTGGCCTCATCGAGGATGAGCATGCGGGGGTTCTGGAGCACCGCGCGGGCCAGGGCCAGGCGCTGGCGCTGGCCGCCGGAGAGGCCCGCCCCGCGCTCGCCCACGCTGGAGTTGTAGCCCTGGGGCATCTCCATGATGAAGTCGTGGGCGCAGGCGATGCGGGTGGCGCGGATCAGCTCCTCCACCGTGGCGTCGGGTTTGACCAGCAGCAGGTTTTCGCGAATCGTGCCATCGAAGAGCAGGCTGTCCTGGGGTACCACGCCCACCTGGCGGCGCAGGGAATAGAGCTCCACCTTGCTGACATCCAGGCCATCGATCAGCACCTTGCCCTCCAGGGCGCGATAGAAGCGCGGCAGCAGCTTGAGGAGCGTGCTCTTGCCGCTGCCCGAACCGCCCACCATGCCCACAAAGGAGCCGGTGGGGATGTCGATCTGAATGCCCTGCAGCACCATCGGGCCCTCTTCGGCGAAGCGGAAGCCGACGTTTTCGAAGCGAACGTGGCCATCGATCGGCGGCATCGGGATGTTGCTGGCCTCCTCATCGCTCTGCTCGGTGGGGCGATCGACGATGTCGGAAACGAGCTCCATCTGGCGGGTGCTCATGCGGAACTGCTGCCAGGTGACCACCACCTGCATCAGGGGCCTGGTGATGTAGCCGGCGATGATGCGGAAGGCGATGAAGCCACCGAGAGTGAGCTGGTTCTGCATCACCAACCAGATGCCGAAACCGATCACCAGCAGGCTGTTGAGTTCGGTAACGAATCCGGCGATGTTGGCGGTGGTTTCACTGGTGAGCTTGAGCTTGAAATCTTCGCCGATGTAGGCGGCGTAGCGGTTGAGAAACTCCCAGCGGGTCTTGAGCTCGGCGTTCTGGGATTTGATGGTCTGAATGCCGGTGATCGATTCGTTCAGATAGGAACTGGTGGCCACAGCCCGGGACATGGTTCGCTGCACCTGACCCTCAAAGATCGGATTGCTGATCAGACCCACCACGAGCAGCAACGGCAAGGTGCTGAGCGTCACTAGGGTGAGCAGGGGATTGATCAGCAGCAGCACAAAGATGTAGAGAAAGCTGAACAGGAAATCCACCACGGTGGTGAGGCTTTGCCCCACCAGAAATTCCCGCAGCCGATCGAGCACGTTGAAGTAATACATCACGTGGCCGACGGGGCGGGAATCGAAGTAGTCCTGCGGCAGTCGCACCAGGTGATCCAGGATCGTCGCCTTGCTGTCCTGATCGATGCGGTTGGTGATCTGGGCGAAGACGATCGTGCGCAAGGTGCGCACCACCGCCACCACCACGCTGGAGAGCAACAGCAGGGCCGAGATGCTGATCAGGGCGCCCATGTTCTGGAAGCGCGCCACCTGATCGATCAACACCTGCATGCCCAGGGGCGTCACCAACGCCAACAGATTGACGATCACCGAGGCCGCCATCACCTCCACCAATCCGCGGGTATGGGGGCGCAGGTAGGGCAGGAACCAGGACCAGCTGAAGGCGATCTCCTTGCTGGCGGGATGGCGCTGCACCAACAGCAGCTCAATCAGCTCCGGCGCGTCCGCACTGCCCTGCAGCTCCTGGGAAGGCAGGCGCAGGGGGCCGAGCTCGGGCTCCAGCAGGCGCACCCGCCCATCGTCATCCACCCCATCGAGGAGCACGAGCTGGCCGTGCTGGAGCAGCACCGCCGGCGTGGGCACCCGCGCCAGACGGTCACGGGGGATGCGGCTGAGCACCACCCGCAGGCCCAGGTGATCGATCAGCTGGCCGGCGTTGACCAGGTTGAAACGGGGCTGTTTCTGGAGAATGCCATCGATGAAGTCGCGCACACCATCGCGGTTGCAGGGCACGGCGAAGTGGCGGCTCAGGCTCACCGCCAGGGCCATCGGCACATCGCGGGGTCCGGAGGCCCGGGGCAGGCGCAGGCGGGAGGCACCGGGCTCGGCGGGGGCGGCCAGGGAAGGGGGCGGCGCCTCTGGCGGGGGGGGCGCCAGGCTGTAGGGGGCGGGGACCAGGGGCGCCGGCGAACGCTCCGGCGACGGGGCAGGTTCGGGTGGCGCGGCAGGCGCTGGCGGCTCCACCGGAAGGGTCAGCCCGATCAGCCGCAGCCAGGGGATCGGAGCCGCCGTGGCGGCAGGCTCGATCGGCGGCTCCCCTGGCCACGGGGCCGCCAGGGGGCCACCGCTGCTGATCCACCAGCCGCGACCGTCGCTGGTGTCGATCGACTCGAGCGGCACACCGGCCGGCTGGCTGACAAGGGTGACCTCCAGCTGGGCGGAGGTCCACTGCTCCAGCAGGGGGGCAGCGGAGGGATCCCGGCGCACGAGCGCGAGCAGGCACTGGTGCAGCTCGGCGGCGCTGAGGTGCTGGTGGAACCAGGCACTGAAGGGCGTCGGTTCCGCCACCGCCGCCAGGAACGCGGCCGAGGGGAGCAGCAGGGCCTGCACGGCGGTGCTGGCGCGCAGATGTTCGCAGGGACGCTGGCGCACCAGGGAGCTCCAGCCGGCCAGAGCGCCGGGCTGCAGGCGATCGATCGTGAGCGTGCCCTCTCCGCCGGGATCACTGGCCAGCAGGCGCAGCCGCCCCTGCTGCACCAGGAGCACCCCCGGCGGCAGAACCTCCTCCCGCAGCACCACCTGGCCGAGCCGATAGTGGCGCCGCTCACAGAGGGTGGCGAGCCGGGCCAGGGCGGCCGGATCGAGGCGGTCGAACGGGGCGAAGGCCGCCAGCTCGGCGGGCTGCACGCTGCCTGCAGGGGGATCCCCAGGGGGAAGGGGCGTGGGGGAAACGCTCATGCGGCCGCCAGCCGGTGCCGCGGCAGCGGAGGCAGGACCTCCCCGGCCATCAGCTGGCGCACGCGCTCGGCGAACCAGCGATCGAAGCTCTCCGCCATCATCCGCTCGGCCATGGCGTCGTCGAGCTCGGCCGGGAACACCTGCTCAAGGCGCAGCACCACCCACACATCGGGCAGCTCGAACGGCTCCCACAGCTGGCCCGGCTCGCCGCTGCGCAAGCGGTTGACCAGCTCGGGATGGGCCCGGGACAGGGGTGCCGGGCCCACCAGGCCCCGGGTGAAGCGCTCCTGGCCGCGGGAATACTGACGGGCGAGCTCGGGGAAATCGGCCTCGCCCGCCCGCAGCTGGTGATAGAGCTCCTCGGCAAGCTCCTGCTCCTCCACCCGGATCAGGGAATAGGTGACCTGATCGAGATCGAGCTTGCGCTCCAGGAAGCGGATCTCCACATCCTCGCCATGGCACCGCTGGCGGTAAATCTGCAGGCGCCGACCCTTGGTGGCGAAGTAACGCAGGTCGTCCTCGCTGAATCCCTTCGCCGCCAGCACAGCGAGACGGCCGCGGTCGTCACCAGCCCCCTCGGCCTCCAGATAGCGGGCCACCAGCTCCTGCTCTTCCTGGGGCGGCAGCGCCACCGCCTGCACCACCTCGTCGAGGAGCCAGGCCTGGGCAACGGCCAGGGCCAGACCCTGCTGACGCATCAATCGGTTCAGATCCGCCGTGGACAACCAGGGGCACCCCGGCGGCATCTCAATGGGGCGATCCTCGCAGCGGGAATCCGGGGGAGCGTCGCGGTCCATCGGCAGACATTAGGCAGAATCCGCCGGATGGCCAAGGTTGCTGGGCCAGTGAGGCGGCCATGCGCACAATTCTCTGCCTGCAGCGGTTCCGGGCCAGCACCCCGCAGCGCCAGGAGGAGCTGGATCAGTGCCTGGCCCACAACCTGCGCCATCCCGCCCTGGCCGCGGCCGTGGTGTGGATGGAGCCCGGGGCGCCGCCGCCGCCAAGGGGGACGGTGCCGGTGGAGCTCCGCCCGCTGGCGCGACGGCTGCGCTTTGCAGACTGGCTGCGCCTGGCGGCCGCCAGCGAGGAGGCGATCGTGCTGCTCGCCAACGCCGACATCGCCCTGGGGGAGGGCTTCGCCCAGCTCGGGCGGCTCCTAAGGGATCGGCACGACGCCCTGGCCCTCACCCGCCGGGAGGCGGCCACGGCGGAGCGGGGGAGCCGACTGGAGGGCGATCCCCACTGGCGCCAGGACGTCTGGGGGATCCGCAGCGATGCCCCGATCAACGCCGACCTGGAGGCGGCTGCCGCGCTGCCGGTCGGCCGGCCCGGCTCCGACAACCGCATCGCCCATGTGCTGTGGAGCCACGGTCTGCGGCTGAGCAACCCCGCCCTGCATCTGCAGGCGGTGCACCACCAGCGCCTGGGGGCCGGCGCCTACGACCGCCGCCCCGACCGCCTCCTCGGCGCCTGCACCTATGTGCATCCCGCCCTGGCGCCCAACGAACCCTCGGAGCTGGAGCACCGCCTCTGGAGTCGGCAGCCGGAGCGCTCCGGTGGGCTGCTGGTGCAGGTGGAACCGGAGCAGGGGGAGGGGGGGGAGCAGCCCTACCTGGCGGCGGCGGCGCTGCCCGCCGGCACCGCCGGCCGCGCCGCGTCCACACCGTTCGGCGATCGCCAGGCACTCGTCGCCCTGCGGCGACGCTCCCGGCCGCTGGCCTCCCACGAGCTGGCGGTGTCCAGCCCCGCAGCGGGCGAAGCGCCACCGCCGCCGGCCAGCGCCGAGGCCCTGTTCCTGCCGTTGGAGGCCCTGGGGGGGGAGGGCTGCCGCCTGACCCTGCTGCGGCCCCACACGCTGGTGGGCCTCGCCCTGCGGTTGCCCCTGGCGCAGCCGGGGGGCGGGCGCTTGCGGGTGGCGTTTGGCCTGGCCGCCGGTGGCGCCGATGGCGCCGGGGCCGGCGCCCGCCCCCCGGCCCTGGTGCTGCCGGTGGGACCCGCCCGGGCCGGAGAGCACCTGCTGCTGCCCAGCGCCTGGCCCGCGCTGCCGATCGCCTGGCTGCAGCTGACGCTGGACCCCCCGTCGGGGGAAAGCGTGGGGGCGCCAGAGAGAGAGGAGTGCTTCCTGGAGGTGCAGCTGCTGGTTGCCCCCCACCAGGAAACGGCGGAGCCCGTGGCCCGCTGGGGGGATCGCTTCGAGCTGCTGGTGGAGAGCGGCGGCCTGGTGGCCCGCGATCGCTTCTGGCCCACCCCCCATCGCTGGATGGCGCTGCGGGGCGATACGCCCGCGGACTGGTTCGCCCAGGCCTTCGCGCCGCCCCTGTTGGAATGGAAACCCAACTGGATTCCGCGACGGGCAGACCACAGCGAGGCGCTGCTGCACTGGCAGGGGGCCGGGATCGAGGCCGAGGCGCGCGACCGCCATGCCGCCCTGGCCTGGGCCGAGGGGGCAGCGGGGACGGTGTGCACCTATGTGGGGCTGCCGTGGCACTCCTTCCTGCAGGCCGGAGCGGTACCGGAGCGGCTTCTTGCGGCCTACGGGGGGCGGTTGCGGGCGATGGCGAAGGAGCTGGCGGCGGTGGGGCGGTCGCTGCGGGTCCACAGCGTCTGCGAGGCGTCCTCCTGGTCGACCCTGCGGCCGTGTTGGCGGGAGCTGGGCGTGAGCGACCTCTGGCTTGTGCTGCCCCCTGGGGAGGAGGAGCGGGAGGCGGCCGAGGCGGACGGCCTGCACCTGCACGCCTGGCCGGCGCTCCCCGGGGCGACCGCCGATCCGACCGCCGATCCGGCCGCAGGTCCGGCCCCGGAGCTGGCCGCCGTCCAGGCGGACTGGACCAGCCGGCCCACCCTCCTGGAGCCGGCGACGGATCCAGGGGGGGACCCTGTGGAGGAGATGGCGCAGCTGGGCCGCTGCCGCTTCGCGCTCTGCCCCGGCGGGGCGGGGGCTGATCCTGGGCGCCTCTGGCGGGTTCTGGCGGCCGGGGCGGTGCCGGTGTTCCTGGGGGAGGCCCCCTGGCTGCCCGACGCGGCGTGGCTTCTGCCGGAGCGGCCGCGGGCGTGGCAGGAGGCGGCAATCCTCTGGAGCGGGACCCAGGACGATGCTCTGACGGAAGATCCGCTGGCCTGGCGCACGCGCCAGCTGTTGGGCGCGCGGCTGCTGCGGGCGGCCCGGCGGCGGCCCTGCTTCGGATCCCCTCCCCCGGCCGGAACCCAGGGCTAGGGTTCGCTTCGCACTGCCGACCCCATGGGCGCGCCGGACGAGCGACCCCCCGTACTGCCCCCCCCCGAGGGGCGCTGCCTCGTGGTGCTGGGCATGCACCGCAGCGGCACCAGCGTGTTGATGGGCACCCTGCGCGACGCCGGCGTGCACATCGGCCAGGTGCTGGCCCAGGGCATCGAAGGCAATCGCAAGGGCCTGCAGGAGGCGCCGGCGGTGCTCTACATGCACGAGCATCTGTTGGAGAGCAACGGCGGCAGCTGGCGCGAGCCGCCCGAGACGGTGGCGTGGGGGGAGCTGCACCGCAGCGTGCGCGATCTGTTTGTGGAATCGCGGGCCCAGCAGCCGCTGTGGGGCTTCAAGGATCCCCGCACCCTGCTGACCCTGGAGGGCTGGCTGGAGGTGCTGCCCCACATGGAACCCGTGGGGATCTTCCGCCATCCCCTGCCGGTGGCCCGCTCGCTGCAGCGGCGCAATGGCTTCCCACTGGAGCAGGGACTGGCGATCTGGGCGGCCTACAACCGCCGGCTGCTGGCATGGCAGCGCCGCCTGTCCTTCCCGCTCCTCGAGTTCGACGCCGACCCGGAGCGGGTGCGCCAGGGGCTGGACGCGGTGTTGGCGTCGCTGGAGCTCCCCCGGCGGTCGCCGGAGGCGGGCGGGGCTTTCTTCGATCCGGAGCTGCGGGGCTCGCCGTCGGCGGCGCCCCCCCTGCCGGTTGAGCTGGAGGCGCTGCTGGAAGCGCTGCGGGAGAGGGCGGCCCCCTGGCAGCCCAGGGCGGGGACAACGAGCGACCCACCAGCCCCCCTGGTGCCCCTGGTGCCCGCACCCCTGGCGTCTGAGCGGCTCACGGTGCACTCCACGCGGCTGTTCCCCAAATACGGGGGAGCGGAGGCCTATCAGCTCAGCGGCATCGCCGCCCGCTGCGACTGGGTGGTGCTCAGCGACGAGCGGGAGCCGCGGGTGGCGCTGCGGCGCCAGGTGGAGGGGAACCACCCGCGGCATGTCTTCCTGTCGCTGCGGGAACCGTTCGCGGCCCTGGCCTTCCTGGAGGAGGAGGTGCTGCCCCAGATCCAGGGACCCTTCCGGCTGATCAGCGGCTCGGAGGACGTGACCCTGCCGCGCCAGCTGGACCAGCGCTGGCGCACCTTCCACGAGGAGGAACGGCAGCGCATCGCCCGCCTCCTCGACGACCCGCGCCTGATCGCCTGGGCCGCCGAGAACCTCGACGCCCGGTTCCACCCGAAACTCCAGCCCCTGCCCGTGGGCCTCACCTTCCCGGAGGGTGGAGGCGAGCAGCCGCTGACGATCCCGCGCATTCCCCCCCAGGCCTGCCGCCCCTTGCGCCTGCTCTGCGCCCACCGTCTGCGGGAGGGTCCGCAATGGGAAACGCGACGGCGGGTGAGCGAGCTGGCACGGCGCGAGCTGGCGGCCTGGAGCACGGTGCTGGAGGAGGAGGTACCGGAGCGGCGCTTCCTGCAGCTCCTGCGCCAGCACGCCTTCGTGCTCTGCGTGGCCGGGGGGGGCCTGGACCCCTCGCCGAAGGCCTGGCTGGCGATGCTGCACGGCACGATCCCGGTGGTGCGCTCCTCCGCCCTTGATGGGGCCTACGAGGATCTGCCGGTGGCGTTTGTATCGGAATGGACCGCCGAGGCCCTGGCGCCGGCGCGGCTGGCGGCCCTGCAACGGCGGTTGATCGCCGCCATCGACACCCCGGAAGGACGGCGACGCACCGTGGAGCGCCTGGGACTGGAGCACTGGTGGGGGCGGATCCTCTCCTTCCAGCCACAGGAGGGGGGGATCCCTTGATCGCCGGCGGCGGCGACAGATGCGGCGGATTCAGGTCCGACGGCCGCACGTATTGTTGCCCTGATCCGCCGGCGCGGCGCGGCAGACCTCTCCCATCCGGCCTGGGGCCGTGAACTGTGCGGCCGTATGCGCATCGTCGTTTACAGCCAGTACTACCGGGCGCGCGAGCCGGAGCGCCAACGGGAGATCGATGCCTGCCTGGCCTACAACCGCCAGCACCCTCTGATCAGCCAACTGGTGCTTCTGGTGGAGGACGGGGCGCCCTCCCCGCCGCAGGGGCCGGTGCCCTGCGACCTCCTCCGCCACAACACCCGCCTCACCTACGCCGACTGGCTGCGGCTGGTGCCCCGGGAAGCCGATGCGATCGCCCTGCTCCTCAACGCCGACATCCACCTGGCGGAGGGTCTGGAGCATCTGCCGGCGGTGTTCGAGCGGCCCGACACCTTCCTGGCGCTGACCCGCTACAACCCGCGGGCGGAGGGGGGCACCAGCCTCAACGATTACCCCCACTGGACCCAGGACTGCTGGGGAGTGCGCAGCGACGCGCCGATCAGCGCCGGCCTGCTGCACGCCAGCGGCTTCCCCCTCGGCTTCCCCGGCTGCGACAACCGCATCGCCTCGGTGATGTGGAGCCACGGCTTCGTGCTCAAGAACCCGAGTTACCACGTGCGCAGCGTGCACCGGCACGCCGACACCGGTCGCGGCTACGACAAGACCGACGACCGCCTCTACGGGGGCGTCACCTACGTCCATCCCTCCCTGGCGCCGGAGGAGCCGTCGGAGCTGGAGCACGCCCTCTGGACCCGGGCCGCCAGCCCCGCCGCCGGTCTGGTGATCAACCAGCAGGCCGTGGGGGCCGGTGTGCACAGCCTCCACCATCCCGACCCGTCCCTGGGGGAGGCCTTCGCGCGCCAGCAGCGGTACAGCGGGTTGAGCTGGAGCCGGGAGGCGCTGGGGTCGGTGCACACGCTGGCGCCGGCGAGCGCCGAGAACTGGCCGAGCGAAGACACCCTCTTCCTGCCGCTGGCCGACCTGGGGCCGGAGTGGCACACGATCGTCCTGCGGCACCCCAGCCCGATCGCGGAGGCCTGCGTGCGGCTGCCTCGCCACAGCCCGCCGGGGCTGGCGCTGGAGCTGGAGGGGGTGGAGGCCGACGGGGCGGTGGTGCCGTTGCTGGCGCCGGAGCGGCAGCCGCTGGCGGGCGGCGGAGCGCGCACGTTCCTGCCGCTGGTGGCTGCGACCGGCGCGGGGCATCGGCAGCTGCGGCTGCGGCTGACGGGGGCGGCCGGGGTGCGCTGGGGTCCGCAGGAGGGGCTGGAACTGGTGCTCTTCGGCCGCGAAGGGGGGGCGGAGCGCAAAAGCCTGCGGCGCATCGCCGAGGCGCCCGCCGACGCGAGGAACAGTCCGCGGGAGGAGACGCCAGAGAAAAGGCCAGAGGAAAGGCCAGAGCCCCCCCTGCGCTGGTGCCGCCGCGAGAGCCTCGGTGACCTCTCGAACTGGACACCGGTCGCCCGCTTCGGGCGCCGCTTTCAGGTGCTGCGCAGCCCCGGGGGGGAGCGCCTCCTGTTCGACGACCCCTTCTGGCCCTGGGTGGGGGAGAGCCCGCTGGAGGCGGTGCCCGGTGGCATCGACGATCCCCTGGGGTTGTTGCTCTGGGGCTACGGGCAGCCGCGGCTGGAGCTGCGGCCGTCCCTGGTGGCGGCGGCCCGCCGCCACCCCGACGACCTGCTGTTCTGGTGGCCCGGCTCCCGCACCGAGGAGGATGCCTGGCGGGCCCACGGACGGCTGCCGGGCCCCCAGCGGGACGGGAAGCGGCTGCAGCTCTACATGGGCCTGCCCTGGGCCACGTTTGCCGAGAGCGATCGCTGGCCCGAGCCGCTGCTGCAGGCCCACGGCAGCCGCGTGGCGGCGCTGCGGCAGGCCCTGCGGGAGTTCGGGCTGGAGCTGGAGGTGCACAGCGTCTGCCAACACCGGCGCTGGCGGGAGCTGGCCGGGGCCCTGGAGGCGGCGGGGGTGGACACCCTCTGGCTCTCCCACGCCCCGAGCGGCCAGGAGACGCTGGGGCGGCTGCGGCTGCGCCCCTGGCATCTGTGCCCCTTCGGCGGCGCCAACCCCAGGGAACGGCCCCAGCTGGCGCTCCACCCCCCGCACCAGCGTCCGTTTCTGGCCAGCTTCCAGGGGGAGATCGCCCTGGAGGGGGTGCGGCAGGCGCTGGCGGCCCGGCACCACGAACACCGCTGGCATGTGGAGCTGGCGAGCGCCTGGCCGGAGGAGGCTGTTCGGCAGGGGGAGGCCTGGGACCGCTACGACCGGATGCTGAGCGATTCGGTGTTCCGCCTCTGCCCGGCGGGGCGTGGGGTGAACCCCGAGGGGCTCTGGGACGCGCTGGCGGTGGGGGCGATCCCGGTGCTGCTCGACAACGAAGGGGCCCTGCCCGACGGCCTCGCCGGCCCCGAGGGGGAGGCGATCGTGCTGCGTCACCCGAGCGAGGCGCTGGCGAGCCTGCCCCAGCGGCTGGCGAGCCTGCCCGAGGCGGAGATCGCCGCCCGCAGCGCCGGGGCGCTGGCGGCACACCGGCGGCGCCAGCGGGCGGTGTGCTTCGGGGCGATCGAGCGGGCGGTGCCGACACCGCGGCGCGAGACCGGCGCGCCCGATCCCCAGCGGCCCACGTTGGTGGTGCCGCTGCACGGTCCACGGGATCGCTGGTTCTGGCGCAGCCGCAAGTGCGCCTTCTACGACATCGTTCTGGAGTGGTATCAGCGCGGCTGGATCAACCTGCGTTTCTCGGAAGGAAGTTACTTCTGGTGGGGGAAAGAAGGTGACGTGCTGCTGTTTGAGCGCGATCTGATCATCAATCTGCAGGATGGCAAGAAAAATCCCCCACGCTGGCCTGGCAATGTGCCCTACAGACAGGCCTTCTTTGCCAATCAATATCACCTGCCCAGCGCCCGCCACCACAAGCTCACCTACTGGGGCTACGCACCGGTGCTGCTGGAGGAACTGCGGCAAAAAGGTCGTCGCAGCTGGGAACAACGCAGCATCGGCAGCCTGTTCGCCGGCTCGGTGGAGAATGAAACCCAGGAATACTTCCGCGAGCGCTTCCGGGATTGGGGTGAGCTGATCGAGGTCTACGCCTGCGCCGACAAGTTGAACCGGCACGAGGCCAGTCCCTACCCGCTGGCGGACTATATGGAGCTGGTGCAGCGCAGCCGCTTCGGCGTCTGCTTCCACGGCAACGGCCCGAAGTGCTATCGGGAGATCGAATACCTGGCCCTGGGAACGCCGCTGATCCTCACCGCAGGCCTGGAGACCGACTACCCCGAGCCGCTGCAGGAGGGCATTCATTTCCTCTGGGCCCACCGGCGGGAGGACGTGCCGCGGCTGGTGCGCGAAACCACGCCGGAGCAGTGGGAGCGGATGTCGCGCGCCTGCTGGGAGTGGTTCGGGCGCAACGGCACGATCGAGCGGCTATTCGACACCCTGGCCACCACCATCGCCGGCCTCGACTTGGAGGCGCCCCGCCACCGGCAGCTGCGCATCCGCGCCGGGCGGATGGCGGGGGCCGGCTGCCGGGCGGCGCGCAGCCTGGCGATCGTCGACCCGGAGGCACGGGCGCTGTTTGCCGAGGACCTGCAGCCCTGCCCCCTGGAGCTGGACCCCGACGACCTGGTGATCGCCGAGCTGCCCCAGGTGGGTCGGGAGGGGGAGGTGCCCTGGTGGGTGACCCCGCCGGAGCTGGCGGCTACCTGCGCGCGGATGCGGGCTTCCTCCCATCCGCTGCACCGCCAGCTGCTGACCCTGCTCGGGGTGCGGCTGCCGAACTACTCGATCCGCCTGGAGGGCCCCCAGGGGGAGATCGATCCCCTGGAGCGGTTGGAGGCGGGGGTGGTGACCCTGCGCAGCCCGGAGGAAACGGCGGAGCTGCGGGCCGACTTCGACTGGACGCGCCGTTGCTCGATGAAGTACCTGGAGCGGGTGCAGAGGGTGCGCGGACCGGCGCGGCTGGAGCAGACGGTGGTGAGCGCGGTGTTGCGCTATCGCAGGGGGGAGAGGGAACACCACGCCGATGTGGGGCCACATTTCACCGACTGGTATGTGGTGCATGGCCGACTGATCGAGCCCCGCGAGCTGGTGCGCGCCCTCAAGCTGTGGGAATACGAGGGCTGCACGTTGCTGGAGATCCGTGGCCGCCTGCAGAACGGTGGGCAGCCCCAGGATTTCGAATACGTTCTGCAGGCGGACTGACGCGCAACGGTGGCCGCCTCCCCCCCCCTGCCCCGCTTGCGCCTGCTGCACCACTGGGCCTGCAGCGGCGGCACCCTGTTCGCCAAGGTGGCGGCCAGCCTGCCGCAGGTGCTGCTGCTGAATGAGGTGCATCCCTATGCGCACCTGCGCCATCTGGCGCCCCAGCCCCGGGCGTACCTCCCCACCGACCTGTGCCACCAGCTCTCGCAGAGCCACAACGGCCGCGACCCGGTGCTGGTGCTGGCGGCGTTCTGCGGCGGCCTCGAGGCGCTGCTGCGCCGGGCCGAGGCCCAGGGGGAGCGGGTGGTGGTGCGCAGCCACGACCACCTCGATTTTTTCACCGGCGCCCTGCCCGGGCTGCGCTTCACCCTGGCGGAGGCGATGGCGGGCCGCAGCCGCCCCCTGCGGCTGCTCACCGTGCGCCATCCCCTCGACTGCTGGCTGTCACTGCGGCTCACCGACTGGATGCACCAGACCGCCTTCGCCAGCCCCGATGAGTTCTTCCGTCGCTGCCTGGCGATGCTGGAGGCGGCGGAGGGGGTGCCCCGCCTGCCGTACGAGGAGTTCGTGGGCGAACCGGCGCGGGGGCTGGCGCGGCTGACGACCGCCCTGGAGTTGCCCTTCGATCCCTCGGCCCTGGAGCACTTCGGCCGGGTGGTGCTCTCCGGGGACAGCGGCCGCAGCTCGGCGGTCCTCGAAGCGCGTCCGCGGCGGCCCGTGGACGATGCCCTGCGGCGCGAACTGGGGGCCTCCCCGAGCTACGGAGCCCTGTGCGAGCGCCTTGCCTACAGTGAGGATCCAGAAGCGCCGTTCCCCTACGGCGCCGTTTCAACGGCCCCCTGAGCAGCCGAGCCGATGGCGAAGAAAGCCCGCGCGGCCGAGATGGAGTTGGCCCCTCCCTGCCCCGGCTGCCAGCGGCTGAAGGATGAGCTGGCGCGCAGCGAGCAGCGCAGTTTCGAGCGGCTGCGGGAGATCAGCGAGCTGTGTGCAACCTTGCAGGAGGAGCGGCGGCAGGAGGGGGAGCGCCGGGCGGAGGCGCTGCAGCGGCTCAGGGCGCTGCAGGAGCGCCTGGGGTCGGACTGAGGGTCTCGGCGGGGGCGAGCAGGGCGAGGATCGCCGCGATCTCGGCGCGGGTCTCCTGGCGGAGGGTGCCGTTCTCCTGCCCCAACCGTTCGATCTCGGCCTCCAGCAGGAGCCGCTGGGCGGCAGCCGCGTCCACCTCTTGCTGCAGGGTCTCCAGCCTCTGCCGCAGATACGCCGCTTCCTGGGCCCGCTCCGCCGCTTCTTGCGTGCGGTCCGCCGCTTCCTGCCGCAGACTTTCGCCCTCAAGCCGCAGACTTTCGCCCTCAAGCCGCAGGGCCTCGACTTCCCCCCGCAGCGCTTCCGCCTCCCGCCGCAACACTTCCGCTTCCCGCCGCAGCCCCTCGGCCTCCTGGCGCTGCACCACCCCCTCCTGCGCCAACCGGACGATCTCGGCCTCGCGCACTGCCCGCTCGGCCGCCGCCTCGGCCTCCAGCCCCTGCCGCTGGGTCTCCGCCTCCTGCCTCAGCCCATCCGCCTCCCCGCTCAGCCGGAGCACCTCGGCCTCCAGGAGAGAGCGCTCCGCCCCCGCCGCCTGCTGCAGGGCCTCGCGCTCGGCCTGCCATCGGGAGTCAGCGGCCGCGTGCGCCGCCGTGAGAGCCGCCTGCCGCGCCTCGGCCTCCGCCAGCGACGCCCGCAGCACTTCCGCCTCCTGACGCAGCACTTCCACGTCCTGCCGCAGCCCGTCGCGCTCCTGGCCCAGCCCGTCGCGCTCCTGCCGCAGCCGCTCGCTCTCCGCCTCCAGCCGCTGCTGGCGCACCGCGGCCCGCCGCAGCGGATCCTGGCGCCACACCAGGCTGGACGCCGCGCACTGGGCGTTGACGGTGCGCCGCTCGGCGGGATGGAAGCCGCTGGACTCCAGCCATTCGGCCAGCCGCTCCTGCGACGCCGGCCCGCCCGGGGGATCGACCGGCGTGCCCAGGGGGGTCCAGCAGAACTCGCCGATCACCTCCACCACCCGGCTGACGCCGGCCACGATCGGCAGCGGCTGCTTGCCCTGCAGCCACACCCGCCCACCGCCGGCGGACACCAGGGCCGCCAGGGCGGGGTCGCGGTTGGCCCAGGAGTGGATCAGGCTGTCGAGACGCACCGCCGCCCGCAGCTCCAGATCCCGCAGCCGCAGGTTGGGCGCCAGGTGGTGCAGCTCCTCCGGCGGCGTCACCCCGTCGAAGCGCGGATCGCTGTAGCGGTACCAGCACACCTCCCGATCGTCGGCAGCGAGCAGGTCGCGGGAAAAGGAGAGACGGCCGCCGCCGCCGCCCTCGAACTGCTGGGCCAGGGCCTCGGCGCGCTCCAGGTCGTTGGGAACGAGCAGCAGGGGGGCGCCGTGGTCGAGTTCGGCCTCAATGTGCTCGGAGGCGAACGGACCGATCAGCACCTGCCAGGGGGGGGCGGCTTCGCAGACCGGAGACAACGCCAAGAGGGGCGCTCGGGGGGGGGCTGGGAGCCGATCCTAGGTTCGGAGCAGCGGCTCCTTCCCTGCCCGGGGGGCGTCGAGGCTGCCCCTAGGCTGAGCCCATCCACTCCCGGCCCGCCGTTGCGGCCGCGCACCCCAGACCATGGGCGCCGAGACCCCGCCAACCGAGGAGGGAACGCCGGAGATCGCCGCTGGGGGCTCACCGGAGATCGCCGAGGGGGCTTTGGTGGTGCTGGCGGATGCGCTGAGCGCTTGGCCCGCATCCGTGCTGGAGCAACTGCAGCAAGAGCGGCCGCTCACCGTTCTCCACGCGGACGCCCCGTTGGAGGACACCGCCCCTCCTGAGCGGCTGCTCCTCGGCTATCGCGATCCCCGCTCCGGCCTGGCGGAGGCGCTGGCGCGGGAAGCGGCGCCGGATCTGGCCGCCCTGTTGGGCGCCTGGCAGCGCAGCGCCGAGCGGATGCTGCAGCTGCGCCAACGGCCGGGCCCACCGGTCCTGCTGATCGCCCTGGATCGGCTGGATCGGGCGGCGGCAGCGGCGCTGCTTGAGCGCCTTGCCCCTGGGGGGCAGCCGGTGGGCCTCGGGGACGAGGCCGCCCCGGCGCCCCCCGGGCCGGCCCTACCACCGGTGGTGGCGCACTACCTGGCCCAGCGTCCGGAGATCGACCAGCTGCTGGCCGATCTCGAGGGCTGTGCCGAGCTGCTGGGCCGCGATCCCCAGGCCCCAGCAACTGCGCCGCCCGAGCGGGGCCTGGTGCTGGCGGAGCGCCTGCTGCACGACTGGCTGTCCCTGCGCGCAGCGCACCACCAGGAGCTGGAGCGGCTGGCTCGGGAGCAGGAACTGCTGAAGGGCGAGCTGGCCACCACCAGCGGCGTGCTGGCGGATGTGGCGGGGCTGCACCAACAGACGGAGGCGGAGGCGGAGGTGCTGCGCCGCCAGCTGGAGCACCAGGCCACCGAGCTGGAGGGCCAGGCGCAACGGATGCAGGAGGAGCGCCAAGCCCTGCTCACGGAGCAGGAGTCCCTGCAGGCGAAGCAGAAGTCCCAGGAGGCGGAGTGGGCGCGGCAGCTGGAGGAATCGCGCCAGCGACTGCAGGACATGGGCCAGCGGTTGGCGGAGCAGGAGGCCCGCCAGCGCGATGGCGAGGAGGAGCGGGAGCTGATCCTGTTGCAGCTCAAGCAGGTGCAGGACGAACTCACGCACACCTTCCAGGAACTCACCCAGGCGCGCAGCCAGGGCGAGGCGCGGGTGGAGCAGCTGGCGCGGCTGGAGGAGCGGCTGGCGGGCCTGGAGGAGGAGTGCCGCACCCTCTTCCTGCACAGCCGCCTGACCCCGCAGATCGATCGCACGAAGATCGCCACAATCCTGCAGCTGGTGCGTGAGAACCTCCGCGTCTGAGGCATCGGCGCAGGGGGCGGGCGGCGGTCCGCCGATGGCGGGCCTGCCCTGGCAGCGGCCCAACGCCACCGAGGCCACCGCCTGGGAGATCCTGCACCGCCTCGGCCTGGCCGGCTCCGCCGCCCCCACCCCCGGCGCCGCCACCTACCTGCCCTTCCCCTGGGCCAGCTGGATCGACGCGGTGCACCGCGGCCTGCGCCCCCCCACGGCGCCGCTGCGCCGCTGGCCGGATCACACGCCGGTGGCCACGGTCTGCCAGCACATCTGGGCCCTCGAGCACACCGATGCCCTGCGGGCCGCCGGCATCACCGATCTTTTCTGGAGCCACGCCGTCCGCGGCGAAACCCACCGCGATGGCCTGCGCATCCACCCCTTCCCCCTGCTGCCGGTGCGCTGCCTGAGCCATCGGCCGGACGCCCCGCCAGCCGCCGCCGCAAACCGGCCCCTGCTCTATGGCTTCCAGGGCTTCCAACCGCAGGAGGGAAGCGGCAGCGACGTGCGGCGCTGGCTGCTGGCCCTGCCCCCCCGGGCCGACGCCCGGGTGGAGGGGCGGGGCGAATGGCATTTCGAGCAGGAGGTCTACCGGGAGCAGGTGCACGGCCAACGGCCCGATGGGGCGCGCCACCGGCACCTGGCGGACGCCGCCGACGCCTACGTGGCCACCCTGCAGCACAGCTGCTTCGCCCTCTGCCCCGCAGGGACGGGGCCGAACTCGATCCGCCTGTGGGAGGCGCTGGGCTTCGGCGCCATCCCGGTGATCCTGGCCGACGCCCTGGCCCTGCCCGGTCCGGCAACCCTGTGGGAGGAGGCGGCGCTGCTGGTGCCGGAGCGGGCGGAGGCGGTGGCGGCCCTGCCGGAGCGGCTGGAGCGGCTGCGGCAGGAGCCGGCGCGGCTGGCGGCGATGCAGGCGGCGGGCCGGATCCTGTGGGCGCGCTATGGGCCGCCCGCGCTCCAGGGGGAGGGGTCAGCCCAGGAAGGGGGCTCCTTCGTGGCGGATGTCTGCGACTTCCTGCGCGACCCGGATGGGGTGCTGCGGCAGCGGGCCCTGGAGCGGCTGGCGGCGGTGCCCGACGGGGAGGCCCCGGCGGCCGCCACGGCGCCCCCCCCGCCGGAGGAATGGCAGCTGGCGGACCCGGCGGAGCTGCCCCTGCGGCTGCGGCGCTGGCGGGCGCAGGCGCCGGAAGGGGCACGGCTGCTGCTCCGCCTCGACGACACCCGCCCCGCGGCGCTGCAGGAGCGGCTGTGGGGGCCGGCCCTGCGGCTGGGGGCCGCCCTGCTGGCGGAGCGGCCCTCGTTGCGCTGGACCGTGAGCGCCCGCACCCCGTCGCTGGAGCGCTAAGCGCAGGAGAAATCGCGCAGCCGCTCGGCGCCGCCGCCGCGCCAGGCCGCCTGCACCAGCGGCCACAGCCGCTCGCTGTCGAGGGCGGCCATGCAGGGGTGGCCGCTCACCACGCAGTCGTCGTTGGCGAAGGCCAGATCGTGGCAACCCTGGCAGTGCACCGGCGTGGTCGACACCCACACCCGGGGGCTGCGCGGCGCCCACAACCGGGCCGGGCTGGCCCCCACCCCCGACCCATCGGCCGCGAAGATCGCCACGGTGGGGCAACCGGCCGCCGCCGCCAGATGCATCGGCCCGGAATCGATCGCCAGCACCAGGCGACTGGCGGCCATCGCCCCCACCAGCTCCGGCAGCCGCAGCCGCCCCCGCAGATCCCGCACCCCCAGGGCCAGCAACCCCTCCTCGATGGCGCGCCCCGGGCCGCCAGTGCCGCGCGGCGGAGCGCCCACCAGGCCGAGGGAGGGGGGCGGCAGGTGGAGATCCGTGGCGAGCCGCTCGCACAGGGCGCGCCACTGCTCCAGGGGCCAGAGCTTGGCGGGGCGTTCCCCATCCACCGCCAGCAGCACCGGCGGCAGGTCGGGGGGCGGGGGAGCCGAGGGGAGGGGTGGGGGATCACCGCCGTCGCTGCCCAGCCAGGCCACGCGGCAGAAGAGAGCGCCGATGGTGGATGCGCCGATCCAGCCGGCGTAGCGACGCTCCAGATCGGGCGCCGACCAGTCGGGATCGAGGGAGAGGCGCTGCAGGGGGTGGTCGCCGGCGGGCAGGTCGGCCTGGCCCACCACATAGCGCGGCGCCAGGGCCCGCACCCAGCTGCGGGTGTGGGGGCTGTGGCCGTCGGCGTTGATCACCAGGTGGGGGGAACCGCGGCGGCGGCGCCAGCCCTCCAGCACGGCGCCGGCCGCCTCCCGAAGCTCCGCCAGGGGCAGGCTGCGGTCGATCCAGGGGTTGAGGCGCTCGAGCTCAAGGGTGCGGCGGCTGCCGACGTAGGTGAGGTGGGCGTGGGGGTATTTGCGGCGCAGGCCGCGCAGCAGCGGCTGGAGCACCACGTAGTTGCCGAGCTTCGCCGCGCCGAGCACCACCACGGCCGGCCGATCCCCCAGGGGCTGATCGGCGAAGCGCTGCATGCCAGGGGCGCTAGGAGCGGGCAGGCTAGGCGGGGTTGGGCGCGATCCCATGGAAGCGCCGCCCGCTGCCGCCGCGATCCCCGCCCTGGACAGCCCCGCGACCAGCCCCCTGGACAGCCCTGCCACCAGCCCCCCCGGGAGCCCGGCGACCGCCAGGCCCTGCGTTTCGGTGTTGATGCCCTGCCGCAACGGGGGCCGGTTTCTGGAGGAGGCGATCGAGAGCGTGTTGGCCGATCCCACGGTGCTGGAGCTGCTGATCGCCGATGGCGGCTCAGGCGACGGATCGCTGGAGCGGATTGAGCGGCGCTGCAGGGACGAGCGGCGGCTGCGGCTGGTGTCCCGCACCGACCACGGCCCGGCCGATGCCCTGAACCGGGCCTGGCCCCAGGCCCGCGGCACGGTGATCGGCTGGCTGAACGCCGACGACCGCTACACCCCGGGCGCCCCGGGCCGGGCGGTGGCGGCCCTGGCGGCCCAGCCCCAGTGGCTGATGGTCTACGGCGAGGGGGAGCACATCGATGCCATGGGGAGGCCGCTGGAGCGCTACCCCACCCGGGGGCCGCAGGTGGGGCTGGCCGGCTTCCGCGACTACTGCTTCATCTGCCAGCCCACTGTGTTCTGGCGCCGCACCCTGACGCTGCTGGTGGGCCCCTGGAATGCGTCGCTGCGCTGCGCCTTTGATTTCGAGTACTGGCTGCGGGCCTTTCAGGCGGTGCCCCAGCGGATCGGCCATCTGCCGGAGCTGCAGGCCCAGAGCCGCGTGCACGGGGCCACCCTGTCGGCCACCCAGGCGGGCGTGGCGGTGCTGGAGGCGACCCGGCTACAGATCACCCACCTGCCGAACCCCTCCCCCCACATCCTCTTGGCCTACGCCCTGGAGGTGCTGGAAGGCACCACGCCCCCCCCGGCGGGCAGCGGCCCGATCGAGCATCTGGCGGCGCTGCTGCAGGAGTTGCGGCCCCACCTGGGGGAGCCGCTGTGGAGGGCGGTGCTGGAGCAGCTGCCCGCGCTCGCCGCCCACCTGGCCGGCTAGCCTGCCCCCATGATCAAGAACGTTCTGACCGTGTTGTGGATGATCAGCGGCCTGCTGATCATCGTCACGGTGCTGCTGCACAGCCCGAAGGGTGATGGCATGGGGGGCCTGGCCGCCAGCGGCGGCTCGATGTTCACCAGCGCCCGCTCCGCCGAGGCTGCCCTCAACCGCGTCACCTGGATCCTGGTGGCCCTGTTCATGGGGCTGGCCACGGTGCTGTCGGCTGGCTGGGTGGGCTGAGGCCGCTAACCCCATGTCCGATCCCCTTCCCCGCCGCGCCCTGCTCGACCGGCTGATTTCGCTAGTTGCGGTGATCACCGCACCGCTGGCCGGCCTGATGCCGTGGCTGCGGCCCGAGGCGGCGGAGGCGGCCGCCGCCGCCAGCGATCCGGCCTGGCGGCTGAGCGATGCCCAGTGGCGCGATCGCCTCAGCCCCGCCGCCTACGACGTGCTGCGGCGTGAGGGCACCGAGCGACCGTTCAGCAGCCCGCTCAACGCCGAGAAGCGGGCGGGCACGTTCGAGTGCGCCGGCTGCCGCCTGCCGTTGTTCAGCTCCAAGGCGAAGTACGAGAGCGGCACGGGCTGGCCAAGCTTCTGGCAGCCGCTGCCCGAGGCGGTGGTCACCAAAAAGGATTTCAAGCTGATCGTGCCCCGCACCGAATACCACTGCCGGCGCTGCGGCGGCCACCAGGGCCACGTGTTCAACGACGGCCCGCGCCCCACCGGCAAGCGCTACTGCAACAACGGCGTGGCGCTGCGGTTCGTGCCCAGCCGATGAGGGGAGGGCGGCTCCAGCCATGATCCAGCCATGAGTGCCGAAACGGCCCTGCTGCTGGCGCTGGGAGTCCCCCTGCTGCTCCTGGGGGGCCTCACGGTCTGGCTGAGCGGCCGACGCCATCGGCTGCCCCAGGGTCTGGAGTGGCTGGTGGAGCGCAGCGGCACGATCTGGGTGAGCGGCGTGGTGCTGATCACCAGCGTGGTGGTGGTGCGGCTGGTGCTGGGCCAGGGGCGGTAAGCCGGCCGGTCAGAGGTCGTTCATCTGGAAGCCTGCCTTGCTGCTGCCGAAGCGGGAGTTGATGCGCAGCGATTCGCCTTCGGCGGCGCGCGTGACGGCGGTGGTCCTGCCGAAGCGCCTCACGTGCGGCGGGGAGTGGCAGGGTGATCGCGGTCGAATTCGGCAGGGGGTACGGACGAGCACCTCCATCTGGTCGACGACAAGCAGGTTGAGGGGCGAGCGGATCAGCCAGTCAGGGCGATGCGTCGAGGCCTCTCCAGCCGCACCCATGAGCCCATAGGAGCAGGTGGCTTCAGCGGCGTTGGTACAGCTGTGGGAGTCGGGCGATCGGCTCTTCAGAAAACGTCTGGCGGCCCTGCTCCCGATGCTGGTGGAATCGCTGAAGCCGCAAGGCCACCCGCGATTGGAGCCAGGGGTGCGGGGGCAGATTCTGGCGATGGGCAGCGCCACAGTGGATCGGCTCACAGCCCCCATGCACAAGGCCAGCGCAGTCAAGAACTGGCGGCAACCGCCGTACGCCACCGGCGCGGTGCGCCGAGGGGCGGCGGTACGCACGTTCAAGGGCTAGGACAGCCACAACGTGCCCGGCTGGCGGGAGATCGACCCACCGCTCAGGGCAAAGGCGCTGCTGGAGCGACTAATACGACAAGGCACCTGGAGAGCGATAGAGAGCGCCAGCTGCGGACCCTGCAACGCGGCCGGCTCCGTGACCGGTTGGGACGGAATCAGCACTAGATCGCGTAGATGGCAGCAGCTGAAAACCCAGAGATGGAAGGGCGGCAAATCATGGAAACAGAGGTGTCACCCAGGGGTGGAGGGGAAACAAATCGAATGGGCACCAATCTATAGAGGCAAAACGTCCGTCAACATGATTGACACGGAGCAAGCCTGACCCTGTCAATGCGGGGGCAAGCTCCCGGCTCAGCACTGGCGAGTCAATCCAGGGAGCAGCGGCTTGGGCGTCGGCTCCGCCTTTGGGTCAGCCCCGCAAAGGGTTTCGCCAGGACGGCCTCGTTCGCCGCCCTGGATCGCCTGCTGCGTGAAGCAGGGCTTGGCCACCACGTGCGTGGCCGCACCTTCTGCACCCCTGCCCCGAGCGCAAGCCACCGCAAATGGGGCGGCACCACAAGGGGAAGGGGGCGAGTCACTACACCAACCGCGGGGTGGAACGCACCTGGCGAGCCTGGCATGCAACGGACTGGCCCCACAGCCGCCGCCCACACACGATTCATTAAGATTTACAAATAGAAGCCACCGCGACAAAGCGGGACAGCTGACTGCGCTAAAAACTCCTATGATTCCGTACCCACTCGTCGATGCAGTCGATGCCATTACCAAACAAGCTATCGCTCGAGGCGGTCCTGGACACGCTAAGCCGTTTTTCCAGGTCTCCACGGTTTTGGGACGACTTCTCCACAGCATTTGGGGTGGACTACGACGTGGATCGAGCGGTTTCATTTCAGCAACAATGGCTCCAAGGCGATGGGAGCGCTTTTCCAGCAATAGAAGTGGTGGATGGTAGTTTCGCCCATGGCGCCAAGGGTGCCTATGCCATGGCCACTGACCGTATCTATCTGGCGAGCTGGTTTGTGCAGAGCGCGAGTGAGACCGAGCTGCTGGCCGTGCTGCTGGAAGAATATGGGCATCATGTGGATGCCCAAATCAATGCCCTCGATACGCCTGGCGACGAGGGGGAGATTTTTGCAACGTTGGCTTTGACAGGTGGCATCAGCGAATCAAGGTCGTCACTACTGAAGGCGGAACAGGATCACGCCCGCATCACTCTCAATGACAGGCAGATTTCGATTGAAATGTCAGCACATACCGAGCCCACTCTCGTCGCCGACATCAATTCAACCAGCCTAGGCTCTAATCCCGCTAGCTTCATTGATATTGGCGGCATTCTCTATTTTACGGCCAACAATGATGTCAACGGAACAGAGCTTTGGCGCGCCAATCCGTCGACGGGCGTCGTCTCCCTGATCGACATCTATCCAGGAGCAAATGGCTCCGGCATCGGAAATTTCACGAATATCAATGGAATCTTTTATTTTACCGGAAACAATGGAAGCAATGGCACAGAGCTGTATCGCATTGAAAACAGCGCTGGCACTCCTGTACTCATTGATATTCTACCCGGCAACAGCAGCTCCAACCCAAATAACCTAACCAATGCCAACGGCACCCTCTACTTCCAAGCCTATAAGCCAAGCAGTGGTTACGAACTCTGGAGGATCGACCCAGAGATGGGCGCTCCAAGTGTGGTTGAGGTTGTTGCTGGGAGCGGCAACTCTCACCCGCGTAACTTAGTTTATGCGAATGGGACCCTTTATTTCCAGGCTTACACGTCTGCAAGCGGTTACGAGCTTTGGAAGATCGACCCGGCAACAGGCAATCCAATCTCGCTAAAGGACATCTACCTTGGAACAGGCAGTTCAAGCCCGGCGAGTCTAATTTCAAGCCATGGCAAACTATACTTTACTGCCGACAATTACAACCAAGGCGTTGAACTATGGCGAACCGATGGCACAGCGGAGGGAACCAGCCTGGTTCAAGACATCAATACGACAACCCTCAATTCCGATCCTTCCAACTTTATTCAGATCGGTGGAATTCTTTATTTTACGGCCAACGATGATGTCAATGGTACCGAACTGTGGCGGGCAGATCCCGGAACAGGCGCTGTCTCCTTGGTCGACATTCCTGGCACTGGCTCACCTAATATTGGCAACCTAGTTGGTGTCAACAATACACTTTATTTTACCGCCTTTACCACAGCCAATGGCACAGAGCTTTACCGCCTGGAAAGCAGCACTGGTACGCCTGTACTTATTAATATTTATGCCGGTAGCAGCAGCTCGTCTCCAAGCAATCTAACCAAAATCAACGGCACACTCTACTTCCAAGCCTACAACCCAACCACGGGCACCGAGCTTTGGCGAATTGATTCAGCTACGGGCGATCCAATCGTGGTTGAGGTTGTTCCTGGAAATAATAGCTCGTCGCCGCGGAATTTATTCGATGCAAATGGAATACTTTATTTCAACGCATCCACCTCTACAAGCGGCGAAGAGCTGTGGAAGTTAAATCCGAATGACAACCTGCCGGTCTTAGTGAATGATATTCGACCCGGCTCCAACAGCTCCAGCATCACCAATCTCACCATCAGTGGTGGAACGCTTTACTTTACGGCTGATAATGGCAGCGATGGTGTTGAGCTTTATCGCCTAGATACAGCATCAGGCGATCCGATTCTTCTCGACATCAATGCGGGCTCAGGCAGCTCCATTCCAGCGAACTTGATTGACATTGGCGGAACGCTTTACTTCACAGCCAATAATATCGCAAATACAAGACGCTTCTACAAGATTGACCCCACCACGGGCCTGCCCGTGCAGCTGAATGTGCCTGATTTATACAATGACAATGCAGGTTATCTTGATTCGTTTACGCGCTTAGGT
>CAIVPT010000051.1 GCA_903907855.1 uncultured Synechococcaceae cyanobacterium | reverse complement strand
TGGATTGAGGCCAGCGATGTCCGCCACCCCCTTCGTGCTCGACAATTCGGTGCTCTGCGGCTGGTTTCTCGCCAACTAGACGTCGCCCTACTGCGACGCAGTGGTGGATCAGGTGGCCCTGCTGCCGATCCGCATCGATGCCGCTCCTCCTCAACCGGCCAGCCTGCTGAGCCTGGCGCTGCGCTTCCAGCTCACCAGTTATGACGCGGCCTACCGAAAGCCGCCTGGGCGGCTGGCGGGGGGGTGCTCACCGCCTAGCGAGCCGACTGGACTGTTCAGAAGATGACCTGCTAGCTAGGTCATCTGGCTCGCCGAACGGCAGGCGCACAGCACGGATGACAACCCCTTCCCGGCACTCCGCCCCCTTCGCGCTCACCGCCGTGGTGCCCCCAGGCCTGGAGGCCGTGGCCGCCGCGGAGCTCAGCACCCTTGGCGCGTCTGAGGTGCAGCCCGGCCGCCTGCAGGTGAGCGCCCGCTGCACCCTGGCCACCTACTACCGCCTGCACCTGCGCGCCCGCCTGCCCTTCCGGCTGCTGCGCACCCTCGCCCGCTTCCCCTGCCCCCACCCCGACGCCCTGGCCGCCGGCGTGCAGGCCGCCGCCGACTGGGACACCTGGCTGCCGCCTGAGGCCAGCCTGCGGGTGGAGGCCAGCGGCGGCACCCCCGCCCTGCCCCACAGCCACTACAGCGCCCTGGCGGTGAAGAACGCCCTGGTGGATCGGCAACGCCAACGCTGGGGCCGGCGCTCCTCGGTGGACCGCGACGATCCCGATCTGGCCCTGCACCTCCATCTCCACCACGACCGCCGCACGGGCCTGAGCGAAGCGGTGCTCAGCCTCGATGGCGGCGGCGGCGCCAGCCTGCATCGCCGCGGCTACCGCAGCGCCATGGGGGTCGCCCCGCTCAAGGAGAACCTGGCCGCCGGGCTGATCGTCCTCAGCGGCTGGGACGGCACCGTGCCCCTGGTGGATCCGATGTGCGGCTCGGGCACGCTGCTGATCGAGGCGGCCTGCCTGGCCCTGGGGCTGCCGGCCGGGGTGGTGGAGGGCGAGGCCCGGGCCTTCGGTCTGCAGCGCTGGCCGGATTTCGACGCCACCCTCTGGCAGCAGGAACTGGCGGCCTGCCAGGCGATCACCCCCCGCACCCTGCCGCCCCTGCTGGGCCTGGAGCACGACCCGGCGGTGCTCGATCAGGCGATCGGCAACGCCGAGCGGGCCGGGGTGGCCGCCCACATCCGCTTCGAGCGGGGCGACGCCCGCGATCTGATCCCCCCCGAAGATCCGGGGGTGGTGGTGGTCAATCCCCCCTACGGCGCCCGCCTGGGGGCCGACGACGACCTGGTGGCCCTCTACGCCGACCTGGGCCAGATGCTGCGCCAGCGCTGCGCCGGCTGGACCCTCTGGCTGCTCAGCGGCAACCCCGAACTCACCGGTGCCCTGCGCCTCAAGGCCAGCCGCCGGGTGCCGGTCAGCAACGGCGGCCTCGACTGCCGCTGGCTGCGCTACGACATCCGGGAGTCCACGAAGCCCCTCGACGGAGGATAGACTCCATGAACAGCCATGGAAAAGTCCAATGCGGACACCTCGTACCATCTCGGCGGTTCAGGAACCTACCCACGAAAGTCCTCGAGTCGGTAGCCCTGCAGAGGGAGCGTCCGTTGACGGCAGGCTGCTCGCGCTCTTCGAAGACGAGGAGCTGCAGGTTCAGGTGCGGATGCTGAAGAAAGTGGAACTCGCCAACGTATGGAAGGCAACCCAGGCTTTCCTTCTTCAGGGGGAAGCCAAAAATACGCAACCCAGCGATCCCTTATCTGTGCATCGACGACTGGTCAGCGGCCTGGCAGGCGAAACGCTCCTGATCTCGTCCTCGATGTTCCTGGACACCCTCTCGGATGCCGAAGGATTCTTCGGAATGAGCTTCAAAACCATCAAATCACGCCTGGGCGCAGCACTGGACACAGCCGCAAGCGAGAAAGCCATGCGGGGAGCTCGGGCCACCTTGACCGCCGCCGACGTGCTGGGGAGCCTCGACGCAGCTCGTGCCTACATGCACACACCAAACTTCGCCCTCGGGGGCAACACGCCGGCAGAGCTCGTGAAAACGAGCGAAGGCGAAAGGATCGTGCTCAACGAACTGCAAGCCCACGCCGATGGCGGGCCCCTTTAAACCACACCATGCTGGTCTACCGAGCCAGTCGCAAGCCCAGGTTGAGCTTTGACCCACTCGACGCGAGTGCATCCGTCGCCCGCGATGGCTGGCGCTTCAACAACAAGAAAACGGAAATCCTCTACGCTGCCGAGGTGCAGTCTCTCGCCATCCTTGAAGTGGTCAGTCGTCCAGGCTGGTCCCATCTCTCTGAGCTAACCATCGCCGAAATTGAGATCCCAGACCAATCTGTTGCAACCCTGGAAAACCTCAATATCCTCTTGCCAACCAACTGGAATGTGCGACCAGTCGGTCCAAATGCCCAAAGCATCGGCCGCGAATTTCTCAACGCCGTTGATCAGGCCAAAACCACCGGGCGCCTGATTTGTGGTTTGCGGGTTCCGTCGGTGATTAGCAGCACGGATGGCAATGTGCTGCTGGATCCCAGACAGCGAGATCGTTACCGGGTTGCAGGCTGGAGCCGCCTGCCATTCGATTGGCTGGTTGCAACCGC
>CAIVPT010000050.1 GCA_903907855.1 uncultured Synechococcaceae cyanobacterium | reverse complement strand
TTGCCGGCGGGCACGTCGCTGCTGCTTGTAGCCGAACAGGGCCTGGGCGACACGCTCCAGTTCGTGCGCTATCTGCCCCTGCTGCGCCAACGGGGCATGGCCGTGCGGCTCTGCGCCCCGCCCGCCCTGCATCGCCTGCTGGAGGCCTCCGGCCTGGAGAGCGACCCACTCACACCCGCCGAGGGCCAGAAGTGGAACGGACCATGGCTGCCGCTGCTCTCGCTGCCCGGGCTGCTGGGGGTGAGCCGGGAGCGGCCGTTGGTGCAGGCGCCCTACCTGCAAGTTCCCGAGGAGCTGGTGGCGAGCTGGCGGCAGCGCCTGGCCGGCGAAAGGCGGCCGCTGCTGGCGCTCCACTGGCAGGGGAATCCGGAGCACGAGCGGCGCCACGCCCGCGGCCGCTCCCTCCCCCTCGACACCTTTGCCCCCCTGGCCCGCAGCGGCGAGGCCACCTTCCTCTCCCTTCAGAAGGGATTCGGCGCCGAGCAGCTCGCCGCCTGCCCCTTCCGCGATCGCTTCGTGGCAGCCCAGGAGGAGATCGATCAAAGCTGGGACTTCCTGGAGACCGCAGCGATCCTGTCGGCCTGCGACCGGCTGATCTGCGCGGACAGCGGCGTGGCGCACCTGGCCGGGGGTCTGGGCCACCCCACCTGGCTGCTGCTCAAGGACATCCCCGACTGGCGCTGGGGCCTGGAGGGGGAGAGCAGCTTCTGGTACCCGAGCGGCCTGCGCCTGTTCCGGCAGCGGCGGCGGGGGGATTGGGGCGAGGTGATGGAGCGGGTGGCCGCCGCGCTCAAGGCAACCTGAGGCAGGGCGGGGCCGTAGCCGCCAGACTGGGAGCCCCGCCCTTGCGAGAGCGCCCCATGGAACCGGCCAGCTTCAACCTCGGATCGGTGCTGCTGGTGGGCAGCGGCCTGTTCTGCCTCGCCACGCTCTACTTCGGCACCCGCGGCGGCTACTACGACAGCGACGACTACGACGGCAACGGCACGGCCCACTAACGGCACGGCCCACGGAGGGCCGCTGCGCTCAGGAGGACGCGCCGCCGCCGGAGCGGCCAAGCCTCTCAGCGTCCGGACAATCGCCGGTGGTGGGCAGATCGTCGGCGCTGAGGCTGCGGCTGACGCGCGAGAGGCGCGTGCTGACCGCCCCGATCGAATCGAGCCGCACGCTTTCCTCCCAGCTGTGCAGCTCCTCCTCGTCGGAGTCTTCGTAGCGGAGGGTCACCAGATCGCCCTGGACATCGACGACCAGCGCCTCCTCGATCCAGCGCTGCTGATCGCGCAGGAACACCCAGACCGGTCGCTGCTCAGCGCAGAACTGGTCGAGCTTGCGTTGCAGCATCACGGAGATCCCGGATGGACGCGATCCTAGGCAGATCCCCCCGACCCGCCGTGCTCTCCATGACCGTTCCGCCCCCCGAGGACATCCGCCTGCAGCTGCGCAGCTGGCCGGAGGTGGAGGCCTACCTGGAGCGCTGCCGCGGGGTGATCGTGCCCCTGGGCTCCACCGAGCAGCACGGCCCCACCGGCGCCATCGGCACCGATGCCCTCACCGCCGAGGCGGTGGCGTTGGAGGTGGGGCGCCGCACCGGCGTGCTGGTGACCCCGGCCCAGAACTTCGGCATGGCGGAGCACCACCTGGGCTTCCCAGGCACCGTGAGCCTGCAGCCCTCCACCCTGCTGGCGGTGTTGCACGACGTGGTGCTGTCGCTGGCGCGGCACGGCTTCGAGCGGATCTTCGTGATCAACGGCCATGGCGGTAACATCGCCACCGCCCGGGCGGCCTTTGCCGAGGCCTACGGCAGTGCCGCGGCGCGGGGGCTGCCGGTGGCGCCGCGGCTGCGCTGTCAGCTGGCCAACTGGTTCATGGCCGGGCCGGTGCTGCAGGAGGCGCGCAGCCTCTACGGCGACCGGGAGGGGCACCACGCCACCCCCAGCGAGATCG
>CAIVPT010000049.1 GCA_903907855.1 uncultured Synechococcaceae cyanobacterium | reverse complement strand
CTTTCGCCGATCAGGCGAACTTCTTCAGCTTAGCGGGTTTGTGGTCATTGCCCTCCGGGGGCGGTGGATTGATCCACACGACCTCCGGTTGACGCCAGCAGCGGGTGCCCCGCGACCATCGGCGTGGATGTCGCTCCCGGGCCTCCGCATAGACCTGGTCACGGCGGGCGCAGATGGCGACGGCCTGGCCACTATGGCGCTGGTGAGGCGTCACGAATTGGATGCCGCTGTGGCGGTGCTGATGGTTGTACCACTCCACAAAGGCTGCCACCCACAGGCAAGCCTCCTCTCTTGTTCTGAATGGCCGGTTGGGGTAGTCCGGCCGGTATTTGACCGTGCGGAACAGGGATTCAGAATAGGGGTTGTCATTGCTGACCCTTGGCCTGGAGAAGGATCTCAGCACTCCAAGCTCTTCCAGGCGGGATTCCAAGGTGGCGGCTCGCATGGCATTGCCGTTGTCGGCATGGAGGATCAAGGGCTGTTGCCGACCTTTGATGATCCGCTCCCGCAGGCAGGCCCGGCTGACCAGATCCGCGGCGATTTTGGGATCTTCTCGATCCCCCACATCCCAGGCCACCACCTTGCGGCTCCAGACGTCAACCACCATGTAGAGGTACAGCCAAATTCCCCGAACACTGGTGGGCAGGTAGGTGATATCCCAACTCCACACCTCATTAGGGCCCTTGGCTTCCAGACGCGGCACTGCCCGAGGCTCTTGGGGAGGCCTGGCACGGCCACGGCGGTGGACCTGGTCATGGGCATGCAGCACCCGGTAGAAGCTGCGCTCCGATCCAACGTACAAACCTTCATCCGCCAGGATCGGCACGATCTGGCCAGGGGGAAGCGCGGCGAAGTCCTTTTGGTTGCAGGTGTCCAGAATCCGTTGTCGCTCCTCCTCTGTCAGTCGGTGAGACACCTGGCGGGGGCTGCCTTTACGGCCATCCAGTCCGTCCCCATCACCCGCGAACTGGCGCCGCCAACGTTGCAGGGTGCTCAGCCCCACCCCAAGCAGCTTGGCCAGTTCGCGGGCCCGGGCGCCCGCTTCCAGGCCCTCTTCCAGGATCTGCAGAGCCCTCCGGCGATCATCAGGAGACGTCAGGTGTCCCCGTCCTCTCCCCAGAAGGCCTGGATCTTTTTTGCCGCCAACAGCAATGCCGCCGCCTCCGCCAAAGCCTTGTCCTTCCTCCGGACTTCCTGCTGCAGCCGCCTGATCTCCCGTTGGTCCTGCTGATGACGTTTCTCCAGATCCTTCTGCTCGGCCATCGTCAGCTGCGGCAGTGCGTTGGCATCTTGGGCCGCCTGACGCCAGCGGTCCACCTGTTCGGGATACAAACCCCGCTCCCGGCAGTAGGCGCCGAGCTCGGTGTCATTCAGCCCAGCGGTCTCCAGCACCACGGTGAACTTGTCGGCAGCACCCCAGCCCTCAGGCGCCTTCTGAGTCGCTGGCACCACCTCCCCTTGCAACCGCCAGGCCTTCCGCCACTTGTAGAGGGTGATCACGTGGATGCCCAGCTCCTGGGCGATCTCTGTCACGCTCTGGCGGTGAGGCGGGCTCATCCGACGACGGACGTCAGCCTTAACGGCCTCGCTGTAAGGACGCATCGATCAACTCCATGAGCCCCCTGGTGAACGAAAAATGGGCGGGACAGAGAGGCGTCAACTTTGCTGGCAGAGGGGGCATCAGCGCAGCAATGTCGCGCATCACACTCAGCAGGCCAGAAACGAACTTGGTTGTGCTGAGCCATGCCTCACGGATGTGCTCGGGGGCCTCCAGCGCTTCAAGGGAGAGGGCGCCACTCGACCAGGGACGTCTTCGGTCGCTGGCTGCTCTGCTGATCGGTCCCCCATCAATCCAGGTCGCCAGATCATCCAGAAGACAACGCCAGGGAGTCCGTTCGGCCTACGGAGGGTCAACCCCAGGGATCTGCCTATGCCACGGTGCAGAGCTTCGCTCTCTCATCACCTCCAGTGGCCAGCATCAGAGATGAAGGTGATCAGGCAGTCGGCGGTATTGGCGATGATGCACTCGAGCCTTGGGCTCCAGAGGCTGCACATCCGGTGGGTGGGTGCTCGCTACCGCGGCTGTGTTTCATGGTCGTACCTCCTCACCAGTCTGGCCGGTTAAGGGCTCTCATTCACCCTGAAGCGGTTTGAGGGTTCCACATCATTTTTCGTTAGCGCGGCTGGCAGGTTTCCCACATTGTCTATCTGTCCCCTACAAGCACGTGCGGGCTTGCATCTTCAATATCGTTGAGGGCAATCTGCAGGAGGTCTTGCGGCTGGTAGCCACATCCACGGCCTCCTTGCTTTTGAACTCAGAAATGGGGGCGTGTGGGGGGTCTCAATACCTGCGAGGAAGCCCGGACGCGTTTGCAGACATCTGAGCGCCCCCTCTGCCAGCAAAGTTGACGCCTCTCTGTCCCGCCCATTTTTCGTTCACCAGGGGGCTCATGGAGTTGATCGATGCGTCCTTACAGCGAGGCCGTTAAGGCTGACG
>CAIVPT010000048.1 GCA_903907855.1 uncultured Synechococcaceae cyanobacterium | reverse complement strand
GTGATGCTGCAGATCCTCGATGACGGCCGCGTCACCGATGGCCAGGGCCGCACGGTGGATTTCACCAACACCGTGCTGATTCTCACCAGCAACATCGGCAGCCAGTCGATCCTCGATCTGGCGGGCGATCCCGGCCGCCACGCTGAGATGGAGCGGCGGGTGAATGAGGCGCTGCGCGGCCACTTCCGGCCGGAATTCCTCAACCGCCTCGACGAATCGATCATCTTCCACAGCCTCAAACAGGAGGAGCTGCGGCAGATCGTGGAGCTGCAGGTGCAGCGGCTGCGCAAACGGTTGGAGGAGAAGAAGCTGGGGCTGCAACTCGACAGCACCGCCCTCGACTGGTTGGCGACTGTGGGCTACGACCCGGTCTACGGGGCCCGGCCGCTCAAGCGCGCCATCCAGCGCGAGCTGGAAACGCCAATCGCCAAGGCGATCCTGGCCGGCACCTTCGCCCCCGGCGCCACCATCGACGTGGCGGTGGAGGGGGAAGGGGAAACGGCCAGCCTGCGGCTGCGACCGGCCGATCCCGCCCGCCTACCGGCCCTGGTCTAAGGGTGGCGATCAGCCCGCCAGGGCGGCGCTGATCTGGGGATGGGTGGCCCAGCTCCAGGGCCCCTCCTCCACCGCCTGCACCCCCAGCTCCCGCCGCAGCTCGCCCAGGTCCTGGCCCATCCGCTCCTCCCAGATCACCGGGAAGAGCGGCTGGGCCTCGGAGGCAATCTCCAGACCGTGGCTGATCATGCGGAAGGTGTAGCTGGCGGTGCGCAGGCGCTCGGCGTGGGTATCGAGCTGGTGCTCCGGCGTGTCACTGCGGAACCAATTGAGCAGCAGGCTGATCAGATCGGTGAAGGCGAGGCCCGGATGGTTGAACTGGCCAACGCTGATGCTGATCACACCGAGTTCACCGAAGCCATCGAGGCTGAAACCACTGACAATGTGATGGATATCATGGGTGGCAAAGACGCGGTAGTTGATATAATCGGCATCAGTTTCGAGATTGTTGTAGAACGCCGGCTCGGGGAAGAAGTTGATGTCGTATCCCAGCGCATCCAGGATCGTCACGTAGGTGTGACCGAGCGTGCCGCGCGGCAGCAGGCGCAGGGCCTCGGCGTCGTAAGGACCGCTCAGCCGGCGCTGCTGGATCAGACCCTGAGCCGCCGGATTCTCCGCCAAGATCCGTTCACACAGGCGCATCGGTGCCGAATCCCGCAGGCGATCGGCCAGCGCGAACACATTGCTCGCCGCATGGCCAGCGCCGGCGGCCAGATCGGTCAGCTGGAGAAACTCGTCGAGGTGTTCGCGGGTGGCGATCTGATCGAGATAGCGGAATCCCATCGGGAGGCAGGCGGCTCAGTCCGAAGCTAATCAGCGCATCCGCCAGCGACCGCGAGGGCATCGATGCGTTGGGCCAGGGCCACATCAAGGTTGGAGAGGCCGCCGGTGTCGTGGGTGGTGAGCGCGATCGTCACCCGGTTCCAGACGTTGCTCCACTCCGGGTGATGGCCCAGCACCTCGGCCGCCAGGGCCACCCGGCTCAGGAAGCCGAAGGCCTCGGAAAAGTCGGCGAAGCGCAACTCGCGCTGAAGTTTGCCGTTCACCAGGGACCAGTGGGGCAGCTCGGCCGCCAGGGCAGCGATCTGCTCGGAGGAGAGGGGCGTGGCGGCCATCGGCACTGGGCAGGGACCCCTAGCATCACCCCCCGATCCGCCTCCGGCCGCCCGGCCCGCCGCTTTGCCCCCCTCCAGCCCCGCCGCGCTCACCGTTCTGTACGACGGCGGCTGTCCCCTGTGCGTGCGCGAGGTGCGATTCCTGGAGGCCCGCGATGCCAGCCACAACACCGGGGGCCGCCAGCTCGCTTTCGTCGACATCGACGCGCCGGACTATGACCCGCTCACCAATGGCGGCATCGGCTATCGCGAAGCGATGGGGCGCATCCATGGCCTCGCCGCCGATGGCAGCTTGCTGCGGGATGTGGCGGTGTTCCGGCGCGCCTACAGCCTGATCGGCCTGGGGTGGCTCTATGCCCCCACCCGCTGGCCCGTGCTGGGCCCCGTGGCGGATGGCCTCTACCGTCTCTGGGCCGCCGGCCGCCTGCGCCTCACCCGGCGGCCCTCCCTCGATCAGCTGTGCGCCGAGCGGGAGGGGCGGTGTCGGATCTGATCGTGATCGGCAGCGGCCTGGGCGGCCTCTGCGCCGGGGCCCTGGCCGCCCGCCACGGCCTCGACGTGCTGGTGCTGGAGGCCCACGACCGCCCCGGCGGCGCTGCCCATGGCTTCAGCCGCCGCGGCTTCCACTTCGAGAGTGGCCCCTCCCTCTGGAGCGGCCTGGGTCGCTGGCCCAGCGCCAACCCCCTGGCCCAGGTGCTGCGGGCAGTGGGCGAGAGCGTGCCGGTGGTGTCTTACAGCGACTGGGGTCTGTTGCTGCCCGAAGGCGACCTGACGGTGGGGGTGGGCCTGGAGCCCTTCCTCGCCGTCCTGCGCACGTTGCGGGGCACGGCGGTGGCCGACGAATGGGCCCGCTTCATGGCCGCGCTCGAACCCCGCTGCCGGGCCGCTCGCTCCCTGCCGCTGCTGGCCCTGCGCCCCGGGCCGGGCCTGGCGTTCAGCCTCGGCGCCGGCGGGGCCCTGGGGCTGTTGGGCCAGGCGCGGGAGCTGGCGAGCCTGGGGGGAGCCTTCGGGCCGATCGCCCGCCGCCACCTGCGCGATCCCTTTCTCCTGCACTGGTGTGAGCTGCTCTGCTTCCTGATCTCCGGCCTGGGGATGGAGCAGACCAGCGCCGCCGCCATGGCCACCCTGTTCGGCGAGTGGTTCGAGCCCGGCGCCTGCCTTGACTACCCCCTCGGCGGCAGCCCCGCCGTGGCCGACGCCCTGGTGCGGGGCCTGGAGCGCCACGGCGGCACCCTGCGGTTGCGCTCGGCCGTGGAGCGGATTCTGGTGGAGGGGGGCCGGGCCGTCGGGGTGCGGCTGGAGGGCGGCGAGGAGCTGCGCGCCCGCCAGGGCGTGATCAGCAACGCCAGCCCCTGGGACTCCCTCGCCCTGCTGCCGCCCGAGGCCGGCCCGAGCCGCTGGCGCGATCGCCAGGCCGCCACGCCCGCCTGCGCCAGCTTTCTGCACTGGCATCTCGCACTGCGCCATCCCGAGCCCTGCAGCCTGCCGATCCACCATGTGTGGGTGGGCGACTGGCAGCGCGGCATCACCGCCGAGCGCAATGTGCTGGTGTTCTCGCTGCCCTCGGTGCTCGATCCGGCCCTGGCCCCGGCCGGCCACCAGGTGCTGCACGCCTACAGCCCCGCCAACGAACCCTGGGAGCTGTGGGAGGGACTCGAACCGGGCAGCGCCGCCTACGAGGCGCGCAAAGCGGAGCGCTGCGGCCTCTTCGGCGAGGTGTTCGCCCGCCTGCTGCCGGATTGGCGGGAGCGGGTGGTGGTCGAGCTGCAGGGCACCCCCCTCACCCACCGCCGGTATCTGCGGGTGGCGCGCGGCAGCTACGGACCGGCCTGGCCGGCCGAACGGGGGCCCTTCCCCGGTGGCGGCACGCCGATCGAGGGTCTGGTGCTCTGTGGGGCGGGGGTGTTCCCGGGCATCGGCGTGCCCCCGGTGGCGGTGAGTGGCGCGATGGCGGCCCACCGTTTTGTCAGTCCGGCGCGGCAGCGGGCCCTGCTGGAGGAGCTGGGGCTGGCGCCCTGAGGCGCGCCTGGAGCAGCCGCCCCCAGAACCTCAGAAGCGCCGTCGCAACTGCTCCGCCGCCAGCTGCATCTCGATCAGGAACAGCACCACCGCCGCCATCAGCCAGGCCATCGCCGCCACGAACAGGGGCACCACCAGCAGGGCCAGATCGAGCCGCGCCACCGCGCTCACAAACACCACCGCCACCACCAGGCACACCAGCAATACCGTGACGGTGCAGCACTGGATCGCCCGCAGCACCAGGGTCATGCGCCGCTTCTGCACCAACAGCTCGCGGCGCACCTCACGCCCCCGCGCAATCGGCGCCGAGCGGGCCTGGTCCTGCAACACGCGGGCGCGCTCAATGATGCGCGCCAGCCGGTTGGTGAAGACCCCCAGCAAGCCACTCACCCCCGCCAGCAGAAAGACCGGCGCCACCGAGAGCTGGATCGCCTTGGCCAACCCCTCCACCGGCGCCGCCAGAGCCAGGGGCAGAACGCCTCTCACCATCAAGGCGGGCACCATCCAGTCGGGCACCATCGAGGCGGGCCAGAGTGGGGGAAACCTAGGCCGCGCCCCCACCATGACCCTGATGACGAGCCACTACGAGGGTGGCCTGCGCTGCCGCTCGGTGCATGCCGGTTCGGGCCGGGAGCTGCTCACCGATGCGCCGCTGGACAACCAGGGACGGGGTGAATCCTTCTCCCCCACCGATCTGGTGGCCACCGGCCTGAGCACCTGCATCCTCACGATCCTGGGGATCGTGGCCGAGCGCCATGGCCTGGCCCTGGAGGGCTGCCAGGCGCGGGTGGAGAAGACGATGACCAGCGAAGGGGAGCGACGCATCGCCTCCCTGGAGGTGTGGATTGAGCTGCCGGCGGGGCTGGAGGACGCGCAACGCCAGCTGCTGATCCGCGCCGGGGAAGGCTGCCCGGTGAAGCGGAGCCTGGAGGGGGCGGTGCCGATGACGCTGCACTGGAGCTGAGGCCCACTCCTCCGCCCCTCTGGCGTCCTCAGGGAGCCACAGGCTTGACCGGCGGCCCTGGCTTCGCCGGAGTCCCCAGCGCCGGAGGTGCTTCGCCTGGGCCACCGCGGCCGGCCTGGCGCACATTCGCGCAGAGGGAGGCCACCAGGCGGTCCTCACCACCGAGCAGGGGTGATTCATCGGCGCTGTAGGGCAACCGCCAGCCCTCCCACGGCCCCTCCTCCACCCGTCGGTTGATCTGCAGCGTGTCGCAAAACACCGCCACAGTGCCGCGGACCGGCGGCTCCCCGCATTCGCTGGCCGTGGAACGCACGCCACGGTCATTCAGGCGCCAGGCGCCCCAGTCGTATCGGCAGGTGCCGTAGCTGCGCAGACGGGGGGTCTTGAGTTCGCGGATGCGCTCCAGCAGTTCCCGCTCACGGGTGGTGGCCTCCGGCGAGGTCGGGGTGGCGCTGGACGCCGGCAACGGCGCCGCCAGAGCCAGCCCCAGAAGCCAGGGGACCCAGAAGCGGCCCATCAGCGCGCCCCCGACGGCAGCCAACCCGCGCAATTGCGCTCGAAGAGGGCGAACACCAGCTCCGGGGCCTGCAGCTCCATCCAGAACGCCTCGGCCTCCAGCCGCTGGTCGCGTGGATGGTACCCCTCATCCAGCAGCTTGGCGTAGTGGGGGGCCAGGCTGCGCAGCTCCCGCAGGGTGCGGGGGATCTGCGCGTCCTGCAACGCCGGACCATCCGTGCAGGCCTGCATCACGTGGGTTCCCTCGTGGGCCATCACCTCCCAGACCGCCTCCACATCGGCCATGTCGATGGTGTTGCGGCAGACCACCAGACGATCGATCCCCTTGCCATCACGCTCGTAATAGCCGGCGTGGTTGGGTTGACAGTCATCGCGCACCTGGGTTTCGGTGCCGGTGGCGTTGATCAGCTCCTCCAGCCGCTGGATATCCGCCAATGTGTTGGCCGCGGCGGGGGGGACGACCTGAAGCAGGCCGGTGAGGGCCAGCAGTGCCAAGGTGGCGGGCGGAGCGAAGCGCCGCGTGCCCGAAACCGCAGACGGGCGGGGCCGACGGCAGCGGAGCACGGAGGCAGGCATCGGCCGCACCCAGGGGCAGGGGGGGATGGTTCCAACCTGGCCATGGATCGGGGCAACGTCCACGAACGGGGGTATCGGCCGGCAGGGCGGCAGGGCACTGTGGGAGCACCTCTGCCCTGCTGCGATGGACGCCCCCTATCTCCTGGCTCTGGCCCTGATGGAGCAGGGAGGCCGGCGGGCCATGCCCCTGCAGGGGCGATCCCTGAACGCCGCACTCGGTCCGGCTGGGGATCCCGGGGAGGAGGGGCGCCGCCAGGCCCTCGAGCTGCTGTTGCGGGTCTGGCAGCGCAGCGAAGAGGCACCGCTGCGGCGAGCGGCGGCAGAGCACAGCCTGCTGCTGGTGGAGGTGCCGATCGAGGCGCTCCAGGAACAGGTACCGGCGCTGAAGGCCCGCTGGATCGCCGACGGCGACCTGACGGCCCTCCTGGCGGGCCTGGGCGCTCTCGGGGGTGGGCTCTGGAGCCTCGCGGTGGAACCGCGCGGGCCCCTGCGCTACGAGCCGCTGCCCACCACCAAGGCTGGGGCCTGAACCTCCCACTGGGCCAGCGCCTGACGCATCGGCCAGCGCCCGACGCGTCGGCCAGCATCCGGCTGAGCAACACCGCCAGACCCTGTGAAGCGCGAGGGGCGCGCAGGGCGCTTCAGGCCAGGGCCTGGCGCAGGGCCAGCAGGCCGAACGCCAGGAACAGCCCCCCGCTCAACCGATACAGCAGTCGCTCGCGGATGCGGCCGCCGATCCAGCGGCCCGCCCCCACCGCCAAGCCGGTGACCAGGGCATGGCCCAGCAGGGTGCCCGCCAGCAGACCGACCAGGGTGAAGGCCGGGGCCGTGGCCAGGAAGATCGTCGTGAACATCGTGCGATCGCCCAGCTCCGCCAGGAACACCAACACGAAGGCTTCGCTGATCACCGCCCAGGCGGTGCTGCGGCGCTGGTGGCTCTCCGCCTCATTGATGGCGCTCCGGGCTTCCCGCTCCTCGTCCTCAGCCTCGTCTTCAGCCATGCCCTGGGCGTCGAGCAGCAGCTTGACGCCGAACCCCAGAAACAGCACGGCCGCCAGGAGAGGCACCACGCTGGCCGGCAGCAGCTCTCGCAGTCCGTAGCCCAGCCCCAGCGACAGAACTGTGACCGCCGCCAGGGCAACAAAAGCCCCGACGAAGACATGGCGCGGTCGATGGCGGGTCGCCAGGATCAGCGCCATGAAAAAGGTCTTGTCACCCAGCTCGGCCAGGGTGATGGCGGTGAGGCTCGAGCCAAAGGCGGCCAGGCCTGGATCGGTGGGCAGGGGAACGGTCATGGGGAGGAATCCTGGGGGGCTGATCGTCAAAAAGTCGTGAATTCCGGGCTGGCGCCGGCCAGTTCCACCCGCAGCACACAGTGGCCCGGCCGACTCTCCCCCACCCGCAGGTCGCCCCCATGGCGGCGGGCGATCGATCGGGCGATCGCCAGACCCAGCCCACTGTGGCCACCCCGGTCACGCCCCCGCCAGAAGCGCTCGAACACCCTGTCGCGCTCCTGCGGCGCAATGCCCGGGCCCCCATCCACCACCTCCACCACCAGTCGCTGCGCCGAGGGCCGCACCACCACCGCCACCATGCCGCCCTCCGGGCTGTGCCGCAGGGCATTGAGCAGCAGGTTGGTGAACAGGCGCAGCAGCTGCTCGGGCTGCCCCTGGATCGGCAGCCCATGGTCTTGGGGCGAAGGATCAAGCCGCAGCTGGATGCCCCGCTGGGCCGCCTCGGGCCCATGGCGGACGGAGAGATCCTCTAGCAACTCCAGGAGATCAAAGCGGGGGCAGAGGGCGACGGGCGGATCCGAAACCACCTGTTCCTGACGGGCCAGGAACAGCAGGTCATCAAGCATCTCCCCCATCTCCCGCACCAGGCGATCGAGGTCAGCCCACGGCAGCTGGGGGCTGCGGCGCTCCGGCTCCGGCACCGTGGCCAGCAGGGTGCGCAGGGAGGTGAGGGGATGGCGGAGCTCATGGGAGGCATCTGCCGTGAAGCGCTGCAGGGCCTCGATCTGCTGCTGGAGAGGAGCGAACGCGCCCGCGAGCATCCGGCGGCCCACCAGCAGCGCCGCCAGGGCCGTCACCACGCCGCCGAGCAACAGACCGCGCTGGAGCCGCTCCAGGTCCTGCCGGGCCGCCCGATCCGAGAGGGCCACCCGCACGAATCCGCTCAGGCGGCGCTCGCCCCGTTCGCCGGGCTCCCGCACCAGCACCGGCTGGCGCAGGCTCAGCCCCCCCGTCCAACGACGCCAATCCTCCGCCCCGCTCCCAACCGCTCCCCCCCTGCCAGCCCCCGACGGGCCGGGGCCGGCACCGCCAGGGATCCCCAAGGTGCCCTGCTGGCTCAGCAACCGACCCCGGGCATCGAACCACTGCACCCTCAGTTGCTCGAATCCCGGCGGATCCACCACCCGTGGCTCCCCCCGGAACTTGCGCACCCCCGCGGCCTCGCGCCACTCGTGCAGGATCAGCGGCAGCTGGGCGGCGGCGCTGGCGGCGATGCGGCGCAACTCCTTGCGCTGGTCTTCCGCCCGTTGCAGGGCGATACCCCAGTAGAGGGAGCCGGAGAAGGCCGCGAGCAAGAGCAGGGCGAATCCTCCCCCCTGCAGGCTGAGGCGACGCCGCAGGCGCAGCGGATCAGGCGGCAGCGGCGGGGTTGAGGCGGTAGCCATGGCCGTGCACCGTGTCGATGAGGTCGGGGGGGCAGCCAGCGGCGGTGAGCTTCATGCGCAGGTTGCGGATATGGGCCCGGATCGTCTCCTCCCCCACCTCGCGCCGGCCGTCGCCGCAGCCGTGCAACAACCGACCCTTGCTGCAGCTCTCCCCCTGGGCCCGCAGCAGCTGCTCCAGCAGCAGCGCCTCCTTGCGGGTGAGCAGCTGGGGGCGACCCTCGATCCAGACGGTGACTTCTCCGGGGTGGAGTCGCAGGGGACCCCAGCGCAGGTCGGGGTGGAGCGGCCGGACGGCGCGGCGCAACAGGGCGCGGATGCGGACCCGCAGCAACTCTGGCTCAAACGGCTTGACCACGTAATCATCGGCGCCGCCCTCATAGCCCGCCACGGCGTCCTGGGTGCCGTCGCGGGCGGTGAGCATCAGCACCAGCGGCTGGGGGCGCGCCACGGTCCGCAGCCGCTGGCAGACCGCCAGACCGTCGAGGTCGGGAAGGCCCAGGTCGAGGAGCACCAGATCGAAGGGGTCGCGCGCCAACCAAAGGAGCGCTTCCACGCCGGTGGCGGCGGCCTCGGCGGCGTAGCCCCACTGCCCCAGCAGGCGCAGCAACGCTGCCCTCAGGGTGGGATCGTCCTCCACCACCAGCAGCTTCATGGCCTCAGTATTGCCCGTCGCCGAAGAACACCGGCAGGGGAGCCAGCCGCAGCAGCTCCCGCACGGGCGGAACGGCCATCAGCCCCAGCCAGAGCAGAACGCTCAGGGGAATGGCCAGGCGCGTGAGGCGGTCGCGACGATCCCCGTTCCAGGCCACCAGCCCCCCTCCCGCCAGGAGCAGCAGGGCAAAGGCCAGGGAACGGCGGACGTCCTCCGCCAGGGAAGGCCAGAGCGCCACGGCCAGGGCCGCCAGGCTGAGCACACCGCCCTGGAGCAGGGCCCGCCGCCAGGTTCCGGGGTTCAACAGCGGCGCAGCGGGCGGGCGGGGCGGTTGCCGCATCTGTTCCGGCCGGGCCGGCAGGGCCTCAAAGACCACCGTGCAAGCCGGGTCGATCACCAGATGCAGCAGAGCGATGTGCACCGGCAGCAGGATCAGGGGCTGGTGGGGTTGCAGCAGCGGCAGCAAACTCAGGACCACAATCGGCAGGTGGATCGCCAGGGTGTAGCCGAGGGCCCGCTGCAGATTCCCCTCGATGCGCCGCCCCATGGCCACCGCCTCCACCAGGGCGGCGAAGGAGTCGTGCAGGAGCACAAGATCGGCCGCCTCCCGGGCCACGGCGGTGCCGCGGGCGCCCATGGCCACGCCGATATCGGCGGCCCGCAGGGCAGGGGCATCGTTGACGCCGTCGCCGGTCATCGCCACCACGGCGCCGCCGGCCTGCAGCGACCGCACGAGCCGCAGCTTCTGCTCAGGCCGCACCCGTGCAAATACTGAAGTGACGGCCAGGCGCTGCTCCAGGTCGGCGTCGGATAGCGCCTCCAGCTCTGGGCCGATGAGTACCGGCCCGCCCCCCAGGCCCACCTGCTCGGCGATGGCGCTGGCGGTGACCGGACCGTCTCCCGTGATCATCAGCACCCGCAGGCCAGCCGCCCGGGCCCGCGCGATGGCGGCCGGCACCTCCGGCCGCAGCGGATCCGCCAGGCCCACCAGACCCACCGGCGCGAAGGAAAAGTCGTGAACACTGGTGGGTGGCTGCGTTGGCGGCAGCCGCTGGCCGTGCAGGGGCGCCCCCTCCAGGCCGGTGGCCACCGCCAGCACCCGCAGCCCCTCGGCCGCCAGGGCGGTGGCGGCGGCGAGCAGCTCCTGGCGTGGTCCAGCGGCAAGGTGGCAGAGGTCGGCGATCGCCTCGGGCGCCCCCTTGGTCGCCAGGCGCCAGCGACCGGCACCATCGCTCCACAGCCGCGAGAACACCAGCAGATCGGGGCTCAGGGGGTACTCGTGCGCCAGCGGCCAGTCGGGATGGCGGTGGTCAGCCTCGCCCAGCTGCTCAGCGGCGCACCGCTGGATCGCCACCTCCATCGCATCGACGGGATCGGGCCGGCTGGCCAGCAGGGCAAGCTCCAGCAGCCGATGCCACGGCTCCTCCAGCGGCTGGCCAGCGCGCCACAGCGCCCCATCCCGCCAGCGCCAAAGCTGGGCCACCGCCATCCGGTTCTCGGTGAGGGTGCCGGTCTTGTCCACCGCCAGCACGGTGGCGCTGCCGAGGCTCTCCACCGCCGCAGGCCAGCGGGCCAGAACGCCGAGGCGCGCCAGCCGCAGGGCGCCCAGGGCCAGAAACAGGGCCAACACCACCGGAATCTCGTTAGGCAGCACCGCCAGCGCCAGGGCGAGGGAGGCCAGCAGCGCCGATGTGCCATCGCCGCCCCGCAGCACCTGCAGCACACCCAGCCCCACGCAGAGCGCCACGGCGACCACGGTGAGCCGGGCGGTGAGGCGTCGGGTGCGCCGCTGCAGGCGGGTGGGCGGGGCCGTCACCGTCGCCAGGCTGCGCCCCAGCCGGCCGAGCTCGGTGGCTTCCCCCACGGCCACCACCACCGCCGATCCCCGGCCCGCGGCCACGAGGGAACCGGAGAGGATCGGCTCGCCGGGCTCCTGGCGCAGCACCGGTAGGGATTCGCCACTGAGCAGCGATTCATCCAGCCAGAGGCCCACCCCCTCCTCCAGCCGGGCATCGGCCGGCACCCGATCGCCCTCCTCCAGCCGCAGGCGGTCCCCCGGCACCAGCGCCTCGGGGGGCAGCTCCACCACCTGCCCCCCCCGCCAGACGCGGGCACGGGGGGCCGAAAGCCGCGCCAGCTCGGCGAGCGCGCGGCGACTGCGCTGCTGCTGCCAGCCATCGAGGGCCGCAATCGCCAGCACAAACACAAGCAGGATCGCCGCTTCGCCCAGCTCGCCGATCAGCCCATAGAGGAGGGCACAGGCAAGGAGCAGCAGGTTGGTGGGCTCCAGCAGCGCCATCGGGCCTCCCGCCAGACCCTTCTCTAGCGGGTCTCTAGCGGGTCTCTAGCGGGCGGACTGGATCGGCATCTCGGCGAAGTGCATCGGTACTTTGGGTCGGCTTCGCAGCACCACGTCGACCATCCGGCTCTGATGCTCACCCTCCCGCCGCACTGGGGCGTTAACTGCCTGCGTGATCCGGCCATGCCGTTGCTCGGACTCCCCGGCCGCTCGCTGGTGTTCCGCGATCCGGTGGAGCTGGCCGAGCAGCTGGGACAGCTGATGCCGGTGCGCAGCTGCGATCCGGTGCGGCGGCCTTCCCCTTCGGCCCCGTTTCTCTGCTACGGCGGAGCCCTGCAGCTGGGGCCGCTGGAGCTCGTGGCGCTGTGGGGATCAGGGCTGCAGGGGGAGGTGGAGGGCTGCCGGCGGGCCACCGTGGTGGTGCCCTATCGCGGTCGGGGTGAGTTCCGCATCAGCCGGCGCAGCCTCTCCAATCTCACCGGCCACACGCTGCTGCTGGTGCCGCCCGGCCCCTGGCGCACCTTCAACGACGTGCTGGGGGGACTGACGATCCGGGTGGATCCTGGGCACATTCAGGCGGTGGGCCGCACGATGGGGGGACCGGCGGGCCCGCCGGAACGGTGGCTGGGGGTGGCGAGCACGCCGCTGGTGCGAGAGATCGGCGCGGGGGCCAACACAGCACCGTTCGAGCGGCTCTACCGCCTGCTGGCGTTTCTGCACGGGGTGATTCGCCGCCACGGCGAACCGCCGGAGGCCCTGCGCCTCGATGACCTGCTGCTGCGTCTGATTGTCGAACTGCTCACCCCAGCCCTGCTGCACGAGCCCCGGGACCCCGATCCGCACCACAGCACCAGCCAGCTGGATTCGCTGCTCGACTGGATGCACGCCCACTGCCACGAATCGATCAGCCTCACGGACCTGGAGGAGCGCTCCCACTACTCGCGCCGCAGCCTTCAATACGCCTTCCGGGCCCGCTTCGGCTGTGGTCCGATGCAGTACCTGCGGCGCCAGCGACTGTGGCTCGCCCGGCGCCGCCTGGAGCAGGCCCCGCCCGGCAGCACGGTGAGCGACATCGCCTACAGCTGTGGCTCCTTCCACGCTGCTGGCGCGGCGAGCGGCCAACGGGGCAGGCGCCAACGCAGGGTGAGCGCAACCGGGGTGAGCCCATACAGCCAACGCCCATACGCCCCCCTAGCCCATGCTGGGGGCCACTGTTCACCCCCTCCGATGGCAGCCCCGGCCCTCCCCCATCCCGTGCGGCAGCTTCAAGAGCATCTGCACCAGACCCGGCTGCTGGGCTCGATCAGCAGCGCCCTCTACTTCGACCAGAACACCGTGATGCCTCCGGCCGGTGCAGCCTGGCGGGGCGAACAGCTGGCCCTGCTGGCCCGCCAGTTGCACGAACGCCAGAGCAGCGCCTCCTACGCCGACCTGCTGGCGGCGGCGGAAATGGAGGTGGAGGGGGCGCAGGCCCGCGGCGACGCGGCGGCGCCAACGGCCCTGCGCCGCAACCTGGCCCTGCTGCGGCTGGAACTGGAGCGGCAACGGCGGCTCGATCCGGATCTGGTGGGCCAGATCGCCGCCGCCCAGTCGCGGGGCAACGCGGTGTGGCAGGAGGCGAAGCGCCGCGACGACTTCGCGGCGTTTGCTCCGGCCTTGACCGAGATGATCCGGCTGCGGCGGGCGCAGGCGGCCCAGCTGGCCGACGCCGAACCGGTGGCGCGCAGCCCCTGGGAAATCCTCGCCCAGACCTTCGAACCGGACATCAGCACCGCCCGCCTGCAGGCCCTGTTCGCGCCGCTGGCGACCGAGATCCCCGTGCTGCTGGAGCGGCTGCGGGCCGCCGATCCGCCGGAGGGCGCCGCCCCCGACCTGCCGGAGGCCCTGCAGGATTCCCTCTGCGCCGCGTTGCTGGCGACCTGGGGCTACGACCCCTCCCGCTGCCTGCGGGCCCGCTCCGCCCATCCCTTCTCCTGCACTGTGGGACCACGGGATTTCCGCATCACCACCCGCGTGGTGCCGGATCAACCGTTGGCCGCCTTCCTCGCCACCGCCCACGAATGGGGGCACTCCCTCTACGAACAGGGGTTACCGCGCGGGGACGAGCACTACTTCCCCTGGCCCCTGGGGGAGGCCACCTCGATGGGGGTGCATGAATCCCAGTCGCTGTTCTGGGAATGCCGGGTGGCGCGCAGCCGGGCCTTCGCCGCCCACTGGCATCCGCGCTTCGTCCAGGGCCTGGGCCGCGATCCCTGGGGCGATGCCGACGGCTTCTGGCGCTCCCTCAACCCCCTGCGGCCGGGAACCACCCGGGTGGAGGCCGGAGAGCTCAGCTACTGCCTGCACATCGTGCTGCGCTTTGAGCTGGAGCTGGCCTTGATCGAGCAGGAGATGCCGGTGGCGGAGCTGCCGCAGCGGTGGCGGGAGCGGATGGGGGAGCTGCTGGGGGTGGTGCCCGCCAGCGACCGCGAGGGATGCCTGCAGGACATCCACTGGGCCGAGGGCCTGTTTGGCTACTTTCCCTCCTACGCCCTGGGTCACCTGATCAGTGCCCAGCTGGCGGAAACGATGGAGAGCGAGCTGGGTGCGATCGAGGCCGTGATCGCCAACGGCGACACCCTGCGGTTGGGGGAGTGGCTGGGGCGGCATGTGTGGCCCCTGGGCCGCTCGGTGAATGGCGCGGAGCTGGTGGAACAGTTGAGCGGCCGGCCCCTGGAGGCCCGCCCCTTCCTCGACCACCTGGAGCGCAAGCTGGCGGAGGCGATCGGAGCGGCCGGCAAGACCCCGTAGGATGCCGCGGCTTTTCCCCTTCCCATGGCGAACATCGACCACGCCCCGAGCCGCACGATGCTCAACCTCCTGCACGTGCTGCCGGCCTTCGCCGAGGAAGCGGAGCTGCGCCTGAACGCGATTGTGGAGCTCAATTCCAACACAATCAACAAGTACGAGCTGATCACCGAAACCGGCCATCTCAAGCTCGACCGGGTCGGCTACAGCTCCCTGGCCTATCCCTTCGCCTATGGCTGCATTCCCCGCACCTGGGATGAGGATGGCGACCCACTCGATATCGAGATCGTGGGGGTGACCGAACCGCTCGTGCCGGGATCCCTGGTGGAGGCCCGCATCATCGGCATCATGAAATTCGACGATGGTGGCGAGGTGGATGACAAGGTGATCGCCGTGCTGGCCGATGACAAGCGGATGGACCACATCACCAGCTACACCCAGCTGGGCGACCACTGGCTCACGGAAACCCAGTACTACTGGGAGCACTACAAGGACCTCAAGAAACCCGGCACCTGCCGGGTGAACGGCTTCTTCGATGCGACGGAGGCCGTGAAGATCGTCAAGGAGTGCGAAGCGCGCTATACCTCTCTGATCGATCCGAAACTGGTCCCCTGAGGGGCCCTATCGGCCCCGACCCCGAAGACCCTGCCCCGAGCGACCCCCGCGAACACCATGACCCGTCGTCCCTTGACCGGCCTGCTGATCCCGGGCCTGCTCCTGCCGCTCGGTTTGCCCCTGCTGGCGATCGATGCGGCCACGGGGGCGGAACTGGCGGAGCTTCCGCCCCTTCCTGCGATCTCCACCTCCGCCCCCCCCATCCGTACAGCCCCGGCCCTTCCCGCCGCTGGCTCGGCGCCCGCGGCTCCGCTGCCGTCCTCCCCTGGGGCCACGGCGGCGGTCACCAGCAACCGCCAGATCCTGCTGGAGCTGGGGCGCCGCACCATCAGCCTGGTGGAGGACGGCAAGGTGCTTGGCAGCTGGCCGGTGGCCATCGGAGATTCGAGCACCCCCACCCCCACCGGCACGTTCACGGTGCGCAACAAGGTGGTCAATCCGCAGTACCAGAGCACCAAGAGCGGCAAGGTGAATCCCACCATCGGGGCCCAGGGGCCGCTGGGGGATCGCTGGATCGGCTTCCACGCCACCGATAAGGATCAATTCGGCATCCACGGAACCCCGAGCGCCTGGGCCTGGACCGTGACCTCCCGCGCCGCCGTCACCCACGGCTGCGTGCGCATGCTTACCCCCCATGTGCGCCAACTGTTTGAGAAGGTGCAGTTGGGTACTCCGGTGATCGTGCGGCGCTGATCCAGCGACGCTCGCGGCCCTGCTGCACGGGCGGCCGTTGATCAGAAAAGATTCTGCAGATTGAAGCGCCAGGCGCGATTCAATGGGGGTAAGTACTTAGGGTTCAGGACCGATTTGCTGGTGCCAGCGAGTCGCTCCAACTCTCTGGAGCAGCTCCTTGGCTTCGGCCCCTTGCCGCCGCTCCGTGCCCCCCTCCACCGGCTTCCCGATGACCCACACGCCGGGCTCCAGCCCCAGAACAGCGTCTTCGTCAACACCCCGCACCGACCAGCTGAACGGCACCTCCCTGAAGTGGAGCAGCGATGGAGAGCTCTCCGAGCTGGATCTCCAACGCATACTCAGCCTGCTCTCTCAGGCCGATCCGGTAGCTGAAGCGCTGATCGGCCAGTCGGTTCGCCCGGCGGATTGAAAACGGCGGGCCAGGGCTCGGGCCAGTCCATCGCGGCTCGCCAGGCCCCTCAGCCTTGCCACCGGCAATCCAGCAGGCGGTGGCCCCTCCGGCAAATAGCCCAGGTTCCCATCGGGCACGTCGAACACCGGCACCTGGCGGTGGCCACGGGCCTTGATCTGGTCCTCAAGCCGATCCAGCCGCGACGAGAGCGGCAGCCACACCAGATCACTGCGGCGGCAGTCGATCAGGCGTAGCTCGGCGGCGGCATCACCGGCGGCGGACAGGGAGCCCTGCAGATCCGCCAAGGTCACCAGCGCGACCACATCCGCCCCTTCGCTCACCACCAGGGAGTGGCCGTGGGCGGCGATCAGGTCGGCGAGCGCCTCGGCCGCCGCCATCCTGGCGGGGAGCACCAGGGGGGCCTCGGGTTCGAGGGCATCGGCAACCGACAGGGCCGCCAGTTCGGCCCGGCGTTGTTCCTCCAACGGGTCGGGGCCCAGCAGGCCCGGATCCACGAACCCCTGCCAGCGCTCCACCAGCACGGCGCTCAGGCCGGCCGCCGCCATCAGGGGCAGCACGATGCGGATGTCGCGCGTGAGCTCAAACATCAGCAGCAGGGCCGTCATCGGGGCCCGGGCGCTGCCCGCCAGCACCGCCGCCATGCCCACCATCGCGTAGGCCGGCGGCTCGGCCACCGGCAGGTGCAGACCACTCTCCCCGAGGAGCTGGCCATAGGCATTGCCGAGAACCGCCCCCAGCACCAGGGCGGGGGCGAAGCCGCCACCCACGAAGCCGCTGGCGTTGCTCCAGGTGGTGGCCAGCAGCTTCACCCCCAGGAGCGCCAACAGCGTCACCAAAGGGATGCCCCCATCGCTCCCCAACAGGGCTTCGATCGTTTCGTAGCCGACGCCAAGAACCTGGGGGAAGGCCAGCGCCATCAGGCCCACCCCCGCGCCCCCCAGGGCGGTGGGCACCCCCGGCGGCAACCGCAGCAACAGCCGCTGCAGCCGCTCGCTTCGCCCGATCGCCAGCAGCCGCACCAACAGCAACGACATCAGGCTCGCCAGCAGCCCAAGCACCAGGTACAGGGGCAGCTCAAACAGGTAGCGCACCTCGTAATCGGGCAGGCGCAGGATCGGGGCATCCCCGAGGCCGATCTCGGTGACCAGGGTGGAGGCCACGGCAGCCACGAGCACGGCCCGCAGGCTGGGCCGCACCGCAATCGAGCTGAAGCTGCCCTCGAAGGCAAAGATCACCCCGGCGATCGGCGCCTTGAAGCCGGCCGCCAAGCCCGCCGCCACGCCTGCTGCCACCAGGGATTTCTGGGCTTCCGCCGGCAGGCCGGCCCGCACAGCCAACCAGAGGCCGATGTTGCCGCCGCTTTCCACACTCGGCCCCTCCGGACCGAGGGAGGCGCCGCTGCCGAGGCTGAAGGAGGCGGCGACGAGCCGCAGCAGGGGGAGGCGCGGCTTGTCCGGAAGAACCCCCTCAGCCATCGCCATCAGGCTGGGCAGGCCAGGCCCCAGCTCACCGCCAAGCCAGCGCAGCAGCCCCACGAACAACCCACCGAGGGTGGGCACCACCACCACCGGCCAAAGCTCCAGCCAGTCGAAGGTGGAGGGCAGGGCAATCTGCGCTGGCTCCGGCGGCGCCGGCGGGACAGGCAGCAGGCCCATGCCACCGAGACCCAGCTGCAGCAGGGCCTTCAGGGGGGGAACACCGGGAGCCGAAAAGCTGGGCGGCGGGGGGAGGTCCGGCAGGGGCGGTGGGCTGAGGGGGGAGCGACCCACCGCCAGCAACCACTCGATGAAGGGGCCGTAGAGAAAGGTGTTGATGAACCCCAGCAGTTCGTGGAAGCCCACCACCGCCAGGCCCGTGAGGGCGCCCACCAGAAACGCCCAGGCGAGCAGCGTCCACTGGAAGGGCAGCCCCAGCCGGGGGGAGGGGGCCTCAGACCTGGGGCCGGACGGTGGCAAAGATCTCCTCCAGGATCTCCCCTGCCCCCTGGGAGCGGAGGGTGTGCGCCAACGCCACCCCGATGGCCTCGGGATCGGCATCAGCACCGCGGGCCTCGTCGCGGATCAGCCGCTGCCCATCAAGGCTGGCCACCATGCCGGTGAGCACCAGCTCCTGGCCCTCCAGCCGGCTGTTGACCCCGATCGGCACCTGGCAACCGCCCTCCAGGGCATGCAGGAAGGCCCGCTCCGCCCGGCAGCGCAATGCGGTGGGGCGATGCTCCAGCACGCCGATCCACTCCATCACCTGGGCATCGCCGGCGCGGCATTCAATCCCCAGCGCTCCCTGGCCGACCGCATGGAGGGAGATGGCCGAATCAATCAGCTCATGGATGCGGGCGGCCAGGCCGAGGCGACCCAGACCGGCGGCCGCCAGGATCAGGCAATCGAATTCGCCGGCGTCGAGCTTCTCCAGGCGGGTGATCACATTGCCGCGCACATCCCGGAATTGCAGATGGGGGTAATGGTGGCGCAGCTGGGCAAGGCGCCGCAGGGAGCTGGTGCCCACCACCGCCCCCTCCGGCAGGGTGGCCAGGCTGCAATCGCGGTGCTTCTCATGCACCACCAGGGCATCGGCGGGGTCCTCCCGCTCGGTGATGCAGCCGAGGATCAGGCCGTCGGGGAGGGTGGTGGGCAGATCCTTGAGGCTGTGCACGGCGATGTCGGCCCGGTCCACCAGCATCTGGGCCTCGAGCTCCTTGGTGAACAGACCCTTATCGCCGATCTTGGCCAGCGCCACATCCAGGATCTTGTCCCCCTGGGTGGCCATCGCCTCAATCTCGATCGCCAGCTCGGGATGGGCGCGGCTCAGTTCATCGCGCACCCAGTGGGTCTGCACCATCGCCAGCTGGCTGCGGCGGGAGGCGATGCGCAGGGTGGAGCTGCTCATGGGCGAGAAAGGGGGGGCAGGAACTCTGCCGTTGCACAGCCGCCCAGCCTAGGCATCAGCCTGCGCGAAGAGATTCAGGGGGAGAGGCCCCCAGGTGTCCTCCACCGCGGGGTTGTCCGGGTGGTGGCCGCTGATGAGGACCCCCTCGCCGAGGCCCCGTTCCGGGCGCAGCAAGTAGGAGCCGGTGCGCTGGTTCCCTTTGAGAAACACCGTTCCAGCGGGATCGGCACCGGCGCTGTCGTGGTCGTCGACCGGCTCGAATCCCAGGGGCTGGGGCTGCAGCGGGGACCAGCCCAGGGAGCCCTCCCACAACCGCAGGGCGGCCAAGGCGGCGGCGTTGGACGGGGCCATCACCCCGATGGTGAACCAGGCACAGGGCTCCATCGCCTGGAGCAGCTCCTGACGGAGAGACTCCCGGGCGGCCCCATCAAGGCTTGGGGCGCTGCGCAGGCCGCGCAGGGCCTGCAGGCCAGGGGTGGAGGAGGGCACCGTGCTGGCGGCGGGGGCGGCGTCGCTCACGGGAGGGGGAAAGGGCAACGGGGCCCCCACTCTGCCCCGGAGCGGGGGCCGCGGGGACGCCCTCCGCTCAGGAGCGCGTGGGCTCGGGGGAACGCCGCCAGAAGCCCAGGCAGAGGGTGAGCCAGGCCAGGCCCACGGCTCCGCCCGCCAGCAGATCGGTGGGCCAGTGGGCGCGCGCGTAAAGCGTGCTCAGCCACACCAGGGCGATCCACAGGCTCGCGCCGATCGCCAGGGGGCGACGCAGCTGGGGATAGTGGAGCGCAAGGATCACGAGCATGGCGCCGTAGAAGGCCACGGCGCCGGCCGCATGGCCGCTCGGGAAGCTGCGACCGTCCACATCGAGCAGCTTGTCCGGGGGGCGGGAGCGATCGAAGAGGGGCTTGAGCGCCAGATCAATGATCACCAGGATTCCTGCGGTGGCCATCACCAGCAGGCGCAGATCGTTCCACCAGCGGCGCAGCACCACGTACATCAGGGCCGCCAGCACCAGGAACCCCGTGACGTGCACACCACTGAGGCGATAGACCTGCAGCAACGCGTCCCCCACCGGTCCGCGCAGATGGTCACCGAGCCACTGGAGCACGGCTTCGTCGAAGGCGGGGGCGCGGCGCGGATCGATCGTCAGGGAAAGGCCGAGCACCACGGCGACGCAGAGAGCGACCACCAGCGCATCACGGCGGCGGGGATTCCAGCGGATCACGGTTGCATCACCCCCAGCGGAACGCGCCAGAGTTCCTGCTCACCCCGCTGGGCCAGCCGTTGCACAGCCCCCGCCGGCAGATCGAGATCCTCCAGGTCGCGGCGATCACCCAGCAGGCGAAGGCTGCGGCTGCGGGGGGAAAGTCCCAGGCTGGCCGGGTCTTCGCGCCAGCGCTCCTTGATGCGGTCGCGGCTGGAGACGAAGGCCGCCGTCTCACCGCCATAGAAGAGGGTGCTGTAGCGCTTGGTGCCCACCACCCAGAGGGGCTCATCGGCCTGGGCCTGGCGGCGGGCCAGCACGGCGAGCTCGCGCGGCGCCGCCTGACGTTCGCGATCGAGCAGCGGGGCCAGGGGGGCCACCACCAGGGCCAGCGTCGCCAGGAAGGCGGCCAGATCCGGAACCCAGAGCCAGCGGCGGCGATCCGGTTGACGCAGCAGCACCACCAGGGCGATGGCCGCCAGGGCCAGCAGCACGGCGAGCCGCAGGGGCAGGCCGGAGCGATCGAGCGCCACCGCCAGGGCGGGATGGGCCGGATCACTCGCCGCCCAGCGGGGGGCGATCGCCGCCGCCGCCGCCAGGAGCGCCAACAACCCCGCGTTCGCCCATCCGGAGGCCGCCAATGGCCAGGCAGCCGGGGCAAGGCCGCGGCTCCCCCCGGCCGGCGCCATGGGCACCCACCAGAGGGCCACCAGCAAGGCCCCGGCGGGCAAGGCCGGCAGGATGTAGCCGGGCAGTTTGGTGGCGGCGGCCGAGAAGAAGGCCACCATCAAGGTGAGCCATAGCAGGAGCAGCAAGGGCAGCTGGCGCACGGCCCGGTCCTCGGCCGCCTCGATCGCCGGGCGCCAGCGATCCATCCGCCAGAACCGAAGCGAAGCGATCGCCGCCGGGAGAAACAACGACCAGGGCAACAGCAGCAGCAGCACCCAGGGCAGGTAGAACCACGGGGGGCCCGGGTGGTCGTAGATCACGGAGGTGAAGCGCTGCAGGTTGCTGAATCCGAGGAAGCCACCGAGGAAAGCCATGCCGTTCACCTTCGCCACGGCTGCGTACCAGGGCAGGACCACCCCCGCAAACAGGGCGGCCATCGCCAGCAGGGGAGCGGGCCGCAACCAGTCACGCCAGCGGGCGGTGAGGCTGAGAAAGACAGTGATCACCAGACCCGGCAACAGCAGACCCACCGGCCCCTTCGCCAATACGGCGATGGCGCTGAACAGGGCGAAACCGACCCGACCAAGGGGGGCCAGCCGGGGATGGTGCGGATGGCGCCAGGCCAGCAGGAAGCCGAACAGCGCCAGGGTGATGGCGCTGGAAAGAAACATGTCGGTGGTGGAGGTGCGCCCCCAGCCGATCCAGCCGGGCGAGGTGGCCAGCACGGAGGCGCCAAGGAGCCCGCGGCCATGGCGCAGCCGGGCCGGCTCGCCCCCAGGGGACCAGCAGAACAGCAAGAGGTAGGTGGCCACCACCACGGCGCTGGCGGCCAGGGCCACCGGCAGGCGGGCCGCCCAGGGGGAAACGCCGAACAACCGGAAGCTCAGGGCCACCATCCAGTAGCCCCAGACGGGATAGTCGAAAAACCGTTCGCCGTTCCACCAGGGGGTGACCCAGTCACCGCGCTGGTGCATCTGGTGGCCCACTTCCACGAACAGGGCCTCGGTCTTGTCCATCAGGCCGAGGGCCCCGAGACCGTGGAAGAAGGCCAACCAGCAGAGGAGCAGCAGGGCCAGGGCGCTGAACAGCCACGGGGGGAGCTGGCCCAGCCCGCCATCACGCTTTCCCATCCGATCCGAAGTCGTCAAACGGCGCGAGCGGAAATGATGGCCAAACCTACGGCGCAACCCCCTCAGGGGCTGTTCCAGACGAAGCGGGAAGAGGCGGCGTAGTTCCAAACAAAGACCACGACGATGCCGGCCAGCTGGGCCCAGAAGGTGTCCTCAGCCACGAGGCTGTAAAAGGCGGAGGCCACCCCCACATTGGCGAGCACGGGCAGGGAGGCGACCACCAGGAACTTGAGCAGACCGCGCAGCAGGGCCAGGCCGTGCTGTCGCTGGAAGCGGAAGGTGAGGGAGTTGTTGATCAGATAGTTGGAGGTGGCCGCGGCCACCACCGCCGGGGGGAGTGCCTGGCCAAAGGGCAGGCCGAGCCGCATCAGCACCTGGCTCACAGCGAGCTGAACGAGCACGCCGCTGGCCCCCACCAAGGCGAAGCTGATGGCGCGGCGCGGCACGCTGCGCCAGATCAGGGTGTGCAGGATGGAGACCCCCAGGTCCCAGACGATCGCCAGATCGAGCTTGGAATCGCCGGCGAAGCGAGGCTGGAAGCGCAGCGGCACCTCTTCAACCCGCAGCCGGCCGCCGCAGAGGGACAGCAATTCGTAGAGAAACTTGAAGCCATTGACATCGACGCGACGCACGTAGGCCAGCGCTGTATCGGGTCGCAGGACAAAGAAGCCGCTCATGTAATCGGTGAGCTGGCGATAACGCGGCAAGCTGAAACGGGCCACGGCGTTGGCCCAGGTGGAGTTGCGTTCCCGCCGCTCGCTGAGGCCATGGATGCGGGCCTGGGGATGGAAGCGACTGCCCACCACCAGATCGGCGCCCGTGCGCTGGAGAGCGTCAACGGCGGCACGGATTGTGGCCGGCTCGTGCTGGCCATCGCAGTCCATAACCACCACCAGATCCCCGGTGGCATCGAGAATCCCCTCTTTGATCGCGCTGGATAGGCCGGCGCGGCCCACCCGCCGGATCAGGCGAACCGGGGGATGGTGGTGGGCCAGCTCACGAACCACCTCGGCGGTGCCGTCAGCGGAATCATCATCAACGAACAGGATCTCCAGATCGCAGAAACGCGCAAGCGGCAGCAGCTCAGTGATGATCGGCGCGACATTGTCGCGTTCGTTATAGGTGGGCAGCACCACCGAAAGGCGCAGCGCCGGCGGCGGGGTCGGAGGGGCGGCGCTCAAGGACGATGCAAATGACCGATGGCGGCCACGACGAACGCAGGGACCCTACCGGACGCAGCGAGCCAGGGGAAGACCCCTGGCTTCCCTGGCCTGGGCTACTTGATGTACTCCTTGAGCACGCCGTTGCGGTTGGGGTGGCGAAGCTTGCGCAGCGCCTTGGCCTCGATCTGGCGGATGCGTTCGCGGGTGACATCAAAGATCTGGCCAATTTCCTCCAGGGTTTTCATGCGGCCATCGTCGAGGCCGTAGCGGAGACGCAGCACGTCTCGTTCGCGGGGTGAGAGGGTGGCGAGGACGCCCTCGAGGTCTTCGCGCAACAGGTTTTTGGCAACATCCTGCTCAGGATTTTCGATGTCGGCTTCGATGAAGTCTCCGAGGCGCGAATCCTCTTCCTTGCCGATCGGGGTTTCCAGGGAGATGGGCAGCTGGGCACTCTTGGCGATGAAGCGAAGCTTCTCGATCGTCATCTCCATCGCTTCGGCGATCTCCTCCTCAGTGGGCTTGCGGCCGAATTCCTGGGAGAGGGTCTTGGTGGTTTTTTTGATGCGGGAAATGGTTTCGTAGAGGTGCACCGGCAGCCGAATGGTGCGGCTCTGATCAGCGATCGCCCGTGTAATTGCCTGGCGAATCCACCAGGTGGCGTAGGTGGAGAACTTATAGCCTTTCTCGTGGTCAAACTTCTCGGCAGCGCGAATCAGACCGAGACTGCCTTCCTGAATGAGATCCTGGAAGGACAGGCCACGATTCATATATTTCTTAGCAATCGACACCACCAGGCGCAGGTTGGACTGCACCATCTTTTCCTTCGCCCGCCGGCCCAGCATCAGACGGCGGCGGAACTTGATCGGCGTCATCTCAAACATCTCTGCCCACTCGCCGGTCTGGGGCAGGCGGCCGTGGTCGGATTCAAAGGCAGCCGCCTTCTCCTCAAGCTCGAGGAGATCGGCGATCTTGCGCGCCAGCTCGATCTCCTCATCCGGCCGCAGCAGACGGATACGACCGATCTCCTGCAGGTAGACCCGGATCGAATCCTCGGTGTACACCCCCTTCGGCCCCACCTTGATGCTGGCCAAGGCGCGGGCATTTTTGGCCTCCGGCTTGGCCGCCGTCTCCTCGCCAAGCCCCATCTCCTCACCGCCGGAGAGATCGGCCTCCAACAGCAGCTCATCGGCCGCCGACTCCAACGCCTCCGGGGAGGCCTCCGCCGCCACCTCGGCCTTGGGCTTGGCCTTCGCCTTGGGCTTGGCTTTTGCCTTCGGCTTCGCCTTGGCCGCCGGTGCTGCCGTCTCGGCCGCTGTCTCGGCAGCTATCTCGGCCGCTGTCTCAGACAGAGCGGCGGTGGCCTTGGCCGTCTTGGTGGCCTTCGTGACGGCGGCGGCGGCGGCCTCCACGCTGATCCGCTCCCCCATCGGCACCGTGGCGATGATTTCGGGAACCGGCTTGGCGGCGGAGGCGGCCTTGACTCTGGCGGCGGCAGGGCTCATGGAAGCGGGGCGGGAGCGGGAAGGAGAGGAGAAGCCATCGCGTGGAGGGTCCGCGAAGACACCGGAAAAGCCCAAAGGGGGCTGCGCCCATCAACTCCGAATCAGCAACAATGCGGAGCGGATCGCGCGAATGGAGACGGCGTTACGACAAACAAACCAGCTTGCCACAGGCACAGCCGTGGCAACTCTCCGAAAGCCAACAAAGAAAATCGCTCAAGGAGACCGGAATGGCTCGGGAACCGATGGGCCGTCGCAGATGGGGAATGGAGGGTGGCCGCGGAGGAAGGCCGTGACCGGAACAGTGCTGTCAGGGGTGTTCGCAGACCGGAGACCATAAAAGGGAGAAAATTTCCCAGGCTCTCGACGGGTCTTCCCGCTGGACGGAACTCTGTTTCGTTCCGACGGCAGCCTGAAGGGCTGCCCAACGCTCTCATCTTAGGAATGGCGGGAGTCGAACGCAAGATTGTCCGCGCACGCCCCTGATTCGGCCACAACCCCCGGCACCGCCGCCGCCGCCGCCGGCGCCCTCCCTCCCGCCTGGCTGGATGTGTGGCTGGAGGCCGGACGCGAGGGGCAGGTGTTCACCTACGCCAACCCGCAGCGCCAACCGGTAAGCGCCGGCGACCTGGTGGAGGTGCCCCTGCAGGGTCGCCGCCATGCGGGCCTGGTGGTGCGCGGACGGGCCCAGCCCCCAGCTGACCTGCCCCAGGAGCGGATCCAGCCGATCGGGGCCCTGCTGCAGCCGGCGGCCGTGGATCCCACCTGGCAGACCCTGGTGGATGCCGTCGCCGATGCCTGCCACACCAGCCGCTTCCGCACCCTCAAGAGCGCCCTGCCTCCCGGCTGGCTGGGTCAGCGACGGCGGGGGGCCCCAGGCGCGGGGGGGCGGGCCCTGGTGAGGATCGAGCGGCATGACCATCCCCCCGACTCCGCCGAGAGCCTCACCCCGCGCCAGAGGGAGCTGCTGACCTGGCTGGAGGCCCGTGGCCATGGCGCCCTGCTGCGGGATCTGCTGGCGGAGGGCGGCTTCGGCCGGGATCTGGTGGGTGCCCTGGAGCGGCGCGGCTGGCTGCGGCGGCGCACGGTGCGCGAGCCCATGGCGGGCCGGTCTTCCAGCCGCGGCGACGGAGCGATGGCCCCCGCCCTTCCCCTGAGCCTGGAGCAGGCGGCGGCGGTGGCGGCCATCCGTTCGGCTGACCCCGGGCAGACCCTGCTGCTGTGGGGGGTGACGGGCGCGGGCAAGACCGAGGTTTATCTGCAGGCCGCTGCCCCGGAGCTGGCTGCGGGGCGGAGCGTTCTGCTGCTGGCGCCGGAGATCGGGCTCATCCCCCAGCTGCTCGACCGGGCCCGCGAGCGGCTGGGGCCCGACGTGCTCGAGTACCACAGCGGCATGGGCCCGGCGGAGCGGGTGGCGGCGTGGCGCCGCTGCCTGGAGGCCGGCGCCAGCGGCGCGCCGCTGCTGGCGGTTGGCACCCGTTCGGCCGTCTTCCTGCCCCTGGAGCGCCTGGCGCTGATCGTTCTCGACGAGGAACACGACAGTTCCTACAAGCAGGACAGCCCCATGCCCTGCTACCACGCCCGCGATGTGGCCCGGCTGCGGGCGGAGCTCTGCGGCGCCCGCCTGGTGCTCGGCAGCGCCACCCCCGCCCTCGAGAGCTGGTGCCGCACCCGGGGCCCGGCCGCCGACACGGCGCTGGTGCGCCTGCCGGAGCGGATCGGTGGACGGCCGCTGCCGCCGGTACGGGTGGTGGACATGCGCCTGGAACTGGCCGAAGGGCACCGGCGCCTGATCAGCCGGGCGCTGATGGATCGGCTGGCAGCCCTGCGGGAACGGGGCGAGCAGGCGGTGGTGCTGGTGCCCCGGCGCGGCTACCGCTCCTTTCTGAGCTGCCGCAGCTGCGGTGAGGCGGTGCTCTGCCCCCACTGCGACGTCTCGCTGACGGTGCACCGTGGCGGCGGCCAGGAATGGCTGCGCTGCCACTGGTGCGATCACCGCCAGCCGATCGGCCAGCGCTGCGGACATTGCGGCTCCAGCGCCTTCAAACCGTTCGGGGCCGGCACCCAGAGGGTGCAGGAACAGCTGGGGGCGGAGCTGGAAGGGTTGCGGACGCTGCGCTTCGATCAGGACACCACCGGCGGCCGGGATGGCCATCGCCGGCTGTTGGAGCGCTTCGCCGCGGGCGAGGCGGATGTGCTGGTGGGCACCCAGATGCTGGCGAAGGGGATGGATCTGCCCCGGGTAACCCTGGCGGCGGTGCTGGCGGCCGACGGCTTGATGCATCGCCCTGATCTGCGGGCGAGCGAGCAGAGCCTGCAGCTGCTGCTCCAGCTCGCCGGGCGGGCCGGCCGGGGCGAACGGCCCGGGGAGGTGCTGGTGCAGACCTACTGCCCCGACCATCCGGTGATCCGCCATCTGGTGGATGGCCGCTACGAGCGCTTCCTGGAGGAGGAGTTGGCGCTGCGACGGCACGGCGGCCTGGTGCCGTTCCGCCGCGCCGCGCTGCTGCGGCTGTCCGGTCCGTCCGCCAGCCGCACCGCCACCGCAGCAACGGCGCTCACCGAGCGGATCCGGGCGGATCTGGCCCGGCTGGGCTGGTGCGTGATCGGGCCGGCACCGGCGCCGGTGGCCCGGGTGGCGGGCCGCAGCCGCTGGCAGGTGCTGCTGCATGGACCCACCGGGGGGAGAGGCCCCCAGCCGCTACCCCTGCCGCCGGAAGCGGAATTGCGCAGCCTGCTGCCGTCCGGGATTGCCCTGACCATCGATCCGGATCCGCTGCAGCTCTAAGAACCAGCCCCTGAACCGATGGGATCAGCGCCGGCGGGATCAGGCCGGCAGCTGGGGCAGGCCGAAGCCGAGAGTCAGGCGCATCCTCTGCAGCGCCAGGGCCAGCCCAAGGGCCAGAACCACCACCAGGCTGCCCAATCCGAGGGGGCTCCAGCGCCAGCAGCGCACCTCGAGGCGATTGAGCGCTCCACTCCGTAGGGGCCAGAGCACCCCGTCACCCTCCCGGAGCGCCGCGGACGGCACAGCCTTCCGCACGGCCCCGGGGCGCAGGGGCGCCAGTCCCATCTCCAGCCGCAGGCCGGGGAGGGCCTCCAGGGTGGTGAGATCGATCTCGAGGCGCAGGTCCTGGCGAACCCCCACCAGCCAGTTGCGCTCCCGGAGATCCAGGAGCGGTGGCGGCAGGGAGGCGCCAGCCAGCTCCGACGCGCGCGCCAGGCTCGCGGTCAGGGCCGCGAGCGCCTGGGGAGCCGGCAACACGGGGGTGCGCAGCAGGCGACGATCCCCCCGCTCCTCGAGCCGGAAGCCCTGGCCGCGCAGATCCTCGGCGAAGCGGTTCTCCCAGGGTGTGGCCGCACCGGAGGAGCTCCGCAGCTGATGGCTGAGCTGCAGACGGCCCGGTCCGTCGAAGCGCAGGTCGCTGCGCACCTCCACACAGCCCCCGAGCAGGGCGACGAGCAGAAGGAACACCAGGAGGGCGCCCGCCAGGGCGGCGAACCCCAGGGGCGCCCGGGTCGGCCCCACCGGAGGTGGGGGGGGCGGCGGGGGAGCGTCGGAGCGGCGGCGGGAGGCGGCGGGTCCCAGTCGTTCAAGGGGCTCTCCGGCGGAGAGATCCGGCAGGGTGAGCGACCAGTCGCGGGGACGCTGGAGAGCCGGGGCCTCCAGCACGTAGAGCAGGTCGCGGGCGCGGGCGCGCAAGGCTGGATCAAGGCTCTCCTGCACCGCCCGTGCGCAATCGGCGGCCTGCTCGGTTTCCCCCTGGCCCATCAAGGCCGTGGCCAGCAACAACCGCACACCAGCCCCCACAGATGTGCGGGGACCTTCCCGTTCAGCCAGCGGTTCGAGCAGGGATCGAACCCGGCCGTAGTCACCACTCTCCAGGGCCTGGCGGGCGGCGGCGAGCGCGGCGGCCTGCGCGTCATCAACCATGGCGCTCCAGATCAACCATGGCGGTCCGTCAGCCCGGCACCCGGGGACTGCCGGAGAGCATCGTGCCGATGCCTGCATCGGTGAAGACCTCCAGCAGCAGGGAATGGGGCACGCGGCCATCGACGATGTGGGCGGCCCGCACCCCCTGGGCCAGGGCGCGGATGCAGCACTCGGTCTTGGGGGTCATTCCCCCGGCGACCACGCCGCTCTCGATCAGCTCGCGAGCCTGGGCCAGGCCGAGGTGGCGGATCAGGGAAGCGGGATCCTCCCGATCGCGCAGGATGCCGGGGGTATCCGTGAGCAGCACCAGCTTTTCGGCCTGGAGCGCGGCGGCCAGCTCTCCGGCCACCGTGTCGGCGTTGATGTTGTGGGCCTGGCCGTTGCGATCGGGGGCAACGCTGGAGATCACCGGCAGGTAGCCGGCCTCCAGGAGCGGGGTCAGCACCGAGGGGTCCACCCCGGCCACATCGCCCACCAGCCCAAGGGAGCCGTCGCCGAAGCAACGGGCGCGCACCAGGCCGCCATCGCAGCCAGCCAGACCCACAGCCCGGGCCCCCACCAGCTGGAGGCCGTTGACGATCTGCTTGTTGACCCGGCCGACCAACACCATCTCCACGATCTCCATGGTGGCCTCGTCGGTGACCCGCAGACCTTCGTGGAAGCGGGGCTCGATCGCCATACGGCTGAGCCACTGATTGATCTCCGGGCCGCCGCCATGGACCACCACCGGCTGCACGCCCACACAGGCCAACAAGGCCAGGTCGCGGAAGACGGCCTCGCGCAGGTCGTGGCGCACCATCGCGGCACCGCCGTACTTCACCACCACCCGCCGGCCAGCGAAGCGCTGGATGTAGGGAAGGGCCTCGCTCAGAACCGCCACCCTCAGCGAATCGGCCTCAGTGATCAGGGGATCGGAAGCGGAGGGGCCGGGGGCGATCCCGCGGGGAGCGGGGGCAGCAGCGGGGAAATCGGGGCTCATCGCGGCGGAGGCGGCAGAGGCATAAGGGGCGGAGGGAGGGGGGCCGACGGATCAGGGGGCCGGGAGCAGGGAGAGGCGGAGGCGGGAGGGGCCGTCCTCGGCCAGCTCGGCCCGCAGCCCGGGGCCGAAGAAACGGCCCAGGCGCTCCTGTCGCTCCTGCCATCGCTCCAGGGGCACGGCATTGCGCTCGAACAGCAGGCGCAGGCCATAGCCCTCCCGGTCGACCTCCTCGATCGTCAGCAGCTGGGGCGGGGCCTCCTCGTCCCAGAGCTTGAGGGCCTCCAGGGAGCTCTCCAGATGGGCCTTCTGCCCGTAGCGCCAGCGGGTGACATCGGCCAGAAGCTTGCGCAGGGGCTCGCTGCCGGGTTCTTCGCGCAGGTGGCGCAGCTGCTCGGGTGGGGTGAGGCGTTGGGCAGGGGGCAGCTCGGACGACTTGAGAGCCAGGCCGCCGAGCAGGATCGGAATGCCGTAGAAGATCGTGGGGAGGCTCAGGTTTGCGTTGTCGTCGAGGTACGCGATCGAGCCGATCACGGTGAGAAGGGCGCCGGCGATCGTCACCAGGCTGCCCGGAGAGAGGAGAGCTTGCATACCCCCATCCTCGTGCAGCGGGGGGCAGGATGGGAGCCGATGTGTCGTGGCGATGGCCCCTCCCCCCGCTTCCGTGCCCCACTCCGCTTCGGCGCCGGCCGGATGGGAGGGGGAGGTTGATGGCACGCTGCGCGACCCCATGGGCACAACGATGGGCCAGGAGGGAAGCGAGGGGCTCGCTGAGGAGCTCACTACCGAGGAGCTGCTGGAGCAACTCCGCCAGGATCGGCTCTGGCTGCTGCGGCAGATCGACAGCGGCCGCTGGCCCCAGTGGCGCCTTGACCTGGCCGCCCTGGAGAGGGAGCTCGGCCAGCTGCTGGAGCAGGCGGCCGAGCGATGCAGCGAAACCTGAGCAGGGCCCGGAAGACGGGGCCCGGCCGAGCGGGCGCTGAGGCTCAGAAGGGGATCTCGTCGTCGTCGTCGAGCGGATCCTCGGGCACCAGGGGGGAGGTGTTCCACACCGGCGGGGCAGCGGCGGGGGCGGCTTTGCCAGGGGCTGGGGCCGGGCGACCGACGGCGGCTCGGGCAGGCGTGGCGGCAGCCCCAGGGGCGGGCGCCGATCCCATCGCAGGCACCGATGCCATGGCGGGCGCCATCCCCTGGGCAGGGGAGGCCGGCCCCCCACCCCCCGCAAGGGGATGGAGACGGGAGAGCACGAACTCAGCCCGCTTCTCCTTGAGGCCGTCCTGACGGGTGACGGTGCTCATGCGTAGCCGCCCCTCCAGCACGAGGCGCTGGCCCACCTGCACCCGATTCTGGAGGTCCTGGGCCAGATTGCCCCAGCCCACCACCTTGATCTGGCCCGGCGGATCATCGGGCCGCAGCCCCTCCATGCGCACCGGCATCTCCGCCACCGGCGTCTGGTTGTCCTGGGTGTAGCGCAACTGGGGCGCCTCCAGCACCTCCACCTCAAGCAAACAGTGATTCACACCCGATCCGGCGGCTACGAGCCCCCATCCTGATGCAAGGACCCGCCGTTCACCAGGCCCCCCCGCCCCGCGATGGCCCCAGCGGCAGCCCAGGCGACGGGTCAGGCGACGAACCGTGGATCTGGCTGATCGCCGGCACCGGCGAGGGACCCCCCCTGGCTGCGCGGCTCCTGGGGAGCGGCTGGCGCGTGCGCGTATCGGTGGTGAGCGCGGCGGCGAGCCGGGCCTACGCCCCCCACCCCCGGCTGGAGCTGGCGGTGGGGGCGATCGGTGCCGCTGCTGGCGGAGCGGGGGAACCGGGGGCGGCGGTGTTGGCGGAGCTGCGGGCGGCCGGGCAGCGGGGGCAACCCTGCCGCTGGGTGATCGACGCCAGCCATCCCTTCGCGCAGCGCATCAGCGCCGGGCTGGCAACGGCCTGCGGGCTCCAGGGGCAACCGTTGCTGCGCCTGTGGCGCCCCCGCCAGAAAACCTGCGGGGCCAGCATCCTGCCCGATCTGCCAGCCCTGGCGGCGGAGCCGCTGGCGGATCGGCGGCTGCTTCTGGCCATCGGCGCCCGGCGACTGGCGGAGGCGATGGGCCACTGCCCCGGGGCCATTCCCCACGCCCGCCTGCTGCCATCGCCAGGAGCCCTGCGCCAGGCGATGGCGGCCGGGATCCCCGCCGAACGGGTGGCCTGCCTGCGGCCCCCGGCCGAGGCGGATGCGGCGGCGGCGATCGAGGCGGCCCTGTGCCGGCGCTGGGGCATCGAGGTGGTGCTGTGCCGGCGCTCGGGGGGCCCCAGCGAAGCCCATTGGCGGCGGATCTGCCAAGACCTGGGGCTGCGCCTGCTGCTCCTGGAGCGCCCCCCGGAGGATCCGAGGGTCATGGCGCTGACCCTGGAGTCGCTGCTAGCGCGGGTGGGCCCTCCCCCCATCCCCTCCCATGACCAAGACCCCGCTGGAGCTGGTGCTCACCAGCGAAGCTGATCTGGAGCGGGCCGAGGCCCTGGCCCGGGCCCTGCTGGAGCGGCGGCTGGTGGCCTGCGTGAGCCTGCAGCCCTGCCGCTCCCTGTACCACTGGCAGGGGGGGATCGAGAACGGATCGGAGGTGCTGCTGCTGCTCAAGACCCACGGAGAGCGGCTGCCGGAGCTGCGCCGGTTGTTCGGCGAGCTGCATAGCTACGAAACGCCGATGTGGATCCACTGGACGGCGGCCAGCGAGGGCGGGTACGCAGAGTGGCTGGCGGCGGAACTCGCCCTGGGGTGATCGAAGGGATCAGCCCAGATGCTGGGCCACCAGCTCCGGCAGGGAGGCATGGGGACGGGGGCCCAGCTGGGTGACCACCTGCCCGGCGCAGAGGGAGCCGAGGCGTCCGCAACGCTCCAGGCTTTCGCCGCGGGTGTGGCCGTGGAGGAAGCCGGCGGCGTAAAGATCGCCGGCCCCGGTGGTGTCGACCAGCTCGCCGAGGCGGTAGGGGGGAATGGTGAGGGTCTCCTCGCCCCGGAGCAGCACCGAGCCCTGCTCGCTGCGGGTGAGGGCGGCAATGCGACAGCGGCCCCGCACCTCGGCGGCGGCCTCCTCGAAAGAATCGGCCCGATAGAGCGAGGTGATCTCCATTTCGTTGGCGAATAACAGATCGACGTGCCCATCGACCAACTCCTGGAAGCTCTCGCGATGGCGGTCGACGCAGAACGCATCCGAAAGGGAGAGAGCCACTTCGCCGCCACTGGCACGGGCCACTTCGGCGGCCGCCAGGAAAGCCTGCTTGGCCTCATCGCTGTCCCAGAGGTAGCCCTCCAGGTAAAGAACCCGGGCCTGGCGCACCAGGTCGAGGTCGAGATCGCGCGGGTCGAGGCCCACTGAAGCGCCCAGATAGGTGCACATCGTGCGCTGGGCATCCGGGGTGACCAGGATCAGGCAGCGGGCGGTGGCGGGGCCCTCCACGGCCGGAGGCGTCTCGAAGCGGGCGCCCACCGAGCGGATGTCGTGGGCGAAGATCGCGCCGAGCTGGTCGTCGCGCACCCGGCCGATGAAGGCCGCCCGCCCACCGAGCTGGGCGATGCCGGCGAGGGTGTTGGCGGCGGAACCGCCGGAGGTTTCCAGGCCGGGGCCAACGCTGGCGTAAAGGCTCTCCGCAACGCCCTCATCCACCAGCGCCATGGTGCCCTTGGTGAGGCCGTGATCATCGAGGAAGCTCTCCTCGGCCTGCACGATCACATCCACGATGGCGTTGCCGATGCCCACCACGTCGAGGGTTTTCTCGGAACTGTTCTGGGAGGACGTCATGGGCGAAACAGGGCGCAAGCGGGAGGGGAAGGGGGGAAAGCGAGTGGAGAAAGGCGCGTGTCAGGCGCTCAGCAGGGCCCGCTTGGGCCCATGGATGGGATCTTCCACCACGATCGTCTGGTCGCGCTGGGCCCCGAGGGAGACGATGGCGATCGGCACCTCCATCAGCTCCGCCAGGAAGCGCAGATAGGCCATGGCGGCGGGGGGGAGATCCTCGAGGCGACGGCAATCGGCCGTGGAACATTGCCAGCCCGGCAGCGCCTGGAAGAGGGGCCGGCAGTGGGCGAAATCCTCAGAGCTGGACGGGAAGTGGTCGATGCGACGGCCGTCGAGTTCATAGGCCACGCACACCTGGATCTCATCGAGCTCGTCGAGCACGTCGAGCTTGGTGATCGCCAGGCAATCGAGCCCGTTCACCTCCACCGCATAGCGGCCGATGACCCCGTCAAACCAGCCGCAGCGGCGACGGCGCCCTGTGGTGGTGCCGAATTCGCCGCCCCGGTCACAGAGGTGGTCGTTGAGGCTGCCCTGGAGTTCGGTGGGGAAGGGTCCCTCGCCCACGCGGGTGGTGTAGGCCTTGGCCACACCGATCACCCGATCGATCAGGGTGGGGCCAACACCGGCGCCGACGCAGGCGCCGCCGCTCACCGGATTGGAGGAGGTGACGTAGGGGTAGGTGCCGTGGTCGAGGTCGAGCAGGGTTCCCTGCGCCCCCTCGAACAAAATGTTCTTGCGGGCACGGGCCGCCTCGTGAATGACGCGGGTGCAATCGACCACGTGGGGGGACAACCGCTCGCCGTAGCGGGCGTATTCCTCGATCACCGCATCGGGATCCAGGGGCTCAACGCCGTAGACCTTCTCCAGCAGCTCGTTCTTCTCGGCCAGCGGTTCGATGAGCCGCTCCCGCAGCCGAGCGGCGTCGAGCAGGTCGATCACGCGGATGCCGTTGCGTTCGGCCTTATCCGCGTAGGTGGGCCCGATGCCACGGCCGGTGGTGCCGATGCGGCGATCGCCCCGGCGCTGCTCCATCGCCTGGTCCAGCAGGCGGTGATAGGGCATCGTCACATGGGCGGTGGAAGCCAGCTTGAGGCCGGATACATCGATGCCGTACTCAACGAGCGTATCCATCTCCCCGAGCATCACCTTGGGATCCACCACCGTGCCGGAGCCGATCAGGCAGGTGGTTTCGGGGTAGAGGATGCCGGAGGGGATCAGGTGCAGCTTCAGCACGCGATCGCCCACCACGATCGTGTGGCCCGCGTTCACTCCGCCCTGGTAACGCACGACGACATCCGCCGAGCGGCTCAGAAGATCGGTGATCTTGCCCTTCCCTTCGTCGCCCCACTGAGCACCGATGACGACAACGTTGGCCAAGGACACCGCGGCCGAACGCCGCCCGAAAGCACAAGGAGGGAGCCTCTCAGACGGAGGGGCCGTTCGTCAAAGGACGACCCCTGGGATCAGGCTGGGCTCAGGCGCCGCGGGTCACGCTGGCCTCGGCTTTGTGAAGCTCCTTCTCCAAGCGGGTGCGCAGGGCGTCCGGCAGGGGGCGATTGGCGTAGTTCGCATAGTGGCCCGCCAGGGAGTTCAGGGCCGTCTGCATGGTGGTGAAGGAGGTGAGGGTGCGCAGCTCGCCGCGGGGGCGGTAGCGGGAGGTCCAGTCGTTGATCAGGGCCCGGGCCTCGGATTCGGCCGCCCCATGGCCGGGGTCGTCCTGGGGCAGGGCGATGGTGGCCAGCAGGCTTTGGGCGGTGCGCACCGTGTCGTCCACGTAGTTGCCGGTGAGGCCGCTGCCGCTGCCGCTGCAGGCGGTGAGAGCGAGGGAGAGGCAGAGGCAGAGGGCCACCACCGTGCGGAGCACGGTGCGGCGCAGGAAGGCGACCATGGCGGAAGGGGCGGGGACGGGGCGGCGGGGGGATCTTAGGGGGGATCCCCCTGCCCATTCCCGCAGTACGTCAGGCCCCGTCGCCGAGGCCGTGGCGCTGGTCCGCCAGCTGCGCCCGCAGCCATGCCACAGCCTCGTCGGCGCCCAGCTCCCGGCGAGAGGTCGGATCGCGGCGCTCCACAAGCTCCACCTGGCCGGTCGCTGCACCCCGGCCCACCACCAGCCGCCAGGGGATGCCGATCAGGTCGGCGTCCTTGAACTTCACACCGGCCCGCTCAGGGCGGTCATCGAGCAACACATCCACGCCGGCGGCCCCAAGCTCGCTGTAGAGGCGCTCGGCCAGGCTCACCTGCTGGGGATCCTGGGCGCTGGCGATCACCACGATCACCTCGAACGGGGCGATGGACACCGGCCAGCGGATGCCATCGGCATCGTGGTGCTGTTCCACCGCCGCCTGGGCGAGGCGGGAAACGCCGATGCCATAGCAGCCCATCCACAGGGCCTCCTCAGTGCCGGATTCATTGGTGAAGCGGGCATCGAGGGCTTCGGAGTACTTGCGGCCCAGCTGGAAGATGTGGCCCACCTCAATGCCGCGGGCCGCCTCCAGGCATTGGGAGGGGTCGTGGTGGCAGCGGTCGCCGGGCTGGGCCGCCCGCAGATCCACGCTCTCCGGCGCCCCTCCGAGATCGCTCCAGG
>CAIVPT010000047.1 GCA_903907855.1 uncultured Synechococcaceae cyanobacterium | reverse complement strand
GCCCTGGCCGCGTTCTGTGCCCAGGAGGCGATCGAGCTGGTGGTGGTGGGTCCGGAGGTGCCGCTGGCGGCCGGCCTGGCCGACCAACTGCGCCAGGCCGGCGTTGCCCTGTTCGGGCCAGGGGCTGACGGCGCCCAGCTGGAGGCCAGCAAGCAGTGGGCCAAGGCGCTGATGGGCGAGGCCGGCGTGCCCACCGCCGGCCACTGGCCGGCCGACCGCCTGGAGGACGCCCTGGCGGTGCTGCGGGAGCAGGGGCGCCCGCTGGTGGTCAAGGCCGATGGCCTCGCCGCCGGCAAGGGGGTCACCGTGGCCACCAGCCTGGCCGAAACCGAGGCGGCGATCCGCGAGGTGTTCGAGGGGCGCTTCGGCGCCGCCTCGCTGGTGCTCGAGGAGCGGCTGGAGGGTCCGGAGGTGTCGGTCTTCGCCCTCACCGACGGCCGCGCCACCGTGCTGCTCCCCCCCGCCCAGGACCACAAGCGCATCGGCGAAGGCGACACCGGCCCCAACACCGGCGGCATGGGCGCCTACGCGCCGGCCCCCCTGCTCGACGCGGCCGCCCTGGAGGACGTGCGCCAGACCGTGCTCGAGCCGATCCTCGCCGCCCTGCGCGCCCGCGGCATCGACTACCGCGGCGTGATCTACGCCGGCCTGATGCTCACCGCCAGTGGCCCCCAGGTGATCGAGTTCAACTGCCGCTTCGGCGATCCGGAGTGCGAAACCCTGATGCCCCTGCTCGGGCCGGAGCTGGCGGCCGTGCTGCTGGCCTGCGCCGAGGGAAGGCTGGCCGAGGCGCCTCCACTGACGATCCATCCGGGCTGCAGCGCCTGCGTGATCGTCGCCGCCGAGGGCTACCCCGGCACGGTCCGCCAGGGCGATCCGATCACGGCCCCGGAGTCCAGCGATCCCCACTGCCAGCTGTTCCATGCCGGCAGCCGCCGCGACCCCGACGGCGTCTGCCGCACCGCCGGCGGCCGGGTGCTGGCGATGGTGGCCCAGGCCGACGATTTTGATACGGCCTTCGCGCGGGCCTACGGGGCCCTGGAGCAGGTGCACTTCACCGGCATGACCTTCCGCCGGGACATCGGCCATCAGGTCCGGCGATGAGCAGCTCTCCAACCATGCCGATGCAGGCCGACTGGCGCCGCCGCCTGGCGCGCTGGTGGGCGGAATTCAGCCTGCAGACCAAGCTGCTGGCGGTGGCCACCCTGGTGGTGAGCCTGCTGATGACGGGCATCACCTTCTTTGCCCTCAACAGCATCCAGCAGGACGTGCGCCTCAGCGACACGCGCTATGGCCGGGATCTGGGTCTGCTGGTGGCGGCAAACGTCAACCCGCTGGTGGCCCGTGGCGATGACCGGGCCCTGGCAACGGTGGCGGAGCGCTTCTGGTCGTCGAGCCGCAGCCTGCGCTACATCGTCTTCGCCGACGCCGAGGGGGTGATCTACCTCGGCATCCCGATGGGCAATGGCATCGCCAACCAGGGGGAAGACCAGCTGCTCAGCCGCCGCCTGGAACTGCCGGCCGACCTGCAGAAACGCCCCGACAACCCGCTGATCCGCCAGCACCTCAGCCCCGACGGCCAGGTGACCGATGTGTTCGTGCCGCTGGTGGATGGCGATCGCTATCTGGGGGTGGTGGCCCTGGGCATCAACCCCAACGAAACGCTCCTGGCCAGCTCGGCCCTCACCCGTGAGGTGACGGTGGCGGTGTTCATCTCGATCTGGGTGCTGGTGATCCTGGGCTCGGTGTTCAACGCCCTCACGATCACCGAACCGGTGAAGGAGCTGCTGCGGGGGGTGCGGCGCATCGCCGGGGGCGACTTTGCCACCCGCATCGCCCTGCCGGTGGGGGGCGAGCTGGGGGAGTTGCTGGAGGGGTTCAACACCATGGCCTCACGGCTGGAGGCCTACGACGAAGCCAACATCGAGGAGCTGCAGGCCGCCCAGGTGAAGCAGCAGTCCCTGATCGCCACCATGGCCGATGGGGCCGTGCTGCTCGATGAGGAGGGGCGCATCGTGCTGGTGAACCCCACCGCCCGCCGCCTCTTCCGCTGGGAGGGCCGCAAGCTCGAGGGCGTGGATCTGGAAGGGCAGCTGCCCGTCCGCCTGGCGATGGAGCTCCAGCCGCTGCTCAGCGGCCTGATCGCCAGTGAGCGCGACCTGGCCGACGTGCGCTGCAGCCTGGGGGAGCCGTCGCGCACCCTGCGCATCGTGCTCCAGTCGGTGCGGGACGCCAGCGGCGAAACCCTCAAGGGCATCGCCATGACCATCCAGGACCTCACCCGCGAGGTGGAGCTCAATGCCGCCCAGGGTCGCTTCATCAGCAACGTCTCCCATGAGCTGCGCACGCCGCTGTTCAACATCAAGAGCTACGTGGAGACCCTCCACGACCTGGGCGACCAGCTCACCGAGGAGCAGAAAAAGGAGTTCCTGGGGATCGCCAACGCCGAAACCGATCGCCTCACCCGGCTCGTCAACGACGTGCTCGACCTCTCGCGACTGGAATCCGACCGGGTGTGGGCCTTCGAGCCGATCGAGGTGGCCCCGGCGATCGAGCAGACCCTGCGCACCTACCGCCTCAACGCCGAGGACAAGGGGGTGACGCTGCACCTGGACGCCGATCCCCAGCTGCCCCGCGTGATGGGCAACTGGGATCTGCTGCTGCAGGTGTTCGACAACCTGGTGGGCAACGCCCTCAAGTTCACCGCCCCCAGCGGGCGGCTGGTGCTGCGCGCCTATCCCTGGCCCGACCTCTGCCGCCTGGAGCCTGGCACCGGCGCAGGCAGCAATCCCACCTGCGCCCTCACCTCCCCCCTGCCCCGCCTGCGCATCGAGGTGGCCGACAGCGGCTATGGCATCTCCGAGGCCGATCAGGAACGCATCTTCGAGCGCTTCTACCGGGTCGAGAACGCGGTGCACACCGAGGCCGGCACCGGCCTGGGCCTCTCGATCGTGCGCGGCATCCTCGACAAGCACGGCACCCAGATCCGCATGGCCAGCGAACCGGGGGTGGGCACCACCTTCTGGTTCGATCTGCCCCTCGAGCACGCCGACAGCGATGAGCTGGCCCTGCAGGCCGAGCGCCGCGCCCTCAGCAGTGCAGGTTCAGATCCGGGCAGGCCGGCAGACCGGGCTGCTTCTGCCGCGGTGCCGGCCAGCGGGTGGCCACGTGGTGATAACTCACCGGCCGGGGCGTGAGCCAGAGCACGGCACGGCGGCCATCGGTGAAATAGGGGTCGCCGGTGAAGTTGTGGCGTGGCCGCTCCAGCGGCGCCGCCCCCACACCGCCCACGAGCCCGAAGCGCTCCAGCGCCTCGGAGAAAAACAGATCCTGCAGGAGATACCAGCGGGTCTCATCCACATCGGCGTCGATGGCGTGGGTGGTGAGGGTGCGGCGGGTCAGGCGCACGCCGATGTCGCGGCTGATCTGGCCCACCCACACCGGCGTGCCGGCCGCGGTCACCGGTGCCACCCACAGCCGCATGTGATTGCGCTGGTTGACGTCACTGCGGCCCTTCTGCAGGGCGATGTCCTGGCGGCGTCCAAACACCTGCAGCGGCGACACCGGCGCATAGCGGTAACGGCGACCGAACAGGGCGGAGTGGATCGTCTGGCCGATCGAGCCGAGCGTCACCTCCTGGGTCACGTGCCAGCCCCGTCGCGAGAGGGCCGGGAACACCGCCTCCGGCGGACCCACCAGCACCACGTTGAGGGGATCCCCCGGCGTGCGGCGATCGCCCCCCAGGGTGCAGCAGGGCAACTCCTTCTCCAGCCAGGCCTTGAGCCCCTCGTCATCGAGGCGCGGGGCCGTGGGGCCAGGGCTCAGGGAGCTCCAGCGGGTGCGCATGAAATCGGTGCGCAGGCCCGGCACCGGCGCCAGGAAGGAAAAGCGCCGCACCTTGCGACGGCCAGCCCCCACCAGCTCGACGTTGGCGTACTTGACCCCCTCATCGAGGTTGGTGAACACGTAGCCCGAGATGCTGCTGCCGGGCTCCACAAAGGCGGGCAGGGCCAGGCGGTGCAGGTGCTGCTCGATGCGGCGATTCTCCGCGGTTGCCAACAGGCGGCGGCCCTGCCACGCCACCTCCAGGGGCGAGAAGTACTCGCTGTCGATCGTGATCGGCGGCACGAAATAGCGCAGGTCCTCCCGGTTCACCACCTTCACCCACACCGGTTGGATGCCGCGGCTGGCCAGGTCGAAGCCCACCACCCGCCGCGTCTCGTCAGCGGCCAGGGCCGTCAGGCTCACCCGCAGGCCTTGCTGCACCTGGCTCTGGGCGCGCTGGAGCAGCAGGCCCTCCGGCAGGCCGCGGGGGGCGAAGGGGGTGAACGAAAGCCAGGGCTCGCAGCCGCCCATGGCGACCGCCAACACCCCGGCAACCCCGGTCACCCCCAGAACGGCGACGGGCCGGAACCGCAGCAGCGGCAGGAGCGAGCGGCGGCGTTTAGGGGTCATCGGCGACGCCGCGCACAATCCGCGCGAGGTCGGCCCGTTCATCGACGGTGATCCGATGGGGAACGCCGCTGATGATGCGCTCGAAGTTGGAGAAGGAATCCTTGATTTCCGGACCGTTGCCGGTGATCACGAATTCGCGGATGCCCTTGTCATGCCAGGAGCCGCGCATCTTGAAGACGTTCAGCGCCCGGGCCATCTCGCCGCGGATCTCCACGTACTGCAGCAGCAGGATCGTGTCGGTGATGGTGGAGATGTGGGAGTCGGTGATCGAATGGCTGCCCATGAACTCCTCCGAGGTGTTCGTGAAGAAGCCGGCGATCTCCTCCTGCTTGGCATAGCCGGTAACGCCGATCACAAACTGGCGGAAGGCGTTGTGACTGACGCCGCGGGCCAGGGCCGAGAGCGAATCGATCGCCATGCGCGAGGGCTTGAACTGGTTGATTTCCGTTTTGATGATCTGCAGGTGATCTTCCAGGCCCGTCGACTCTGGATAGGCACAGATGATCTTCAGCAAGCCATCCTGCTCCATCTGCTCAAAATCGATGCCCCAGCTGGTGGCGTTGCGCAGCAGCTGGGCGCGCGATTCTTCGTAGGCGAACAGGATCGCCCGCTCCTTGCTGCGGCAGGCATCCTCGATGAATTTGGACACCAGCAGCGTCTTGCCCGTGCCGGTGGCGCCGGTGGCCAGGATGATCGAATCCTTGAAGAAACCACCGCCGCACATCTCGTCGAGCCGCGGCACACCGGAGCTGAGCCGCACGTTGGAGCTGCGCTGGGTGAGGCGCATGGCACCGAGCGGGAAGATGCTGACGCCATGGGCCCCCATGGTGAAGGGGAACTCCCCCTTCATATGGGTGGTGCCGCGCAGCTTGAGGATCTCCACGGTGCGGCGCCGCCGCTCCCCCTCCAACACATTGCGCAGAATCACCACATTATCGGAAACAAATTCCTCCACCCCATAGCGGGCGATCGGACCGTATTCGTCGATGCGCTCGGTGGTCATCACCGTGGTGACGCCGATCTCCTTGAGGCGGGCGATCAGGCGGAAAATCTCCCGCCGCACCACCGATACCGCATCGTATTGCTGGAAGACGGCGGTGATGGAATCGATGGCCACACGCTTTGCCTTGTATTTGCGAATCGCGTAGTTGATACGCTCGATCAGACCGGAGAGATCGAAGCTGCCGGCCACGTCCTGGCCATCGGGATCGGGGGATGCATCCAGCAGGAAGAGCTTGTCCTGCTCCACCATCTCCTGCAGGTTCCAACCGAAGCTGGCAGCATTGCGCAGAATATCGAGCGGCGATTCCTCAAAGGTGACAAAAATGCCCGGCTCGTTGAAGTGACGGATGCCGTTATAAAGAAAGTTCAGAGAGAACACCGTCTTGCCGGTGCCGGACGTACCCGAGATCAGGGTGGCGCGTGCCACCGGCAGGCCACCGTGGCAGATGTCATCGAACCCCTCGATGCCAGTGGGCAGCTTCTGCACCTGCATCAATGTGCTGGAGGGGGCGTTGCTGGCCGGGCTGGGGTCCTGCATCGAACGGTCGCGTGTGGGGGCGGGGCGGGGGCGGAAGGGATGGGGGCAGGGGGGTTCAGGGGCCGCCGGTCCCGCCGGCGCCCACCGCCGGCGGATCCGGCTCGACCGCCGGATCGGGGGCATCGAGCATGTGGCGGGCCTCCTCCTGCTCCTCATCCAGGGCAAAGCCCTCTTCGCTGAGCTCTTCATAGAGAAGGTCGAGGCCGATCAGCACCCGCTCGCGATCGGAGAGGTCGCCGATGATGCGACGCACCGGCGGCGGCAGGATCTTGGCAAGGGTGGGGGTGGCGAGGATCTTGTCCTCCTCCGCCAGCTGGGGGTTCTTGAGAACGTCAATCACCTTGAGGGCGTAGACGCCGCGGAACTCCGTGTCGAGGATGTTGCGCAGGGTCTTGAGCGCCCGCATGGAATTGGGCGTGTTGCCAGCGACGTAGAGCTTGAGGATGTAGGTCTTGCGGGGGGGCATCTCAGCTGCGCTCCGAGGTGAGAAGGCCGGCACCGCCACGGGCGTCGTCGAGTTCGGCGGCGAGAACCGGCAGGTCGGGGGGGATGGCGCGGCGATACATCTCGCAGAGGTGTGCCATCACATCGAGCAGGGCAAGGCGATAATCCTGAAGAAAATCATTCTTGTGTCCTTCCAATTTTAGCTGCTTCCAGAAGCCATCGATCAGATTCATGTGAATTTCAACAGTATTGGTGATCGGCAGGTCCGCGAAGAATGCCGTATTGACGAAACTCTCCAGCGCCTGGTTTGCCGCAGCCGGATCGCGGAAGTAGCTGATCAGCAGATCGCGATAGGTGCGGGTGAGGGAGCGCAGCAGCTCCTCCCGATCCGCCTCCGAGAGTTTGCGCAGGAAACGGGACGGATCCCGCTTGTAGTACACCCCGAGATAGCCCAGCCTCCCCTTCAGCCGGTTCGCCAGCTTCCAGCGCTCGCCCACGTCCGAAGCGGCGCCGGGCGCCGAGCTGCCGTTAGGGAGCAGGCCGCGCCGCAGGAAGCGGGAGAGGGCCGCATCAAGGCTGTAACTGAGCTGTTCGAGCTGGTCGGGGGGCAGGTGCACCTCGGCATCGTGGACCTCCACCTGGCCGGTGACCTCGCCGATCACCACCGCCGGCAGCAGCAGGCCCATCTCCCCAAGGGCTCGGGAGGAGGCTGCGGGCAGCACCCCTTGCTCGAGCAACACGGCATCGAAGTCGTCACGGCGGCGATCCAGGGCGGCCACCGGGTCGTCGTCCGGATCCAGGGCCTCAAGCTGGTAGCGGCCGCCGCGCAACCACTGTCCACAGACGTCAGCCAGCCGGGCGTCGCGGATCAGGGCGGCGATCGTCAGGGCCGGATCGGGCATCGGATGCGGCGGAGAGGGCCCTGGGAAGGACTGGCTGCATGTTGACGAATGGGAGGCCGGGACGGGAGGATCTTTGTTTGTCTTCCGATTGCGTGAGCCCAGGCTCAATGGCGGGATCCCCTTCGCCAGCCTGGCCGCGCCCCCGAGCCCATGAGTGCCACCCCCACCACCGCCAGCGCCGCCCCCGCTGCCGCCCCCGCTGCCCCAGCCGGCGGCGAGGGCGCTGAGGTCTACGCGATCGTTGAGGCCTCCGGCCAGCAGTTCTGGCTGCAGCCAAACCGCTACCTCGACATCGACCGCCTCGCCGCCGAGGTGGACAGCACCGTGACCCTCGAAACCGTGCTGCTGGTGAAGGACGCCAAGGGCACCACCGTGGGCCAGCCCTACGTGAAGGGCGCCACGGTGGAGCTGAAGGTGCTGGCCCACCGCCGCGGGCCCAAGCTGCTCATCTACAAGATGCGCCCCAAGAAGAAAACCCGCCGCAAGAATGGCCATCGCCAGGAGCTCACCCGCGTCCTGGTGCAGTCGATCAGCGTCGGCGGCACCAAGGTCGCCTGAGCCGGGCCCCTCTGCCCCCCTTCCCACCACCCCTCCAGCGTTCCCCCCTTCCCATGGCCCACAAGAAAGGCACAGGCTCCACCCGTAACGGCCGCGACTCCAATTCCAAGCGCCTGGGCGTGAAGGCCTACGGCGGTGAAGCCGTGAGCGCCGGCTCGATCCTGATCCGCCAGCGCGGCACCTCGGTGCTGGCCGGCGTCAACGTGGGCCGCGGCTCCGACGACACCCTCTTTGCCCTGGTGGACGGCGTGGTGCGCTTCGAATCCATCACCCGCAACCTGCGCAACCGCAAGCGCATTCACATCACCGCCGCCTGATCCCATCCCCCGCGGCGTGTCCCTCTCCACCGCCAGATCCAGCGCAGGGGCCCTGAACCCCTGCGGCTTTCTGGTGATCGACAAACCGGCTGGCCTCACCTCCCACGCCTGCGTGGCCCACGTGCGCCGGGCCTATGGGCTGCGCCGGGTCGGTCATGGCGGCACCCTGGACCCAGCGGTCACCGGGGTGCTGCCGATCGCCGTCGGGCCAGCCACCCGGCTGTTGCCCTACCTGGCGGGCGGCAAGGCCTACCGGGGCACCGTGCAGCTCGGCCTGCGCACCGACAGCGACGATCTGCAGGGCACGGTGCTGGCGCAGCAACCGGTGCCACCGCTGGATGGGCCCGCTCTGGAGCAGGCGCTGGCCCCCTTCCGGGGGGCGATCCTGCAGGTGCCCCCGCAGGTATCGGCCGTGCATGTGGACGGCGAACGGGCCTACGCCCGGGCCCGTCGCGGCGAGGCCAGTGAGCTGGCACCCCGGCCCGTGACGATCGAATCCCTCACCCTGATCGGCTGGGATCCGGCCACGGCTCGGCTGGAGTTGGTGGTGCGCTGCTCCGCCGGCACCTACATCCGCGCCCTGGCCCGTGACCTGGGGGAGAGCCTCGGCTGCGGCGGAACCCTGGCGGAGCTGCGCCGCACTGAGGCCCTCGGCTTCGATCTGACGTCCGCAGTGTCCCTCGAGAGCCTGGCCCCACCCCCACCCCTGCTGGATCCACTCCAGGCCCTGGGCACCCTGCCCCGCCAGCAACTGGAGCCCTCCCAGCTCACCCCCTGGCGCTGCGGCCAATCCCTGGCCGCCGTCGCCCCCCATCCGCAAGGTCAGCCCCTGGCGGTATTGGATCCGGATGGCAACCTGGCGGGCATCGCCCATGCCGACGGGGCCGGCTGGCTCCGCCCGCGCCTGGTGTTCGACGCCGCCGGCTGACAGCACGGCCCCGCGCCGCCAAGCCCCCGGCGTCTGCCCCCTCCCTCCGCTCCTTCCGCTCCTTCCGCAGCCATGGCCGGCCACAGCAAGTGGGCCCAGATCAAGCGCACCAAGGCGGTGGTCGACGCCAAGCGGGGGGCCGTCTTCACGCGCATGGCGCGGGAGATCATCGTGGCCGCCCGCGCCGGGGCCGATCCCGCCGGCAACTTCCAGCTGCGCACGGCGATCGAGAAAGCCCGGGCGGCCGGCGTGCCAAACGCCAACATCGAGCGGGCGATCGCCAAGGGATCCGGCCATGGCGGCAGTGGGGCCGACGCCTTTGAGGCGGTGCGCTACGAGGGCTACGGGCCCGGCGGCGTGGCGGTGCTGGTGGAGGCCCTCACCGACAACCGCAACCGCACCGCCGCCGACCTGCGCCTGGCCTTCAGCAAGCATGGGGGCAACCTGGGGGAGAACGGCTGCGTCAGCTACCTGTTCGAACTCCGCTCGGTGGTGCGGCTGGGGGCTGGGCTGGGGGAGGAGGCGCTGGTGGAGCAGCTGCTGGCCGTGGAGGAGAACGGCGGACCGGCGGCCATGGGCTGGACCCTGGAGGAGGACGGCACCGAGGTGATCGGCGCCTACGAAGACCTGGAGGCCCTGCAGGCCGGCCTGCGCGACCACGGCCTGCCGGTGGTGAGCTGGGAGCACCGCTGGATTGCCCAGACCCCCTGCCCCCTGGAGGATCCCGACGTGCTGCGGGCCTGCCTGCGCATGCTCGATGCCCTGGAGGAACTCGACGACGTGCGGGCCGTTACCGCCAACCTGGAGGCCGACGAGGAGCAACTGCAGGCGGTGCTGCTCTGAGCCTGGGCGGCCCTGAGATCAGGTGATCGGAGTTCAGGTGATCGGTGGGCAGGAGGGGCCGGCCTTCTGCAACAGACAGAGAAGCGAGGTGCCGAGTCCGCGCCCCCACCAGCGCTGCCGCACCAACTTGAACTCGCCCTTGAAGCCGTAACGGCTTGCCTGCGGATAATGAGAATCGCAACAAAAGTAACTCGGAAACGTATCCTCAGTGATCACATTCACGTGGGTGGGATCAACGAAAGCCGATGAAAAAGGATAGGCGGGAGTTTTACTAAAGAACAGCCCCCCTGGCTTGAGAATGCGAACCACCTCGCTCATCAGATCAATAAACGGGAAGCGGGTGCCCTCCGCCGTGATCGCACAGCGCGGCACGTGCTCCAAAAAATCGTATGCCGTTACCACGTCCACGGATTGGTTGCCAAAGGGGAGTGGGGATACGAAAAGGTCAACCGCCAGCACATGCCCCCCGGGATCGGCCTCGATATCCAGCCCCAAAACACGCTCGCAGCCCAAGGGATTGCGCGGACTGCGCCCACAGCCAAGGTCGACGGACACCCTTTCACCGTTGGTTGCGGGCGGCATGGGAGCCGCGCGCAGGAACGCCTCCACCGTGCGGATCTGCCCATACTTCAGGGGCACGGAGGAAGCGGGCGGAAGTCCGAGGCTGCGGGTCACGAAGGAAGCCGTGCGAGCAATCAACTCCATAAACCAGCCTTTTTGCCGCGGAGATTATAACATCTTGAACGGAGGATTAGTCCTGGCCATTGCTGGGGCGCCCCAGGGCGGCCCCATCGGCGATCACGCTCACGGCGGGATGGAACTGCAGCCAGCTGGCGGGGATGTCGGGGGTGGGGGGCGCCTCCAGCACCCGACGCAGCACGGACGCTTTGGCCGCGCCGGTCACCACCAGCAGGATGCGCTCGGCCGCCAGGATCTCCGCCAACCCCAGGGTGATCGCCCGGGTGGGTACGGCGGCGGCGACCCCGCCGAAGGCACTGGCGTTCTGGGCGCGAGTGCCATCGCTGAGCTCCACGCAACGGCTGATGGCGTCCGGGCCGCACGGAGGTTCGTTGAAGCCCACATGGCCGTTGAGCCCCAACCCCAGCACCTGCAGGCCGATGCCCCCCGCCGCCGCCAGCGCGGCGGCATAGCGACCCGCCTCCGCCTGAGGATCGGCGGCCAGGCCGTCCGGCAGCCGCACGCCGGCGGCATCGAGCCCCAGCGGGGCGATGAGCTGGGCCGCCATCGCGGCATGGAAGGAGCGGGGGTCGGCGGGAGCGAGGCCGACGTATTCATCCAGGTTGAAGCTCAGCCAGCCCCGCCGCACCCGCTCCTGCTCCGCCTGCGGCAACAGGGGCAACAGGCGCGCCATCGCCGCATAGACCGGCACCATCGTGCGGCCGGTGGCCAGGCCCAGGGCCCGCTGCGGCTGCCGGCGCCGGGCGTTCAGCAACCGCGCCGCCACCCGCTCGGCCACCGCCGCCGCATCGGCCAGCTCGATCACCTCCAGGCGCCCAGGCCCTCGGGCGCCCGCGCCAGGACCAGAGGGGGGAATCGGGGAGGGGGGGACGTCGGCGGGGATCAAGGGCTGGGCAGCGTGCGCAATTCGGCTCCCCGGTAATAGTGGCTCAGAATCCGGCGGTAGTCCTCGCCCCGCAGGGCCAGGGCATGGGCTCCCCACTGGCTCATCCCCACCCCGTGGCCGAAGCCGCGGCCGCTCACCAGCAGGGAGGGAAGCGCCACCGAAGAGGGGGGCGGGGGCGGCGGCAGGTCGGCGGCCAGCAGGCGCCGCAGGCTGCCGCTGATGCTCTCCGGGGCCGCGCTGGAGGCGCCCCCGCTCTCCGGGGCCGCGCTGGAGGCGCCCCCGCTCTCCGGGGCCGCGCTGGGGGGCTGCAGGCGGAAGGTCACGAACGTGCTGCGCAACCCCAGCCGCTGGCGCAGCTCACTGCCACTGACCTCCAGGCTGCCCGCGGGTCCGAGGATGCGGGCCCGCCGCACGCGGCCGGTGCTGGAGGTGTCGAGCACCTCGATCGCCGCCACGCCATCGGTCTCCCGGAAGGCGCTGCGCAGGGCCAGCGGATCGAAGCTCTTCTCCCACTGATGCACCGGCGAGGTCTGATCGAAGTCGGGCACGCTCACCAGATAGGGGAGCTGGCGGCTCCACATCTCACCGCTGTTCTCGGTGCTGCCACCGCTGCTGCTGTGGAACACCGCATTGATCAGGGCGCCGCCATGCATCAGCACCTGGCCGCGGGTGCTGGCCACCGCCTCGCGGGTGGAGGCGGTCTCGGCCGCCACCCCGCGGTACACCTGGCTGGCGACGGTGGCTTTGAGGTCGTAGGGGGCGGCGGGACGGCGCTGGGCCAGGGCGTAGGTGCGGGCAGCCACCGCCTGGGCCCTCAGGGCGTCGAGGGGCCAGCTGGCGGGCATCTCGCTGCCCACAACCCCGGACAGGTAGCTCTCCAACGAGACGTGGTTGATCGCCTGCAGGCCCTCGCCCTGGCGGCCCAGCTGCAGCCGACCTCGGAAGAGCTGGCCCTCCAGGAGCAGCAACCCCTGGCTGCCGCCATCGCGACGGGGGGTGAGCCACAGCTCCGCCACCGGCACCGGGCTCGCCGTCTCCCCCGGCCGTGCCAGCGCCATGCCCGGGCCCTCCGGGTCGCTCTGGAGCGTGAGCCGCTCACCGGGAGCCAGTTCCGCGACGGTGCGCCCGCTCGCGTCCGTGAGCCGGGCCACACCCCCCTCGGATCCGAGGGGGAGGGAGGCCTGCTGGCGGAGAAGCACCCGCAGCACCGGGCCGCCGTAGGGGGCAGGGGGCAGGGCTGGCGAACGGGCCGCAGGGGCCTGGCCGGGGGTAAACGGGGGCAGGGTTGCCAAGGGCAGGGCCGCCAACGGCATGGCCAGGAGCGGCAACAGGGGCCGGCGGCGGCGGGGCCAGCCGGGGGGGAGGGGCAGGGTCACGCCGGATCGGGGGGTGGGGCCACAGGGGCCGCCCATTGTGACCGCCCCAGCGGAGCGCCGCCAGATGGCCCCCGTGGCAGCATGCCGACCAAGAGCGCTGCGGGCGGACCGGCGTGCAGGTCACCTTCCTGGGCACCAGTTCCGGCGTTCCTACGCGGGCACGCAACGTCTCGGCCGTCGCCCTGCGCCTGCCGCAGCGGGCCGAGCTGTGGCTGTTCGACTGTGGCGAGGGCACCCAGCATCAGTTCCTGCGGAGCGACCTGCGGGTTTCCCAGCTGCGGCGCATCTTCGTGACCCACATGCACGGCGACCACGTCTTCGGGTTGCCGGGCCTGCTGGCCAGCCTGGGCCTGGCCGGCAGCTGCACCGACGGCCTGGATCTCTACGGTCCGGATCCCCTGCGCGATTATCTGGAGGGGGTGCTGCGCACCAGCTCCACCCGCATCGGCTACCCCCTGCGCAGCCACCGGGTGCGGGAGGCAGCCCACAGCGGTGCCGTGCTGTTCGAGGACGACGAGATCCTCGTGCGCTGCGCCCCGCTCACGCACCGGGTGCCGGCCTATGCCTACCGGGTGGAGCGCAAGCCCCGACCGGGCCGCTTCGCTGTGGAGAAGGCCCGGGCCCTGGGCATTCCCCCTGGCCCGATCTACGCCGATCTCAAGGCCGGTCGCAGCGTGACCCTCGACGACGGGCGCATCATCAACGGCGCCAGCCTCTGCGGCCCACCCCGGCCCAGCTGCAGCATCGTTTACTGCACCGACACCGTGTTCAGCGAAGCGGCGGTGGAGCTGGCCCGCGGGGCGGACCTGCTGATCCATGAATCCACCTTCTGCCACGCCGAGGCCGAACTGGCGATCCAACGCCAGCACTCCACCAGCACAATGGCCGCCCAGACGGCCCTGGAGGCCGGCGTGCGCCAGCTGGTGCTCACCCACCTGAGCCCCCGCTACGTGCCCGGCGGCGCCGTGGGCCCCGACGACCTGCTGGCGGAGGCGCGGGCGATCTTCCCGGCCACCGAGCTGGCGCGCGATTTCCTCTGCCTCGATGTGCTCCCCGAAGACTGAGCCGCCCCTGCCGGAGGGCTCCGTCGGCGCCGCCCTGCAACAGTTCACATGGTTCCGCAGCGGGGGGGCCTCCGGCCGTGATACAAGGTCTCAGTCGCGGTCTCACCGCCCCTTCTCCGGCTTCTCCCATGGCCCCCTTCCTCCGCTCGACCCTCCGCGCCATCGCCCGGACCCTGCTGGTCCTGCCCCTGGCGCTGCTGGTCTGCTTCGCCGGCCCCGCGGCCGCCGCCCAGTGGACGCCCGAGCAACTCACCGTGCCCGCCGCCACCGATGGCAGCAGCGTGACGTTCAGCGAGAAGGAGATCAAGGCGGGTCGCAAGATCTTCAACGACAGCTGCGGCACCTGCCACGCCGGCGGCATCACCAAGACCAACCAGAACGTGGGCCTCGATCCCGAAACCCTCGCCCTGGCCACCCCGCCGCGCGACTCGGTGGAGGCGCTTGTCGACTACCTCAAGGACCCCACCTCCTACGATGGTGAGTACAGCATCGCCGACGTGCATCCGAGCCTGCGCAGTGCCGATGTGTTCGTGAAGATGCGCGACCTTGATGAAAACGATCTCCGCCTGATTGCTGGCTACATCCTGGTGGCCCCGAAGGTGCAAGGCCAGCAGTGGGGCGGCGGCAAGATCTATTTCTGATCCTCCCCTGAGGGCTTCTCACCGGGGAGCTTCTCAAGGCCCGATGCCTCCACGTGAGGGGCGTCGGGCTTTTTTTGTGGGGTCAGCAACCGCTTCTCACACCGTCGATGGACGCGGGGGCTGGAGGTTCGCCGGGTCCATCGAGGTCGGCTGCTTGCTGTACCACCACTCCTGAAGGGCAGGGGCCAGCCGCTGGGGGAACAGGGTGATCACGGTGCGGGTGGGCCGGGCCCCCGGCTGGAGGAGCTCCACGGCATAGGAGGGGCAGCGGCGGGCCGCCAGATCGGCCACAAAGCGCCGGCCGACGCGCCGCCAGCTCGGCTCCTTGCTGCGCCAGGCCAGCCGGCAGCAGGGCCAGGGCAACTCCTCGCGGTCGAACAGGCGACAGCAGGGGCCCAGGATGCGATAGCTGTACTGGCCGCCTGGGCTGGCGTGCTCGCTGCCGGGCTCCAGCACCGTGTGCATCGAAGAGCTCATCAAAAAGCCACCCCGCAGGGTGGCAGAGAGAGAGGAAAGGTTCAAGCCTGGAAGCCGAGGAACTCCCTTGGGCTTCCAGGCTGATGGACCGGGCCGGAGCCGCGGTGCCAGCTCAATAGAGCTCTTCTTCAGCGTGGGTCTTGATCGTGCAGTCGGAGGTGGGGTAGGCCACGCAGGTCAGCACGAAACCAGCCTCGATCTGGTCGTCGTCGAGGAAGCTCTGGTCGGACTGGTCGACCGTGCCAGCGGTGAGCTTGCCGGCGCAGGTGGAGCAAGCGCCAGCGCGGCAGGAGTAGGGCAGGTCGATGCCCTGCTCTTCGGCAGCATCGAGGATGTACTGATCGTCGGGAACCTCGATGGTCTTGTTGAGGCCCTCGGCCTCATTGACCAGGGTGACTTTGTAGGAAGCCATGAAAAGGGGATGGGGGCTGACAGGCGTCCGGAGGAAGAGCCTGCAGGACGCCACCTTCATACATCCGCCGAGGGGCGTTCCCGTCGATCCGCGCCACTCTGGCCGGGAAGCCCAATCAGAGCGGAGGCACAGATCAGCGTGCCTTATGCAACAACCGCGGCCCGGCGCAGGCTCATCAACCCCCACTGCTCCTGGTGCGCCTCCAGGGTGGCCTGCCAGCCCTCCTCGGCCAGCACCCGCTCCAGGCGTGGCGCCTGGTCCACCAGCAGCCCGCTGAGCAGCCCCAGGCCGGTGGGGGCCAGCAGCGCGGAGAAGTGGGGGGCCAGGGCCTCGATCACCGGGGCCAGGATGTTGCAGAGCAGCAGGTCGGCCGGGGGGCCCTGCAGGACGGCCAGGGCCTCCGCCGAGCCCTGGGCCACCCGCAACCGCTCCTGCGCGACGGGCCCATTGAGGCGAGCATTGTCCCCGGTGGCGCTGACCGCCAGGCTGTCGGTGTCGACCGCAGCCACCGCGGCCGCCCCGAACGCCAGGGCGGCCAGGGCGAGCACGCCGCTGCCGCAGCCCAGGTCGGCCACCCGAAGGCCGGCCAGCTCCCCCTCCCGGCCGGCGGCCAGACGCTCGAGGGCCTCCAGGCAAAGGCGGGTGGTGGGATGGCTGCCGGTGCCGAAGGCGCTGCCGGGATCGAGGCGGATCACGCGGCGGCCGGAGTGCTCCGGCGGAGCCTCCAACCAGGCGGGGAGGATCAGCAGCTGCTCCCCCACCCGATCGGGCCGCCAGTGGCGCTTCCAGCTGCGGCTCCAGTCCTCATCGTCCTGGGAACACCAGCGCAGCGGCGGCACCACCAGGGCAAAAGGCTCGCCGAGGGGGGGAAGGGCCGCCTCCAGGGCAGCCCGGCGCTCGGCCGGCCAGTCGGCGGCCGCCACCCACCCGAGCAATTCCCGCTCGTTGGGGGCGTCAGGCCGATGGCGCACCGCCAGCCGCTGCACGCCCAGGCTCTCCAGCTTCCACAACAGCGATTCCTCCAGGGGCATGGGGATCGCCATCTCCAGACGCCAGAGGACGGCGGCTGGAGATGCCGCCGGGGTTTCGGGAAGCGGAGCGGCGGTGGGGAGGGGGGGGGACGGATCGTTCATCGTGGGGACGATCGGCGAGGAGCCCTGCGGCGCCCAGGCCGCTCCGGGCAGATCAGGCAGGGCTCAGAGAGTGACCGGATGGGCCTCCTGGATGCCACTG
>CAIVPT010000046.1 GCA_903907855.1 uncultured Synechococcaceae cyanobacterium | reverse complement strand
GCCAGCTGCTGCAGGATCGCCTGCTTGAGCGTTTCAGCGGCTTGCAGCGGTGCCCAGTGGTTGCCTCCAGACGGTTCCTTCAGCACCAGATCGATGATGCCCAGCTGCTGCAGATCCGATCCCGTGATGCGAAGGGCCTCGGCCGCCACAGGGGCCTTGCCGGCGTCGCGCCAGAGGATCGAGGCGCAGGCCTCGGGGCTGGCCACGGTATACACGCTGTGCTCGAACATCAGCAGCCGGTCGGCCACGCCGATGCCCAGGGCCCCACCCGAGCCCCCTTCACCGATCACGGTGGCGATGATCGGCACCCGCAGGCGGAACATCTCGCGCAGATTCACGGCGATCGCCTCCCCCTGTCCCTGCTCTTCGGCCAGCACTCCGGCGTAGGCGCCGGGGGTGTCGATGAAGCTGAGAATCGGCAGGCGAAAGCGGTCGGCGTGCTCCATCAACCGCATGGCCTTGCGGTAGCCGCCTGGGGAGGCCATGCCGAAGTTGCGGGCCACGTTCTCTTTCATGTCCCGGCCCTTCTGGTGGCCCAGGAGCACCACCCCCTGCTCGCCGATCCGGCCAATGCCCCCCACCAGCGCCTGGTCGTCGGAGCCGCGCCGGTCGCCGTGCAGCTCGATCCAGGTGTCGGTGATCACCTGGATGTAGTCGAGCGTGCTGGGTCGCTGCGGATGGCGGGCGACCTGGATTTTCTGGGAAGGGGTCAGGGCGTTGAAGATCTCGTCGCGCCGGCGGGTGGCGAGGGTTTCCAGCTGCAGGAGCTGCTGGCTCACATCCACCTCAGAATCCCTTGCCAGCTGGCGGATCTGCTCGATCTGTTCCTCCAGCTCGACCAGCGGTTTCTCGAACTCGAGCAGGGCGCGGCGGGCCATGGGCGGGGTGCGGGGGGAACGGACGGACGGAGGGGTGAAGCGGATGGGTGCCGTGGGCAGCGGGGCCGGGCCTCAAGCCGCCGGAACGGGTTGGGAGGTGGCGGCGGCGGAGTCGCGGGAACCCTGGCTTGCCAGATCCAGGGCCCGGAAGCCGTGGCGCAGCGAGGCGGCTCCGATTTCGTCCATGCCCTCCAGGCGGATGTTGTTGCGGCCCCAGCTGAAGTTGGTGTGCAGGCCTTCGAAGTCGAGCAGCATCGCCTCGGCGAAGCAGGCGAACATCTGTCGCTGGGGCCGGGCCATGTCGGCGGCGATCGCCACCACCTGCCAGTCGATGTCCCGGTGGAATTCGACGATGCCGCCCTTCAGCACATGCACCCCTTCGCCGACGGCCTTGCTGTCGAGGTTCTTCGGGTAACCGCCGTCGATCATCAGGCAGGGACGCCGCAGGCGGGCCACATCAATGCTGAGGCTCTCCGGCAGGCTGGCCACCCAGACCACCACATCGGCTTCCGGCAATGCCTCCTCCAACGGCAGGATGCGGCCCGCCCCCAGGGTTGCCTGCAGGTCACGGAGGGGTTGTTCCTTGCGGGCCACCAGCAGCAGCTCCCCCACGCCGGTACGGTCCTGCAGCCAGCGGCACACGGCGCTGCCGATGTCGCCCGTAGCCCCGACCACGGCCACCCGGGCCCGGGATAGGTCGATGCCGAGGCGCGGGGCGTTTTCCTCCACCTGCCGACAGATCACCCAGGCCGTGTGGGTGTTGCCTGTGGTGAAGCGCTGCCAGTCAAGGGTTGTGGCGCGCACCTGTTGTTCGCGCAGCAGGTTCATGTCCTCGAAGATGATCGAGGTGAAGCCCCCCAGGGCGCTGATCTGGAGACCGCTCTTCTGGGCGAGCTCCATGGCATTGAGCACCTTGCGTTTGGCGGTCTTGAAGCGGCGCAGCATCTCGGGCACAAACACCGAGTCGATGTAGGCACCCTCGATGCGAGCTCCCGTGGCGCTGACCACCTCAAAGCGCTCCACCAACTGGGGGGGAGCGCTGCACCACATCTCCAGATCTCCCGAGGCGTACTCGGGAAAGCCGAGGCGCTCGGCCAGCGAACGGGCGGCCTCAAGGCTCGTGGAGTGACCAATCAGGCCGAACATGCGCGAAAAAGACAGCCAGGGGCAGGTAGGCCGGCTGTGGCCGGCGATACATCCTGCCACGGGTGGGCCTGCCGGCCCGCCTCCTCAACCCACGAGGGCAGCAGCAGCCATCCGGGCGATCTCACGGGGTTGGAAGCCGATCTCGGTAAGGGCTTCCTGATACGCGATCAGGAAATCTTCGATCAGGTCTTCCTTTTCCATCTGCAGCACCGCCGCGTCGTCGGCGACTCGCTCCAGCATGCGGCGCACGTGCGGCAGGTTGTCGCGGTTGGCCTGCTCCAGCTCGGCGCGGCTGGCCTCGAAATTGGCCTTGAGCCACTCCTGGCCGTAGTTGAGGTGTGTGTATTCGTCCTTGACCACCCCTTCGGTGATCTTGCGGGCGAAGGGATCGGCCACAGGGATATAGATGTGGTAGGCGGCGATCGCGAAGGCCTCGATCAGCAGGGCCTGGATCAGCAGGCAGGTCACCACGTTTCCTTCGGCCAGGGCTGCCTGGAAGTTGTCGCGCAGGGGCGAGAAGAACTCACGGGCAAAATCCATGTCGGCGGTCACGCCGAGGTTGGCGCCGCAGGAGGTGAAGCCCTTCATGTGCTTGAGCTCCATACGGGCCAGGCGGGCCAGCTCCTCGGCCTGGTCCGGCAGAAGGCTGCCGATGGCGATGTAGTTGTCGTGGGCTTCCTGCTCGCCCTCGATCACGATTGCGTTAATGCGGCTGTAGGCATCCTTGTAGCTGTCGCTGCCGAAGTCGGGCAGGCCCCCCACCGGTGCGACGCTGCCGGCCGGGGCCAGGCCGCTGCTGGACGGGGTGGATTCGGCGGTCGGCATGGGGCCGTACGGGGTCGTTCGGCAGGACTGTAGTCAACCCGCGCCGTTCGTGGCCGGCCAGTCGCTGCGCAACAGGGCATCGAGCCGTCCATACCAGCCCTCCACCAGCCGCTCGAACAGCGCCTCCCCCAGCGTCTCACTGGCAGCTGCCGGATCGCCGACCACGCCACTGGCGCTCACCTCCCGGGTGAGCCAGGCGGTGGGGGCCTGCCCCTCCAGGCTCCAGCCGGCCGGAATGCCTGCGGTGATGAGCCCATCGGCCTGGGGGATCGGCCCGGTGAGTTCCGGGGCCAGGTGCAGCATCAGGGAGGTTTCGGCCAGGCCGGCATGGAGGCCCTGGCTGCGTTCCGGTTCGGGAATCAGGGCGCCGAGTCCCTCGGCACCGCGCCACAGGAAGCAGGGGAAGACCGCCAGTTCGGGATGGTCATCGCGCAGCTCCCGGGCCGCCACCTCCAGCAGGCCGATCTGCCCGCCGTGGGCATTGAGCAGCACCAGGCGCTGGAAGCCCGCGGCCGCCAGATCCCGCCCCACCTGGCGCACCAGGGCGATCACCAGCTCGGAGCGGAGGCTGAGGGTGCCAGGAAAGCCTCGGTGTTCCGGAGAAAACCCGAAGCTCTGCAGCGGCAGGCGCCAGATCGGCAGCGCCGGATCAAGGCGCGCCAGCACTGCCTCACAGACCCGCTCTGCAAACAGGGCATCCGTGCCCACCGGCAGATGGGGGCCGTGCTGCTCGATCGCCCCGAACGGCCAGATCACCGTGCTGCCAGGCCGGGCCGCCTGCTCCTGGATCTGGGGCCAGCACAACTGTTCGAGGCGCCGGATCGGGGGTGGGTGGGTCATCGCCGGATCGCCGGTTGGTCGCGTTGCACTTCGTACAGTGTTAGACCCCGTGCTCCCCTAGGCCATGGCCGGAAGCGGCAAGCCCGCGCAGCCATCCGCGCAAGCCCCAGCCCAGCGTCCCGCTCCCCGTGGCTCCGCCCCGGTTCCCGCGGGCGCCCAGCCTCCGCGTCCGCTGCCCCAGGTGTTGATGATCCGCAAGGAGGAGCCGGCCGCCGCGGCCGAGTCCGAGGCGGCGATCCCCCCGGCCGCCCCGGCCCCCGCCGGCGTTGGAGCGGCCACCGCCCCCGCTCGGCCGTCCTCCCCACCTCCCTCCGCGGACGAGGACGACGACCTCAGCGATCTGGAGGGGATGACGATGGCCGATCTGCTCGGTCCGGAGGAACCGCGCCGTCGCAAGCCCGAGCCCCGTGGTGGCACGGCTCCGGCCGGCGCCCCCCCCTCCCGCAGCGTCGACGACTTCGACTTCGATGAGGAGGCCTTCCTCGCGGCCCTCGATGAGAACGAACCCGTGGGGGCCACCGGCGAGGTGGTGAGTGGGGTGGTCATCGGCGTTGAGAGCGATGGCGTCTACGTCGACATCGGCGGCAAGGCGCCGGGCTTCATGCCCAAGAAGGAGGCCGGCCTGGGGGTGATCACCAACCTCAAGGAGCGCTTCCCCAAGGGCACGCCCGTGGAAGTGCTGGTCACCCGCGAGCAGAACGCGGACGGCATGGTCACCATCAGCGCCCGGGCCCTGGCCCTGCGCCAGAGCTGGGACAAGGTGCGCCAGCTGGAGAAGGACGGCAAGGTGGTGCAGGTGCGGGTGAACGGCTTCAACCGCGGGGGCGTCACCTGCGAATTGGAGGGCCTGCGGGGCTTCATTCCGCGCTCCCAGCTCAACGAGGGTGAGAACCACGAGGCCCTGATGGGCCGCACCATGGCGGTGGCCTTCCTCGAGGTCAACACCGAAACCCGCAAGCTGGTGCTCTCCGAGAAACGCGCCGCCAGCGCCGCCAAGTTCGCCGAGCTGGAGGTGGGGCAGTTGGTGGAGGGACAGGTGGTGGCGGTGAAGCCCTACGGCTTCTTCGTCGACCTTGGCGGCGTCAGCGGCCTGCTCCACCACTCCAGTGTCACCGGCGGTGCCCTGCGGGAGCTGCGGGAAGCCTTCCAGAGCGGTGACCGGATCAAAGCCCTGATCACGGAACTCGACCCGGGCCGGGGCCGCATTGCCTTGAACACCGCCCTGCTGGAAAACCAGCCCGGCGAGCTGTTGATCGCCCGCGACACCGTGATGGCCGAGGCGGCCGAGCGGGCCCACCGCGCCCGTTCGCTGCTGCGTACCCAGGAGCAGGCGGCCGGATGAGCTCCCCTGCGGCTTCCGAATCGTCGCCGGGCCCCTCCGCCGCCGTCCCCTCCCCCGCCGACCCTCCCGCCGTCCCCTCCGCTGGCAGAGGCGGATCTCCCGACTGGGAGCTCGACTTCTACTCCCGCCCGATCCTCGAGCCCGATGGGAAAAAGCGCTGGGAACTGCTGATCTGCGCCACCCCCGACGCCGACGCCGTTGCCGACGCCGACGCCGAAGCTCAACCGTTCCGCTGGCTGCGCCCCTGTCCGGCCACCTCCGTGAATTCCGTCTGGCTGCGCGAGGCGATCGAGCTGGCCCTTGGCGAGGCGGAACAGAGGGGGTTGGGGCGCCCGCGTCGCCTGCGTACCTGGCGCGCCGCGATGCGCACGATGGTGCAGAGGGCCGCCGAGGGGCTGGGGCTGGAGCTGGTCCCCAGCCGCCGCTGCTACGCCCTGCGCGATTGGCTGATGGAGCGCGAGTCCCAGGTCTATCCCGCGGAGCCGGGCTACATGGCCGGCCCGCTGGCGCCGCCACCCGAGCCGCTGCGCGCCCAGCCGCTGCCCCTGCCGGAGGCCGCCCGGGGCGACCGCTGGAGCTGGGCCACCCTTCCCGCCTCTGCCCTGGCCGAGGCGCCGGGCTGGCCCATCGATTTCGCCGCCCTCCTCGCCCTGCCGCCCCTGGCTGATCCAGCCGTAGCCGTGCCGGGCATCCGCCTGTTCAGCCGCGGCCGTGCCCTTGCCATTGCCGGTTGGTTGGCGGGCCTGGAGCCGGTGCGGCTGGAGGTGAGCGGACGCCAGCTCGTGCTGGAGGCAGGTCTGGAGGACCGCTGGCTGCTCAGCGATCTGCCAGCTGAGGAGGGGGATGCGGCCTCCGAGGCCCTGGCGACGGCCCGGCGCCAGGCCGGGGGCCTGCAATTCCTGGCGGTGCAGAGCGACGAGAGTGCCGCAAGGCTTCAGGGCTTCTGGATGTTGCGCGATCTTCCCGATGGCTGAGGGCCTTGAGCCGCCGTTTGATCGTCCCGACGCCGGATTCAACGATCTTCCGGGCTGGACCTGGATCGGCACCTACGGCGGCCACTACCTGCAGGCCGACCTGCTGGCGGATTTCGCCCATGGCTTCTTCACCCGCCGCTGGCAGGGGCGGGGGCCCGAGGTGTTGGCGGGTTTCCTCAGCCCTGGGGTCTCGGTGCACCGCCCCCAGCAGATCCACAGCGCCCGCGTGTTGGCCGCCAGCTCAGCCACTGCGGATCCCTGGCCCGAAGCGGATGGCCTGGTGAGTGATGGCGGAGGGCAGAGCCTCTGGGTCTGCGGCGCGGATTGCACACCGGTGCTGATCGCCGATCCCGCTTCCGGCCACGTGGCCGCCTGCCATGCGGGCTGGCGTGGGGTGGCTGGCCGCATCCTGCCTGCGGCGATTGCCGCGATGGAGGCCGCCGGCAGCCGGCGCGATCGCCTGCGGGTGGCCCTGGGTCCGGCCGTGAGCGGCGCCAACTACCAAGTGGAGCGGGCTGTGAGCCTCCAGGTGGCGGCTGCCCTCCGGCCCGGCGGCCGCGAGGATGGGGATGCCCTGGCGGAGCTGATCGACTGCGGCGCCCTCCGCCCCGATCCCGACCCCCTCCGCGACCGCCTCGACATCCGTCTGGCCACCCTGCGGCAGCTGGATCACGAGGGCGTTGAGGGCTCCCGGGTGGCCCTCTGTCCGCTGTGCACGGTGGCTGAGCCGCTGCTGTTCCATTCCTGGCGCCGCGACCAGGTGAAGGCGGTGAATTGGAGCGGCATCGTCGATCAGGCCTGAGGCGGCTACCAGAGGCTGAGCTGCACCGCGTTGGGATCCTGGGGACGGCCCCGGCGTCGCCTTGGGGTTGGGGCGCCCTTGGGGGCCTCGGTGGCCTGGGGGCCGCCTGCCGCCGGGGTTCGGCCGGCCACAAACCAGCTGGCCAAGGCACGGCGGGCCGGGCCATCGAGGGAATCGGGATCCAGCGGCGCCGGCAGCAACCCGTGGGGAGCATCGGCGGCCCAGGCCAGGACCGCCTCCGGGAAGCGCTCGGCAGCGAAGGGCCGCAGATCCTCCGGTAACGGCGAGAGATCGGCCAGGGGATCGGCCGACACCGGCCGCCGGCGCTGGTGTTCGAGCCGCTCCAGCCGCCGCCGCCGGGCCCCCTCGTAGTCGAGCACCGGAGCCGGGTAGTCGGCCCGGGGCGGCGGTGCTCCCAATTGGTCGTTGGTGAGATCGGCCAACTCCGGCAGCCAGCGGCGGATGAACAGGCCCTGGGGATCGCAGCGTTCCACCGCCACCTGTCCCGGGTGGTAGATGCGCGTCCAGGCGCCGCTGCCCTGCTGGGTGGCGCCCGCCTGCATCGCCCATTGCCAGTGATCGATCGGGCAGTCGCCGTCGATCAGGTGCTGCATGTAATGCAGGGCTCCCCAGCGCCAGTCGATGCCGCAAAGGTTGGTGAGGAAGCTGGCGGCGATGGCGCGGCTGCGGAAGTTCAGCTCCCGCCAGCCCCCTTCCGCCAGCAGGCAGCGGGCGGCGGCATCGACGATGGGAAACCCCGTGCGCCCTTCCCGCCAGGCGGCGTAGAGCTGCTCCTGTTCGTCATCGAGCTGGTCGGCTGTCGGGTTGTCCTGGCTGCGCCACAGGGGGCGAATCTCCAGCTGCGGAAGGTAGCGGAACCGCTGGGCCATCCCCGCCCCCCAACGCAGCCGGCTGAACAGCTGTCGGGCGCTGCGGCGCCGGCCCGGGTCCGGATCGCTCGCCAGCGGCCGCAGCTCCTGCAGGCAGCGGCGCGGGCTGATCACGCCGAACTTCAGGTAGGGGCTCAGCCCGGTGGTGACCCGTGCGGCGGGATAGCTCAACTGCCAGTAGTAGGTGCGGGAGGCCGCCCCGGCACAGAAGCGGCGCAGCAGCGCCCGGGCCGCTTCTGTGCCGGCGGGCGGCAGGGGTTTGCCGTCGGCCTCCAGCCCCAGCCTCTCCAGATCGGGGAGCGGCGGCGGATCGAGGCCGGCGGGAACCTCTATCCGGGCTGGGGACTCCAGCGCGGGTTCGGCCATCGCTGAGAGCCAAAACCTTCTCCATACCCCATAGGGGAGCAGTTCCGCCGTGGCGCCGGGTGGTTCAACCCAGCGCAGGGGAATGGACGCCTGGCGCAGGGCTTCCGCCACGCGTTCATCCCGCACCCGACCCACCAGACGTTCGCAGTCTGTGTGGGCGAGTACACGGACGGCACCCCACCGCCGGGCCAGAGAGGGCAGTACCTGTACGGGATTGCCATGCGCAACGAGCAGCCGGGCCCCGCGTCGCTGCAGGTCCCGGTCGAGGGCGTGCAGGTTCTCCAACAAAAACGCAACCCGGGCCACCCCGGTCTCCGGATGGTGGAGCAGGGCTGGATCGAGCACGAAGACCGGCAGCACCGGGCCAAGTCGGCAGGCCTCACGCAGGGCCGGGTGGTCATCGAGCCGTAGATCGCGGCGGAACCAGAGAATCGTCAGACCCATGGCGGATTCTCAGCAATGAACTAGGGGGCAGGGCTGCGGATGGCGGCCGGGGCGATGGCTGCTTCGGGACAAGAACGAAAACTTCGCCATGACGATCCGCTTGCATGGGGCGGCGAAGTGAGAGAATATGCGCTGGCTGCAAATTTTCCCCATCATGCTCACCGGTGCCGACCTTCTCGCTAAAGTCAAGGAGCTAGGCGACGTCAGCAAGTCTGACCTCGTTCGCGCCTGCGGCTATGTCTCCACGAAGAAGGATGGGACGGAACGGCTGAACTTCACAGCGTTCTACGAAGCCCTCCTCAATGCCAAGGGCGTCGATTTCGGCGCCGCTCCCAAGGCGGGCAAAGCGGGCCGCAAGCTCAGCTTCGCCACCAAGGTCCAGTTCAATGGCAACCTAATGGTTGGCAAGGCCTACACCGCCATGCTCGACCTCAAGCCCGGGGACGAATTCGAGATCAAGCTTGGTCGCAAGCAGATCCGTCTCGTTCCCCTCGGTGCGGAGGACGAAGAAGGCTGAGGCCAATGGCCTCAGCTAGTTTGATGCCGTCAATCGCTGCCGAAAGGATGCCACCGGCATAGCCGGCCCCCTCTCCGCCGGGATACAGCCCTGGGGTGTTCACACACTCCAGGGTTTTTGTTTGCCTAGGCATCCGCACCGGCGACGATGTGCGCGTTTCCACGCCGGTGAGCAGGGCCCCTGGCTGCAGATATCCGTTCAGCCGCCCTTCGAACGCCGGCAGGGCCTCGCGGATCGCCGCCAGCACGAAATCCGGAAGGCAGCCCTCCAGGCTCCCCAGCTGAAGGCCCGGCTGGTAGGAGCCCTGCACCTCTCGCCCTGATTCACCTGCCTCACCCGCAGCAATCGCCCCCATCGCTGTGCCCGTTCCGCCAGCCCCTTTGGCTGCGCTGGGACGACCCGCAAGAAAATCGCCGAGCCATTGCGCCGGTGCCCGGTAGGTCTCCCCTCCTGCGGCGAAGGCCCTTCCCTCCCAATGCCGCTGGAAGGCGACCCCCGCCAGGGGATCCCCAGGACCCTCCCCCCAGGGCTCCAGATCCGCCAGCTCCACATTCACCACCAGGCCGCTGTTGGCGTTGCGCTCGTTGCGGGTGTGCTGGCTCATGCCGTTCGTGACCACACAACCCGGCTCCGAGGTGGCCCCCACCACCAGCCCCCCGGGACACATGCAGAAGCTGTAGACCACCCGCCCCTCCAGGCCCGGACCGCGGCAGTGGTGCACCAGCTTGTATTCGGCGGCCCCGAGGCGGGGATGGCCGGCGGCTGCGCCCCAGCGGGCGCGATCGATCAGCGCCTGGGGATGTTCGATCCGCACCCCCACCGCGAAGGGCTTGGCCTCCATCGCCACCCCGTGGCGGTGCAGCATCGTGAAGCTGTCGCGGGCGCTGTGGCCGATCGCCAGCACCGCCCGCTCCGCTTCGATCCGCTCCCCGTCGGCCAGCACGAGGGCGCGCAGGTGCCGGTCGCGGGGATCGAGCTCCAGGCCATCGACACGGCTGCGGAAGCGGATCTCCCCACCGAGGGCCTCGATGCGGGCCCGCAAGCCCCGCACCACGGTGGCCAGCTTGAAGGTGCCGATATGGGGGTGGTGGAGGGTGAGGATCTCGGGGTTCGCCCCGCAGCGCACTAGCTCTTCGAGCACCTTGCGCCCGTAGGGGGCCGGCTCACTCACCTGGCTGTAGAGCTTGCCATCGGAAAAGGTGCCGGCGCCCCCCTCCCCAAACTGGGCGTTGGCCTCCGGATCGAGGCTGCGGGCGCCGCGCCAGAAGCCGAAGGTGGCGGCGGTCCGTTCCCGCACCGGCAGGCCCCGCTCCAGCAGCAGGGGGCGCAGCCCCATTTCCGCGAGCACCAGGGCCGCGAAGTAGCCGCAGGGCCCCGCCCCCACCACCACCGGTCGCAGTGGCGGGGGGGCAGCGGCGGCCAGGTGGGCCACCGGCCGGTATCGCTCCTCCGGAGTGGGTCGCAGGTGGGGGTCCCCGGCGAAGCGGCGTAGCAATCGGCGGCGCCCCGCGGCGTCAAGATCCAGGTCGAGATCGAGGCTGTACACCAGCCGGATCTCCCCCGCCCGGCGTGCGTCAACGCTGCGCTTCACCAGTTGGTGGCCCCGCAGGGTCTCGAGAGGCAGCCGCAGGCGCCGGAGGATCGCCTGCCGCAGATCCGCCTCGCTGTGATCGAGCGGCAGCTTGAGTTCGCTCAGACGTAGCACGGTTCGCTCAAACGCCGGGAGGATTGTCCATCGCCGCCTCGATGGCTGCGATGGCCATGCGGGTCGACACCACAGCATCGGGATTGAGGCTGATCGAGTCGATACCCTCCTCCACCAGGAAGCGGGCGAACTCGGGGTAGTCGCTCGGGGCCTGTCCGCAGATGCCGATGGGGCGCCCGCTGGCCTTGGCCGTGCGGATCGCCAGCTGGATCATCGCCCGCACGGTTTCGTGGCGCTCGTCGAACAACTCGGCCACCAGCGCCGAATCGCGATCGAGGCCGAGGGTGAGTTGGGTGAGGTCGTTGGAGCCGATCGAGAAGCCGTCGAACCGCTCGGCGAAGGCCGCGGCTCCGATCACATTGCTGGGCAACTCGCACATCACGTACACCAGTAGGCCGTTGTCGCCCCGCCGCAGGCCATGGCGCTCCATTTCGGCCAGCACCCGATCCCCCTCCTCCGGCGTGCGGCAGAAGGGCACCATCGGGATGGCATTGGTCAGGCCCATGTCCTCACGCACCCGTCGCAGCGCCTCGCATTCCAGGGCGAAGGCGTCGCGGAAGGCGGGGGAGCAATAGCGCGAGGCACCCCGCCAGCCGAGCATCGGATTTTCCTCCTTCGGCTCGAAGGCGGCGCCCCCCAGCAGGCGCGCATACTCGTTGCTCTTGAAGTCGGAGAAGCGCAGGATCACCGGCCGGGGGTGGAAAGCGGCCGCG
>CAIVPT010000045.1 GCA_903907855.1 uncultured Synechococcaceae cyanobacterium | reverse complement strand
TCGATCCCCAGCTCACGGTGCGCCTGCTGGTGGGCGACGGGGAGCCGGTGGGGGCGGGCCAGCGGCTGCTGGAGCTGGAGGGGTCCGCCGCCGCTCTGGTGGCCGGCGAGCGCACCGCCCTCAACCTGGCCATGCGTCTCTCGGGCATCGCCACCGCCACCGCCGCCCTGGTCGCCGAGCTGGAGGGCAGCGGCGTCGCCCTGGCCGACACCCGCAAGACCACGCCGGGCCTGCGGGTGCTGGAGAAATACGCGGTGCGCTGCGGGGGCGGCCGCAACCATCGCCTCGGCCTCGATGACGCCGCCATGCTCAAGGAGAACCACATCGCCTGGGCCGGCGGTATCGCAGCGGCGGTGGCAGCGGTGCGCGCCGGTGCCCCCTGGCCGGCGGCGGTGATCGTGGAGGCGGAAACCGATGCCGAGGCGGTGGCGGCGGTGCAGGCCGGCGCCAACGGGGTGCTCCTCGACGACTTCACCCCCGCCGCCCTCGCCGGCCTGGTGCCGCGGCTGCGCGCCCTGGCGGCCCAGCGCGGCGCCCCGGTGGTGCTGGAGGCCTCCGGCATCGCCCCCGCCGACCTGCGCGCCTATGCCGCCTGCGGGGTGGACCTGATCTCCAGCAGCGCCCCGATCACCCGCAGCCCCTGGCTCGACCTCAGCATGCGCTTCACGCCCCATCTGGCCTGAGGGCGGTGCGTGGATGAAGAATCACGGCGCTGGTGCCCCTGGCACTGGCCGGGATCCGCGGTCTGTGGCCACAGTGGCGATGGCCTCCGCCGCCTTCTGTCCGTGCCGCGCTCCCCCCGCCCTGCGCGTCCCCGCCGCCACCTCCGGGCCTCGCTCGGCTCGCTGCTGCTGGCGGCCGCCGCTGGCGCCATGGCCGCCCAACTGCCCGTAGCCCTGGCGGCCCCTGCCCCTGCCCCTGCCCCGGGCGCGTCGGCCGCCGCTGCCGCCAGCGCCCCCCGCTCCTCCGATGTGGTGGGCCGCGTCGCCCGCACCGGCCAGCTGGTGATGGGCGCCCCCTCCGACCTGCCGCCCCTGGTGTTCCGCGATGCCTCCGGACAGTGGGCCGGCTACGCGGTGGATGTGGGTCGCGCCATCGCCGCGGAGATCGCCATGGCGGTGGGCCGTCCCGTGCAGCTTTCCGTGGAGCCCACCGCCTCGGCCCAGGAGCAGATCAGCGGTGTCGCCGATGGCCGCCTCCAGCTGGTCTGCGGCGTTCCCTTCACCTGGGAGGGCGACAACCTGGTGGATTATTCCCTGCCGATCGGCGTTTCCGGCCTGCGCCTGCTCGCCCCCACCGGCCGCCTCGACGGCTCCTCCGACTCCCTGCGCGGCCGCCGCATCGGCGTGGTGAAGGATTCGCTGGCGGCCACCGAGCTGCGCGGCATCCAGCCCGCCGCCCGGGCGGTGGAATTCCCCAGCCTTGCGGCCGCCTTCGCCGCCCTGCGGGCCGGCCAGGTGGAGGGCGTGATCGGCGACAGCACCTTGTTGGCGGGCCTGGCCAAGACGGCCGGCGCCACCAATCTGGCGCTGGTGCCCGATGAGCCCTACGAGGTGTACGCCGTCAGCTGCATGCTGCCGGAGAACGATTCGATCTTCCGCAACCTGGTGAATCTGGCGATCGCCCGCCGCATGCAGGCCTACCTCGACGACGACCCCCGCACCGTGGCGGCCGTGCACCGCTGGGTGGGGCCAGGCGGCATCCGCGAGCTCTCCCCCGATCAGATCCGCAGCGTGTTTGAGATGGTGCTCAGCACCGTGGAGAAGCTGCGCCCGCTGCCAGCCGGCCCCAGCTCTGGCGCGCCCCCCGCCGGTTCCTCCTCCCCCTGAGGCCCCCGCCCCGTTCTGAAGCGCTCCCGCTCCCCGCGCTGCTCGCCGCTTCCCGCTTCCCGCTTCCCGCCTTCGCCCGCCTTCCCGCCCCGTTCCGCTCCGATGGCCTTCCTCTCCCGCGCCCGCCTGCTCGGTCTGCTGCTGCTGGTGGCGATGCCCCCCGAGGGAACCGCCGCCCTGGCGGTGGCCGCCGCCCGCTCCGCCGTGCCGCCGCCGCTGGAGCAGCCCGCCAGCCTGGAGGAGCGGTTGCGGCGCATTGAGGCCGCCGTCCGGGAACGCGACCCGCAGGCCGCTGACCCTGAGGGCGTGGACCCCGATGGCGCAGCCTCCGCCGCCGAGACCGAGCCCCGGCTGGCCCTCACCTTCGTGAACGGGCCGAACGTGGGCTGGGGCAATGGCGGCTTCCGCAACGGCGGCTTCTACAACGGTGGCTTCCGCAATGGCGGTTTCTCTAACGGAGGCTTCCGCAATGGTGGCTTCCGCAACGGCGGCTGGCGCAATGGCGGCGGCGGCTTCCGCAACGGCGGCTTCCGCAACCACTGGTGAGCCGAGCGGAGCGACGCGCCATGGGCGATCCCCCCTTCGGACCGGTGCAGTTGCTGGTGGTCCAGCCCACCCCCTTCTGCAACCTCGACTGCGATTACTGCTACCTGCCCGACCGCGGTGACCGCAGCCGCCTGTCGTTCGAGCTGCTGGAGCGGGCTGTGGAGCGGGTGCTGGAGAGCCCCTGGTTTGCGGGGGCCTTCACCCTGCTCTGGCACGCCGGCGAACCCCTCTCCCTGCCGGTGGCCTACTACGACGAGGCCAGCGACCGCCTCCAATCCCTGCTGGCGCGCCGCGGCCTGCCGCCCGACACGATCCTGCCCTCGCTGCAGACCAACGCGATCGTGATCAATGAGGCGTGGTGCGACTGCTTTGAGCGCAACAACATCCACGTGGGCGTCAGCCTTGATGGCCCCGCCTTCCTCCACGACGCCCACCGCCGCACCCGCACCGGCCGCCCCAGCCACGCGGCGGCGATGCGCGGCATCGGCTGGTTGCAGCGCCGCGGCATCCCCTTCCAGGTGATCTGCGTGCTCACCGCCGAATCGCTCCAGCATCCCGAGGCGATGGCCGCCTTCTTCCTCGAGCACGGCATCATCGATGTGGGCTTCAACATGGAGGAGACCGAGGGCAACAACGCCCGCTCCAGCCTCGACGCCGCCGGTGCGGAACAACGGGCCCTCGAGGAGCGCTACCGCCAGTTTCTGGAGGTGTTCTGGCGCCACAGCCTCGAGCAGGGCGAGCGGCTGCGCATCCGGGAATTTGAGGGCGTCACCAGCCTGGCGGCCGGCGGCGGCCGCCTCGCCTGCACCGACATGAACCACCCCTTCGCGATCGTGAATGTGGATGTGAACGGCAACGTCTCCACCTTCGATCCGGAATTGCTCTCGGTGCCCACCGCCGACTACGGCGCCTTCCACTTCGGCAACGTCCGCACCCACAGCCTCGAAGAGCTGGCCGCCAGCGACACCTTTCGCCGCGTGCAGACCGAGATCCAGGCCGGGGTCGACCTCTGCCGCAGCAGCTGCGAATACTTCGGCCTCTGCGGCGGCGGTGCCGGCAGCAACAAGTACTGGGAGCATGGCCGCTTCGACGTCAGCGCCACCAAGCACTGCCGCTACCGCATCCAGCTGGTGGCCGATGTGGTGGTGGCGGGCATGGAGAAGGAGCTGGGTCTGGCGGCCTGAGCGCTCCATCTCCCCGGAGACCCATCCCCCCCGGCGCCGCGCCCGCCCGGGGGGATGATCACAGCAGTGCCGCTCCGCGGCTGCCCGGTTGACGTCTCCGCCCATGCTCCGCCTCGCCCACACCCTCGAAGCCCAGCTGCGCGCGGCGATGGAGCGGGCCCTGCCCGAGGCCGCCGCCCTGGCCCGCCAGGCCGGCGCTCCGCTCGATCCCCAGCTGGTGCCGGCCAGCAAGCCCGAATTCGGCGACTTCCAGGCCAATGGCGCCCTGCCCCTGGCCAAACCCCTTGGCCGCAAGCCCCGCGACATCGCCACCGCGATCGTGGAGCAGCTGGCGGCCGACCCGGAGTTCGGCCTTCTCTGCCTGGAGCCCCAGATCGCCGGACCCGGCTTCATCAACCTCACGATCCGGCCCGAGCGGCTGGCCGCGGAGGTGGCGGCGCGGCTGGGTGATCCCCGCCTCGGCGTGCCCACCGCGGCGGCGGCGGCCGGCGACGCGGCGGCGGGTGGCGAGCCCCAGCCGGTGATCGTCGACTTCTCCAGCCCCAACATCGCCAAGGAGATGCACGTGGGACACCTGCGCTCCACGATCATCGGCGATTCGCTGGCGCGGGTGCTGGAGTTCCGCGGCCATCCGGTGCTGCGCCTCAACCACGTGGGCGATTGGGGCACCCAGTTCGGCATGTTGATCACCCACCTCAAGCAGGTGGCCCCCGAAGCGCTCGACACCGCCGATGCCGTTGACCTCGGCGATCTGGTGGCCTTCTACCGCCAGGCCAAGCAGCGCTTCGACGACGACCCGGCCTTCCAGGCGGCCGCCCGCGAGGAGGTGGTGCGGCTGCAGGGCGGTGACGCCCTCTCGCTCAAGGCCTGGCACCTGCTCTGCGACCAGAGCCGCCGCGAATTCCAGAAGATCTACGACCGCCTCGCCATCCGCCTGAGCGAACGGGGTGAATCCTTCTACAACCCGTTCCTGGCCGCCGTGGTCGACGACCTGCGGGCGGCCGGGTTGCTGGTGGTCGACGACGGCGCCGGTTGCGTGTTTCTTGAGGGCGTCAGCGGCAAGGACGGCGCCCCGTTGCCGCTGATCGTGCAGAAGAGCGATGGCGGCTTCAACTACGCCACCACCGATCTGGCAGCGATCCGCTACCGCCTGGCGCCGCCGCCCTCAGGCGATGGCGCCAGGCGGCTGATCTATGTCACCGATGCCGGCCAGTCGGCCCACTTCGCCGGGGTGTTCCAGGTGGCCCGCCGCGCCGGCTGGATCGGCGAGGGGGTGCGGGTGGAGCACGTGCCCTTCGGTCTGGTGCAGGGGGACGACGGCAAGAAGCTCAAGACCCGCGCCGGCGACACCGTGCGCCTGCGCGACCTGCTCGATGAGGCGGTGGAGCGGGCCGAGGCCGACCTGCGCCGCCGCCTGGCCGAGGAGGGTCGCCAGGAGGAGGACCGCTTCATCCAGCACGTGGCCACCACGGTGGGTCTGGCGGCGGTGAAGTATGCCGACCTCTCCACCAATCGCATCACCAACTATCAGTTCAGCTTCGACCGCATGCTCGCCCTTTCGGGCAATACGGCTCCCTACCTTCTCTATGCCCTGGTGCGCATTGCCGGCATCGCCCGCCGCGGCGCCGCCCAGGGTGAGGGCCTGGGCGACGGGCTGGCCGGCGGTGGGGCGACTGCCTACCCCGATCCGCTTGCGTTCACCGAGCCGCAGGAATGGGCCCTGGCCCGAGAGCTGCTGAAATTCGATGCCGTGATCGCCGAGGTGGAGGAGGAGCTGCTGCCCAACCGGCTGTGCAGCTACCTCTTTGAGCTCAGCCAGGTGTTCAACCGCTTCTACGACCAGGTGCCCGTGCTGCGTGCCGAGGAGCCGGCCCGCGGCTCCCGCCTCGCCCTCTGCCGTATCTGCGCCGACACCCTGGGCCTGGGCCTGGGTCTTCTCGGCATCGAAACCCTGGAGCGGATGTAACCGGCAGCCCTCCCAGGATTCGGGACGGGCTACCGCGGATCAGGGAGGGGGACCGATGAGCGAATCGCCATTGAGATCCAGTTGGAAGCCGGTTTCAAGCGCCCAGGTCTGCGGGCTGCTGCGATCAATCAGGGGGGAGGAGGTTGTCCAGGTCCAGGTGCTGTCCAGCGCCCAGACATTGAGCTGGTTGGTGGGGCTGTAGCGCCAGAGAATGCTGTTGTTGCCGGCAATGTTTTCGGCGGCGAGCATGCTCCATTCGCTGGTGGGATTCCCCACTCCGGCCCCCCAGGGTGAGGAGACGATCTGGCGGACGCCGCCGGCGCTCTCCACGAAGGCGCGGTCATCCCCCCGGCGCAGCAGGGTGGTATTGCCCACGCTCTCCACGGTGCTGAAGGGTGCGCCAATGATCGTGTCGTTGTTGAGATCCAGCTGGAAACCGATTTCGATGTCCCAGGCCTCGGGGCTGGTGCGATCGATCAGGGGGGAGGAGGACTGCCAGGCCCAGTTGGCATCCAGATACCAGAGGTGGATCTGGCGCGTGGGTTTGTAGCGCCAGAGGATCTGATTGGTGCCGTTGATGGTTTCGGCGGCGAGCATCTTCCAGTCGTCGGCGGCGGCGCCCACCTTGGTGCTCCAGGGAGCGGTGACCATGCGGGTGACACCGCCGCTACGCACGAAGGCCAGGTCATCGCTGCGGCGTAGGAGGGAAGCGTTGCCTTGGGTTTCAACGGCCTGATCATCGTTGAGGATCAAGTTCGTCGCCGCCGCGCTGGTGCCCACCGTGTAGCCCGTGCCCGGCTGCAGGCTGAGGATGACGCTCTCGTTCTCCTCCGGGTCGGCGTCGACCAGGGGGTCGACCACCACCGTGGCGGTGTTGGAGCCGGCCGCGAAGGTCACCAGCATGCTGGTGAGGGGGCCGGTGGGGGCGCCGCTGATGCTGTAGTCGCTGCTCGCCACCGCGGTGCCGCTGATGCCAACCCGCACACTCAGGGGATTGGTGGTGGCGCCGCTGCGCAGGAAGCTGAACGCCAGGGTGCCGCTGCCGTCCTCGAGGCTGCCGCCCGTCGGCGCGGTGCTGAGCGTGACGACGGGCAGGACGGCGCTGGGGTCGGAGAGGCTGATCGGCAGGACAGTGAAGTTGTTGGCTTCGCTGATTTCTCCCTGGACCTGCCCCGGATCACTGCGAAAGAGCAGGTAATAGGTGCCCTGGCGGAACAGGGCCCTCGGCACGGTGGCTGCCACGGTGCGGGAGTAGCCCTGACCCACCGCCAATGGAACGGTGTTGGAGACCACGCTGAAGGCGAGCTCCCGGTCCCTTGCGTCGAAAACTTCGTCGTCGGAAAGATAAACGTCGTCGTACCAGCTGGCGCTGGCGGCTGCCGTGCCCTCGTTGCGTACCGTCCAGGAGAGGGTGATGCTCTCACCAAAGCGGGCGCTGGTCGGTGCGGTGGCGGCCACGATGGCCAGATCCGGCCCATCGAGATTGATGGTGATCGGCAGCGAGAAAAGGTTGTTGTCGCTCCGGCTCTCCTCGATGTCGGAGAAGGGGTTAGTGCGGAAGAACAGGGTGTATTGCCCGGCGGCAGGGATGCTCGGCAGCTGGATCGTTTCCCTGCGGATCAAGCTGGTACCCGGCTGGAGCGGATCGCCATTGCCGCGGTCGTAGCTGCCGATCCAGATATCACCCGTGGAGAAGATGTCGTCCGTAGATAGATAGATTTCGTCCGTCCAGAAGCCGAACGCAGCCAGGGTGCCCACATTGGCCACCGTCCAGGAAATCTGAATCGGGCGGCCGACGCCGGAGGGGTTGGGAACGGTGGCGCCCGTAATCGTCAGATCGGGCAAATCGGGCAGAACCATGGTCGGTGGCAACAGGAAGGACGGAAGGCGGCGTGGTGTTGTCCCCTGGCTTCGGGGCTTCGCAGGGTAAGGCCTACCCGCAGGCTGCGGTGCGGAGGGGGGAGCTCAGCGTGCTGTCTGATGGAGGGTGGCGCAAGAGTGGATTGCGCAAAAGAGGAGAGCGCAAACGGAAGGAGGCGTGCGCCCAGAGGCGTCTTGGAGGATGGGGTGGCGTGTTGTTGAGGAGCAACTTTTGGCTCCGCCGGTAATGCAACGCTACCCCGTTTCTTGCCCGTTTCTTGGGTGTCGTTGGTGGTAGCGATCTCCGCACCGAAGGCGCGGAAGACCGCCCTGCCAGGGCCCATCCCCGGCCGCTCGCGGTGGCCTGTCTACGCTGCGGCGGATGGTCGCTTGCGCCCTTTCGTGACCCATCCCCAGACCCGTTCCGCCCCGTCGGCCGGCTCCGCCCCGCCGCCGGCCCGCCCCGAGGTGGAGACCCTGCAGGCCTACAGCGCCCCGCTGGAGGGCCGCCGCGGCCTCTTGCGACTGGATTTCAACGAGAACACGGTGGGGCCCAGCCCGAAGGTGGTGGCGGCGATCCGCGCCATCGGGCCCGAGGAGTATGCGATCTACCCGGAGTACGACGGTCTGCGGGAGGCGGTGATCGCCTCGCTCGGAGGGCCTGCGAGCGGTCTCACCCCCGCCCAGGTCGGCCTCTTCAACGGCGTGGATGCGGCCCTGCACGCCTGTTTCCACGCCTATGGCGCCGGCGGAGACCGGCTGCTCACCACCAGCCCCACCTTTGGCTACTACACGCCCTGTGCCCGCATGCAGGGGATGGCGATTGAGGCGATCCCCCACCTCCTGCCGGGATTCCTCTTCCCCTTCGATGAGGTCCGGGCCGCCCTGCGTGATCGGCCCCCCCGCCTGCTGTTGCTCTGCAATCCCAACAACCCCACCGGCACCCGCCTTGCGGCACCGCGGGTGCTGGAGCTGGCGGCCTCGGCCCCCCACACCTTGGTGGTGGTCGATGAGCTCTACGAGGCCTTCACCGGTGACAGCGTGTTGCCGCCCCTGATCGCCGCTGCAGGCGGCGGTGACCCCTTTGCGGCCTACCCCAACCTCCTGGTGCTCCGCTCCCTCTCCAAGACCGCGGGCATTGCCGGCTTGCGCATCGGCTTTGCCCTGGGGTCGGCCGCCCTCGTCGATCGGGTGAGCCGGGTCACCGGGCCCTATGACGTGAACAGCTTCGCCGTGGCCGCCGCCCGTGCCGCCCTCGCCGATGCCGCCTACGTGGAGGCTTATGTGGCCGAGGTGCTGGCCGCCCGGGAGGTGCTGGTGGGCCAGCTGCGGCAGGCGGGCGTGCGCCATCACGTGGACGGGGGCAACTATCTGCTGCTCTGGCCCCAGCAGGAGCCTGGCCTGGTGGAGCAACGGCTGCGGCAGGAGGCCGGCATCCTGGTGCGCTCGATGGCCGGCAAGCCCCAGATCGACGGCAGCCTGCGGGTGAGCCTCGGCACCTGTGCGCAGATGGAGCGCTTCTGGCAGGCCTGGCGTGCCGTGGAAGGGCTCTGAGCCAGGGGGTCTCGGAGATCAGCGCATCAGTTCGATCACCGTGGTGTCGCCCAGGGGTGGGGTGAGGCTGAGGCTGCGGCCGGGCCGGTTCACCTTCGTGCCGGCCATCGCGTCAAGGAAGGGCTGGGCCCCACCCTGGTCACAGCCGGCGGCGGCGCGGCCCCCGTACTGCACCGGAATCACCCGCCGGGGCTGGAGCTCCCGCACCACCTCGGCGGCTTCGCTGCCGCTGTAGACCTTCGCGCCGCCGCCCACCCCCACGATCAGCACATCGGGACGTCCGAGAAGCACGCGGTCGGAGGGGCTCAGGCGACCGGCGGTGCCGCCGAGGTGGGCGAACTCCAGGCCACCTTGCTGCCAGCGCCACACGGTGGAGAGCCCGAAGCGCTTGCCGCCGAACCGGTCGTGCGGCAGGGAGATGCCTTCGAAGCGCAGGCCGGCCACCCGGTAGGACCCCGGCTTCACCAGCAGACGGCCGCTGGCCACCGGGGCGCCCTCATCATTCAGTCGGCTGCTGGCCAGGATCACATCGGCGCTGACGCGCGGTTCACTCAGCCCTGCGGCGCAGCCCACCGCCTGGAAGGGGTTGAGCAGCACGGTGGCGCCACCTCCGCGGATCAGCAGGGCGCTGTGGCCGTAGCTGGTGATCGTGACGCCCCCGGCGGCGCTGGCTGCGACCGGCGCCAGGGTGGAGGTCAGGGCCAGCGTTGCCGCGAGGGCACCAAGGCGTTGGGGCCGGATCCGGAGGGCAACGCGACCAGCGAACATGGCGGAGAATGGACCGCAACGGCCCCGGCGACGGCGCGAAGCTATCACCGTTCCCCGGCATCGCCAGCGCCTGCCCCCAGCCGCCCCTCCGCCTCCTGGAGGAAGTTGGCCAGGAGCCGGTGGCCGCTCTCGGTGAGCACGCTCTCCGGATGGAACTGCACCCCCTGCAGGTGGGGATACTGGCGGTGGCGCAGCCCCATGATCGTGCCGTCCTCCAGCCAGGCGGTGATCTCCAGGCACTCCGGCAGGCTCTCCCGCTCAGCGATCAGGCTGTGGTAGCGGGTGGCGGTGAGCGGTTCGGGCAGGCCCGCGAAGACCCCCTGGCCGGCGTGGTGCACCGGGGAGGTCTTGCCGTGCATCAGCTCCCGCGCCCGCACCACTTTGCCGCCGAACACCTGGGCCAGGCACTGATGGCCGAGGCACACCCCGAGGATGGGCACCTGGGGCCCCAGCTCCCGCAGTACCTCCAGGCACACGCCGGCCTGATCCGGGTCCCCCGGGCCGGGGGAGATCAGGATTGCTGCCGGGGCGAGGGCGCGGATCTCGGCGAGGTTCAGGGCATCGTTGCGCACCACCTGCAGATCCCGCGCCAGGGGGTGGTCTGCCGCCAACTCGCCCAGGTATTGCACGAGGTTGAAGGTGAAGCTGTCGTAGTTGTCGAGAACCAGGAGCATGGGGCGGGCGGACCGGTCAGAAGCCGATTTTCTGGAACAGGGGGGGGAGCAGGAGCAGCAGGGCGATCAGCATTGAGGAGAGAGCTGCCACGAGCACGGCGGCGGCGGCGCACTCCTTGGCGATGCGGGCGAGGGGATGGACTTGCCTGCCGATCGCCAGGTCGACCACGGCCTCGGTGGCGGTGTTGAGGAGCTCGAGCACCAGCACCGCCGCCACCGTGAGCACGAGCACCGCCAGGCGATCCACACTCAGTTGCAGCCAGAGGCCGAGCCCGAAGACGATCGCCCCGGTGACCACATGGATGCGGAAGTTGCGCTGGCTGGCGAAGCTGTAGGCCAGACCCTGGGCGGCGTAGCGAAAACTGGCGGGACGGTCGCCGGCGACCCTCCAGGCCCCGACCCGCAGCCGGCGGCCGCGGCGATGCACGTCAACGATGGGACGCAGCGGGGGCGGATCCTCAGGAACCAGCATGGGCGTTGCCATCGACTGCGTGTCCGGCGAGCGGCACCTTAACCCCATCTGCCGGGGGGAAACCCCCGTTGGGGCCTTGCAACAGCCTCTCCTGTCGCGCCAGCATCACCGCCAGCGCCGGTTCGTCGGGGTGGTCCCAGCCGAGCAGGTGCAGCAGGCCATGGCTGGCGAGAAAGCGCAGCTCCTGCTCCAGTGGATGGCCGTGCTCGTCGGCCTGCCGGGCGGCTGTTTCCAGGGAAACAATGATGTCGCCGAGCTCGAGGATGGTGCTGAGCTCGAGCGCATCCTCCCCTCCCGCCCCATCCCCGCCGGGCGTGGGTAAAGGGGGGGCTCCCTCCTGGGCGGCGAAGGCGAGCACGTCGGTGGGACCGGCGCGGCCGCGCCAGCTCTGGTTGAGCGCGGCGATGGCATCGTCGCTGCTGATCTGCAGGCTCAGGCTGTAGCCCCCGTGACGGAGCGCCGGCGGCAGTTCGTCGGCGAGCTCCGCCAACCAGCGGCGAAAGAGGGAGGCCCACCGGGCTTCGGCCCCCTGCGGACAGGCCAGGCCAGCGGCGGCGGCCCGCAGGGCCGGGGCCAGGGATTCGTCGATCTCGACGACCAGATCGAGCTCCGGAGCGGCGTTCATCCCGGCAGCTGGGGCCGTCCCAGCCAGGCGATCAGCACGAGGAAGGAGGTGAGCCCCAGGGCGGTCAGGCCGAAGTGGAGCAGGCTCTGGCGACCTTTGCGCACCATGTTGCGCATGGCCAGCTTGATGAAGCTCGGTGGGGCAGCGGCGGCCCCGGGGGGGGCGGAGGGGGAGGGGGCTTCGGGGTCCGCCGACATGGCTGCCTGCGACAGGGGATCAGGTCGGTCCACGTTACTCACTCGCGCAGGCTGCGCGAAGGGAGCGGTTGCATAGTTGTTGTCATGAAAAGAAGAACCAATAAGAGTTCAATCGCGTTAAAAGAATGGAGGTAGCAATATCTTTTTCTGCAAACAAGCACTTCCGTTCGTAATGCAAATGGCTACATTTCGGGCTGACGACTTCTGCGCAGGCCCCGCGCAAGATCACCACCATGAATCTTCCCTCTTTCTCGAGTTTCTTTCGCCCCGCTCCTCTGGTCAAGGCGCTCGGGGCAGGGGTAGGTGCCCTCGCCGTGCTCGGCCTGGGAAGCCTTCCCGGCCAGGCACTCGGCGTTGTTCTGGACTTCGAAGGAGTTGGCAATGATGTGCCGGTTTCGAACTTCTACGCTTCCACAACCTTCGCGAATAACGCCCTCGCTCTTGAGGCCTTCTCCGCCGGAGGCTCAGGGGATTTCACCAACGAGCCCACGCCGATCACCGGCATGGCCTGGTTTGACGGCGCCGGCACCACGGCGACCTATGCCGGTGGTTTCAAGTCCTTCTCCACCTTTTACAGCTCGATTGTCGCCACGGGCCAACTCAGCTTCTTTGACGGCCCCAACGGCACCGGCTCGCTGATCTCCAGCCGCTCTCTCGCCCCCCTCGGCTCGAACTGCCCGGGCGGAGCCGATCCTGGAGCCGCCTTCCGCTGCTGGGCCGAGGTGTCGGTGAACCTCCCCAGCACCGCCACTTCGGTGAGGTTTGATGCCCCTCCCAGCCAGATGATCTTCGACAACGTGGGCTTCGACAGCGTGCCGGTGCCCGGTCCGCTGCCCATCGTCGGTGCCGCCGCAGCCCTCGGCGTCAGCCGTCGCCTGCGCCAGCGGGTGCGCGCCGCCGGCTCGAATGCTCAGCTCGGCTGAGCTCCCTCAGGCGGCGGCCTCCCCGCCGCCGCCCACCTCCACGCCCTGCCGTAGCAGGGCCTGGATGAAGGGGTCGAGGTCGCCGTCCACGACCCCCTGCACGTCGGTGGTTTCCTGACTGGTGCGCAGATCCTTCACCAGCTGGTAAGGGTGGAACACATAATTGCGGATCTGGTTCCCCCAGGCCGCCTCCACGATGTCGCCGCGGATGTCGGCGATTTCGGCGGCCCGTTGCTCCTGGGCGATCACCAGCAGCTTGGCCATCAGCAGCGCCATGGCCTTCTCCCGGTTCTGCAGCTGGGAGCGTTCCTGGGTGCACCGCACCGCGAGGCCGGTGGGGATGTGCAAGATGCGCACCGCCGTTTCCACTTTGTTCACGTTCTGGCCGCCGGCGCCACCAGAGCGCGAGGTGGTGATCTCCAGGTCTTTATCGGGGATGTCGAGCTTGACCTCCTCCTCCAGCTTCGGCATCACCTCCACCCCGGCAAAGCTGGTCTGCCGTTTGTCGTTGGCGTTGAACGGTGAGATCCGCACGAGCCGGTGGGTGCCCTTCTCGTTGCGCAGGTAGCCGTAGGCGTAGCGGCCCTCGATCTCGATCGTGCAGCTCTTGATCCCCGCCTCCTCCCCCTCCGAGAGCTCGTCCACGGTCACCTTCATGTCATGGTCTTCGGCCCAGCGGGTGTACATCCGCATCAACATCAGCGCCCAATCCTGGGCGTCGGTGCCGCCGGCGCCGGCGTTGATGCTGATCACCGCGCCCTCCTTGTCGTAGGGACCCGAGAGCAGCCGCTCCAGCTCCCAGCGATCCAGGTCAGCCCGCAGCCGCTGCAGCCCCTGGTCGGCCTCCTCCAGCAGCTCGGCGTCGGCTTCGATCTCCTGCAGCTCCAGGGTGGCGCGGGCATCGTCCACGGCCGAACGCCAGCGTTCCAGCTGGGCCAGCTGTTCCTTCACCTCATCGAGCCGGCGCATCTGCTTCTGTGCCTGCTGCTGGTCGTCCCAGAAACCGGGCTGGGAAGCCAGCTGTTCGAGGTCTTGCTGGCGGGCCTTCAGAGCGGGGACGTCAAAGGCAGTCCTGGGCATGGCCCAGGCGGTCGGTGAGCTCTGAGAGGTCGCGCTTGAAGTCGGTGAGGTCGATCAAGGCAGGCGTGCCGCTGTCGGCTGACGCTATCAGTGAGCCACCGCGGGCACCCCCGCCGGGTCTTCCCCTCGCCCCTCCCCCTAGGATCAGACCGCTGACCAGGTCCGTGTTCATGCCGCCGAACCTGAAGATTGACATCTACACCTCACGCTTCGACCCGGAGTGCATCCGCGCCAAGGGCCTGCTCGATCGCTGTGGAGTCGATTACAACGAGTTTGACGTAGATCGTGATGAGTTCCACCGTGAGATCATGAGAAAACGATCCGGTGGCCGCACCTCTGTTCCGCAGGTGTTCATCAATGGCCAGGCGATCGGTGGCTACGAAGGGCTGGAGGGTTACCTGGCCAGCCAGGGTTCCCAGGCCAAGGGCACCCCTGGGGCCAGCGGTACCTCCTCCCCCCGCTTGCCGTGAGCGCTCCCTCCGGGGCAGATGGCGCCCAGCTGTTCGTGATCGATCCGATCGAACGGCTCAACCCCGCCAAGGATTCGAGCGTGGCGTTGATGCAGGCCGCCCAGCGGGCTGACCTGCCTGTGTGGCTCTGCACCCCTGCCGACATCTCCGCCGCCGACCACCCGCAGGCGGGCCACACCGCCTGGGCACTGGCCCGCCCGGTCCAGCTGGCGGCGATCGAGCCCGGGGCCGACGGCTGGCGGGTGCCCACCCCCTGGTACCGGCTGGGGGCGGAGGAGCGGCTTCCCCTGGAGCGCTTCGCCCACGTGTGGATGCGGAAGGACCCTCCGGTGGACGAGGCGTACCTCTACGCCACCCACCTGTTGGAGCTGGCGGAGCGGCGCGGCGGGGTGCGGGTGCTCAACCGCCCGGCCGCCCTGCGGTCCTGGAATGAAAAGCTCAGCTCCCTGCGCTTCAGCCACCTGATGGCCCCCACCGTGGTGAGCGCCCGGGTGGATGTGTTGGCGGCCTTCACCGCAGAGCAGGGGGAGGTGGTGCTCAAGCCCTTGGGCGGCCGCGCCGGTCAGGGGGTGGTGTTCGCCGCCGCCGCCACCCCCGGTCTGCGCGCCCTGCTGGAGCTGGTCACCGAGCAGCAGCGCCTGCCGGTGATGGTGCAGGCCTTCCTGCCTGGGGTCAGCGCCGGCGACAAGCGCATCCTGCTGGTGGATGGCGAACCGCTGGGGGCTGTGAACCGGGTGCCCACCGCCGGCGATTTCCGCAGCAACCTCGCGGTGGGCGGCGCCCCCGAGGCCGCCGGCCTGAGTGAGGCGGAGCGCGCCATCTGCGCCGAGCTGGCACCGGCGTTGCGCCGCGAAGGGCTGTTTTTCGTTGGCATCGACGTGATCGACGGGCGGCTCAGCGAGATCAACGTCACCAGCCCCACCGGTGTGCGGGAGGTGGAGCGGCTGGGAGGGGTACCCCTCGCCGATCTCACCATCGCGAGGCTGCTGGCCGCCCCGGCTCCATCGCCAGATTGAGCTGCTGTTGCAGCACCCCCAGCTTCAGGGCCACCTCCTGCAACTCCCGCTCCGGCTGGGATCCGCGCACCAGCCCTGCGCCGGCGGTGAGCTCCAGCTGCCCCTCCCGCAGCATGCCGCTGCGGATCGCCACCCGCAGATCGGCATCGCCCTCCTGGTCGATCCAGCCGATCGGGGCGGCGTAGTACCCCCTCTCGAAGGGTTCAAGGCTGCGCAGCCAGGCCATCGCCTGTCGCCGGGGCAGGCCCGCCACCGCCGGGGTGGGATGGAGCGCTTCGGCCAGGTCCAGCAGGCGCTGGCCCGCGTCCAGTCGCGCGGTGATCGGGGTGTGAAGGTGCACCAGGTTGCCGTGGCGGGCTAAGCGGGGATGGCGGGGGCGGTGGGGGGTCAGCCCCGCCCGCCGCAGCACCTCGGTGATCGCATCCACCACCAGCTCGTGCTCGTGGCGGTCCTTGCTGGAGCGGAGCAGGCCGTCGGCCGGTTCCCCCCAGGGCGCCGTGCCTGCCAGGGCATCGCTGCGCAGCTGCCCCTGGCGCAGCGAGAGCAGCCGCTCCGGCGAAGCCCCCAGCAGGGCCTCACCACCCTCCTGTTGCCAGAGGAAGCGGCAGCTGCCTGGCTGGCTGCGGCGCAGTTGGGCGAGCAGCTGCAGCGGGTCGAGGGGGGCGTCGAGCTGGAGCCTCTGCCGCACCGCCAGCACCAGTTTGCGGAGCTCGCCGCTCTCCACCAGGGCCAGTGCCTGCTCCAGGGCGGCCCGGTAGCCGCCGTGCCACGGGCTGCCGTGGGCGCTCACCGCCAGCGGTGGGGGTGGCCCGGCCCCATCTGTGGCGCAGCGCTCGAGGTGGCGGGCCTTCTCCCAGAGCTCCTCGGCGACGCTGCGGGCGGTCACCCCGCCGCCCAGCACCCGGTGCAGCCGTAACCAACAGTGGCCCCCCTGGCGGCTGAGCTGCCAGCGGGGCAGTACCGCCTGCACCCCTGGGGCGCCGGTGCCCTGGCGCAGGGGGCTGTCGAAAAAGGCGAACGCCAGCAGCACCCGCGGGCGCGCGAGCGGCGGACAGGGCTCGGGTCGGCTGGCCAGTCGGCTGAGGCTGAGGCTGCTGAAGCGCTGGGCGAGCGCGAAGCGACGAGGACCGCTGAGCTCCAGGCTGTTGCAGCGACCTGCGGCCGCCAGGCACAGCCCGGGGGCCCCATCCCAGAGGAACCGGAAGCCCCCCCGGCCCTCCAGCTCCGGGCTCTCAAGCTGCGGCAGCGCGGTGAGGGGATCGACGGGCGCCAGCGGCATCGCCAGGCTCAGCACCCCCTCCTCCTCCTGGCGGCCGGCGATGGGGCGCTCCAGGGCCCGGGCCGCGGCAGCGGCTTCCTCCAGCAGCGCCCCGAAGGGGGCCGTGGGATCGCGGCGCCGGTCGCGGGAGCGATCGCTGGGGGGGGAGGCCTGCACCGGGGGCGCCTCGGGACCGGGGGAAAGGCTGCTCAAATGTATGGGCCTTCCTCCGCTCCGTGCCTGCGGCTGCCATGTCCGAGCATCAGGTCGTCGCAAGCCGTTACGCCCCGTCCGGCGACCGCGCCCGCCTGTGGCAGGCGGCGATCAAGTGGCCGATGTACGCGGTGGCGGTGATGCCCGTGCTTCTGGCGGCAGGCTGGCGGGTGGGCCAGGGCCTGCCCCTGCGGCTCGACCAGCTGCTGCTGTTCCTGCTGGCGGCGGTGCTGCTGTTGGCCTGGGAGAACCTGGCCAACGACGTCTTTGACGCCGATACCGGCGTCGACACCCACGGCAAGCCCCATTCCGTGGTGAACCTCACCGGCCGGCGCGACCGGGTGGTGGCCTTCGCCAACGTCTGCCTGCTGCTCGGGCTGGGACTGATGGCCTGGGTGGCCCTGCGCAGCCGGGTGGAGGTGCTGGCCCTGGTGCTCGCCTGCTGCGGCCTGGGGTATGTGTACCAGGGGCCGCCCTTCCGCCTCGGCTACCGCGGCCTTGGGGAACCGCTCTGCTGGCTCGCCTTCGGTCCCATTGCCACAGCTGCCGCCCTGCTCGCCCTTGCTCCGGCGGCGAGCGTTGGAGTCGCCGCCCCGATCCCGTGGGGCACCGCCCTGGCCCTGGGTGGCGGTCCGGCGCTCGCCACCACCCTGGTGTTGTTCTGCTCCCATTTCCACCAGGTGGCGGAGGATGCCGCCCATGGCAAGCGTTCCCCGGTGGTGCGCCTCGGCAGCGCCCGGGCCGCGGGGCTGGTGCCCTGGTTCGTAGCCGCCAGCCTGGGATTGCAGTGGGCGCCGGTGCTGCTGGGGCTGTGGCCGCCTACGGCCCTGCTCGGCGCCATCGGCCTTGCCCCCGCCCGCGCCCTGATTCGCCTGCTGGCCGACCACCACCACGAGCCCGAGCGGATCAGCGGTAGCAAGTTTCTCGCCCTGCGCTTCCAGGCCCTCAATGGGCTGGGATTGGCGGGTGGTCTGGCGCTGGCGGGCCTGCCGGCCTTCGCGGGGCTGGCGCTGCCGGGGCTGCGGTGAGCGGGGCTACGGCGCTGCGGCTGCAGTGGCGATCCTTCCGCTTCGCCCTGCCCCAGGCCCTGGTCACGGCCCATGGCGCCCTGAGCGAGCGGCGGGGTTGGCTGCTGCGCCTGGAGCGGGGGGATGGGGCCCTCGGCTGGGGGGAGGCCGCCCCGTTGGCTGCCGGCCTGGCCGCCGCCCAGGTTGCAGCGGCGTCGCCCGCTCACCCGGCGGCCCTGGGCCTTTCGTCCGGAACCTGGCCGCGCAGCGTGCTGGAGGGGCGTCTGCCCGCCCTGCCACCGGCCTTTGCCTTCGCCCTTGGCCTGGCGCTGGCGGAACTGGATGGGTTGGGAAGCGCCGCCAGCGGCGGCTGGTGTCCCCCGCCCCCCTCCGCCCTGCTGCTGCCGGCGGGGCCCGCCGGCGTGGAGGCGCTGGCGGCGGCCCTGGCGATGGGGCCGCCGCCGCCTGCTGTCAAGTGGAAGGTGGCGAGCCAGGCGGATGCCGTGGAGCGCCAGGCCCTGGAGGCCCTGCTTCGCCTGCTGCCCCCGCCCTGCCGGCTGCGCCTCGACGCCAATGGTGGCTGGGATCGCCCCACCGCCAGCGCCTGGGCGGAGCGGCTGGCCGGGGAGGCCCGACTGGAGTGGCTGGAGCAGCCGCTGCCCGCCGCGGATCACCAGGGCTTGTGGGCCCTTGCCCAGCGGTTGCCCGTGGCCCTCGATGAATCGCTGCGCAGCGAGGCTGGCCCCCCCCCGGGCTGGTCGGGGTGGCAGGTGCGTCGCCCGGCGGTGGAGGGGGACCCGCGGCCGCTGCTGGCCGCCTTGGCGGCTGGCGCCCCCCGCTGGATGGTCAGCACCGCCCTGGAAACAGGCATCGGCTGGCGGCTGGTGGCCCATGCGGCCGCCCTCCAGCAGCGGGGCCCCACCCCCACCGCTCCAGGCCTGGCGCCCGGTTGGCGGCCCCAGGGGGGGCTGTTTGCCGCTGATCCGGCCCAGGTGTGGGAGGCGGCGACGTGATCCTGCGCGGCGGGGAGGGCGCTGGGGCTCCTGCCGTGGCGGCGGCGCTGGAGGAGGCCTGGCGGGCTGGCGTGGTGGTGGGCCTGGCGGGCCCGGGGGAGGAGGGTCGGCTGGCGGAGGCCCTCGGCCGCGAGCCCTCCGGCCTGGCCGGTCGGCTCGGCCTGGGGCCGGGGGTGGTGGTGGGCAGCGGCGGCAGCAGCGGTGCCCGGCGCTGGTGCCTGCAGCCCCTGGCGCACCTGCAGGCGGCGGCCGCGGCCACCGGGGCCTGGCTGGAGGACCTGGGCCTCGATCCGTCGGGATGCCATCACCTCAATGCCCTGCCCCTGCACCACGTGAGCGGCCTGCTGCCGCTGGTGCGCTGCCGCCAGTGGGGCGCCACCCTCGGCTGGCTGGCCCCCGCCCTGTTGCGCCGGCCGGAGGGGCTGCTGGAGGCCGCCCCCCTGCCCCGCGATCGCCCCGTGCTGCTCTCCCTGGTGCCCACGCAGCTGGCCCGGTTGCTCGCCAGCGATTGCGGCCGCACCTGGCTGGCGGGCTGTCGCGTGATCTGGGTGGGGGGGGCGCCGCTGCCCCCGGCCCTGGCGGTGGCGGCGCGGCGGCTGGGGCTGCCCCTGGCCCCCTGCTATGGCGCCACCGAAACGGCGGCCATGGTGACGGCCCTGCCGCCGTCGCGCTTTCTGGGGGGCGAAGGGGGCTGCGGCGCTCCCCTGGAGGATGTGCGGCTGCGCATCGGTGCCGGGGGTGCCCTGGAGGTGCGAACCGGGCGGCTGAGTCCGGGGTGGTTGGCGGCGGGGGCGCTGCAGCCCCTGCCCCAGGCGGAGGGGGGCTGGTGGCGCAGCGGCGATGCCGCTGACCTGGCGGCCGACGGATCGCTGCGGCTGCTGGGGCGCCTCGATGGCGCCCTGCTCAGCGGCGGAGAAACCGTGTTCCCGGAGGCGTTGGAGGCCCGGCTGCTGGAGGAGGCCGCTGCCGCGGGGCTGCCCCTGGGGTCGGTGCTGCTGCTGGGGGAAGAGGATCCGACCTGGGGGCAGCGGCTGGTGGCGCTGGTGCGAGCTGGTCCGCTGGCTGATGGCGAGGTCGATCAGTCGAGCGATCCGGAGCGGTTGCTGGCCGATCTGGCGGCCCTGGTGGCGGCCTGGCCCCCGGCCGAGCGGCCGCGCCGCTGGCGGCTCTGCCCTTCCCTGGCGCCCACCGCCGCCGGCAAGTGGGAGCGGAGTCGCTGGCGCCGCTGGTGGGCCGAGGCCCCCTCCCCCTGACGGTGGCGTTCCCTAGAGCGGCCTGACGCCTTCCCCGAGCCCGGACGCCTCCAGCCAACGGTGCAGCGCCGGTGGCAGGGCACAACGGCTGCGGCCCTCGTGTTCGATCGCCAGGTGGCGCGTCAGGCCGCGGGCCACCTCCTCGCCATCGCGGCTGAAGCGGTAGCGCACCTCGAAACTGCCGGGATCGAGCCGCAGGGGGGTCAGGGCGATCGCCAGGGGGTCGCCGCAGACGAGTGGCCGGCGGAAATCGGCCTGACAATGCACGATCGGCAGCGCCACCGCCGGGGTGCGCCCGGGGGCCGGGAAGATCTCGCCGGCGGCGATGCCGAAGCGCTCGAGGCTCTCTTCATAGGCCTCATGGCACCAGCGCAGCAGCTGGTGGAAGTGCATCACGCCGGCGGCGTCGGTGTCGCCGAAGCGCACGGTGCGGCAGAGCAGCAGCCAGGAATCGGGGGCCATCGGCAGGGGAGGCGGGGCGTGGCGCGTGGGGCGTGGGGCGTGATCCACCCTGGCGCAGTGGCGCTCAACCGTCCGCCGGGGTTGGGAAGCGCAGCAGCTCCAGGGCCGGGGCCAGGGAGGCGGGTAGATCCGCCGGCAGGCCTGCGCTCAGCCGCAGCCGCAGCAGCCAGTAGAGGAGCAGCACCACCCCTCCCCCCACCAGCAGCGGCCGGGGAAGGGGCGGTGGGGCCGCCTCGCCGCGGCGCAGGGAGCGGGCCGACCAGAGCAGCAGGGCGAGGGCCACCGGGGGGCCAAAGGCATGCCAACGCAGGGATTCCGCCAGCTGGCCGGTGAGGGCGGCGGCGGTGGCGCGGGTGAGGAAGCAGGTGGGGCAGGGCAGGCCGGTGACCGTTCGCAGCGGGCAGGGCCAGCCGGGCAGGGCGGGGTGGAGGCCCTTGAGCCAGAGCGCCAGGGTGAGGCCGGTGGGCAGGAGCGCCCCCCGCCGCAGGCGGGCGCGCCAACGCTTGAGGCTCCGCGGCGTCAGCGGTCGACCGACCCCATGATCACGTCGATCGAACCAAGAATCGCCATGATGTCGGCCACCTTGGCCCCCTTGAGGATGTGGGGGAGGATCTGGAGGTTGTTGAGGTCGGCGGCGCGGATCTTGAACCGCCAGGGGGTGACATCGTCGTTGCCCTGGATGAACACACCGATTTCCCCCTTGCCCGATTCGAGGCGGGTGTAGAGCTCACCACCGGGGATTTTGAAGGTGGGGGCTACTTTTTTGGCCACGTATTGGTAGTCGAAGCCGTACCACTCGCTGTTTTTGCCCTCGGCCATGCGGCGGGCCTCCAGGGATTCGGTGGGGCCGCCGGGGATCATGGCGCAGGCCTGGCGCAGGATCTTGAGCGATTGGCGCATCTCCTGGACGCGAACGCGATAGCGGGCGAAGCAATCTCCCTCCGTCTCCCAGACCACATCCCAATCAAAATCGTCGTAGCACTCGTAATGGTCGACTTTGCGCAGATCCCAGGGCACGCCGGAGGCGCGCAGCATCGGGCCGGAAAGACTCCAATTGATCGCCTGTTCGCGGTTGATGGTGCCCAGTCCTTCGATGCGCTTGCGGAAGATGGGGTTGTTGGTGATCAGCTTCTCGTATTCATCGATCTTGGGGCCAAACCAATCGCAGAAGTCGATGCACTTTTCCAGCCATCCATAGGGCAGATCCACCGCTACGCCGCCACTGCGGAAGTAGTTGTTGTTGATCAGCCGCTGACCCGTGGCTGCCTCCCAGAGGTCGTAGATCATCTCCCGTTCGCGGAAGATGTAAAAGAATGGTGTCTGGGCACCCACGTCGGCGAGGAAGGGGCCG
>CAIVPT010000044.1 GCA_903907855.1 uncultured Synechococcaceae cyanobacterium | reverse complement strand
CGGCGTTGATGTGGAGGGCCGTGGTGGCGGTGGTGACGGCTGCGGCGGCGACCCCGGTGCCGATGGTGATCCGCTCTAAGCCGGTGTCTCCGGCAAAGACGGTGAGGGTCTGGCCGGCGGTTGTGCTGGCAAAGCGGAGCTCGTCGCTGTCAGTAGCGCCACTGCCGCTGTCGCTGATTTCAGCGGCGGTGTGGTCGTTGCTGTTCGTGATCAGATAGATATCGCTGCCGTTGCCGGCGTCCATGGCGTCGATGCCGCCAGCGCCGGTGAAGACGTTGTTCACGGAGCTGGCTTGGTTGACACGGATGCTGTTGTTCAGGCTGTTGGCGACGGCACCGCTGGCCGTGCCGGTGAGCAGCAGGTTGGTGTAGCTGGCGGCGAGGGAGGTAACACTGGTGGCGGAGGAGAATGTCTCAACGTTTCGACCCGGAGCGGCGATGCTCTGCATGTCGTTGCCTCTGCCGTCCTGCACAACGCCACTGGCGTCATTGGCGGTGGAGAGGTCGGTGTAGCGCAGGGAGAGGGTCTGGGAGCTGGTGGGTGCGGAGCCGGAGAGGGTGAGGTTGAGGCGGTTGGGAGCGCCGGCAACGGCGGCCAAGGATGTGATGGTGCGGTTGGCACCAGCCACGGAGGCCGTGAAACGGCTGCTGCTCAGCCCGGTGGTGACGATGGCCTCGGAGAACTGGAGCTGCAGCTGGGTGCCCACCACGGTGATGGAGGTGATCAGGGGTGGCGTCGTGTCCAGGACCGTGAGAGCGAAGCTGTCGCTTGTTGCCGCGCCGGCCGGATCGGTGGCGACGACCTTGATGGAGAGGTTGGTGGCGTCGGCGTCGACGGGCGTGCCAGAGAAGGAGCGGCTATCGGGATCGAAGCTGAGCCAGGCGGGCAGGGGGCTGCCATCGTCGAGGCTGGCGCTGTAGGTGAGCAGATCGGTGGGATCGGGATCGCTGAAGGTGGACGCCGGCAGGGTGTAGAGCCAGGGAAGCCCCGTATTGATCGTTTGGTCAGGGATGGGAGTGGAGACCACTGGCGCGGAGTTCACCGGCTCCACCAGCAGGGTGAAGCTGTCAGAGATAGCGAGGCCGCCACGATCAGTTGCGGTGACGTTCAGCTGTAGGGTGCCAGCGTCGCTGGGTCCAGGTGTGCCGGAGAAGGTGCGGGTGGCGGGGTTGAAGCTCAACCAGGTGGGCAGCGGTTCGCCGGAGTCCAGTGTGGCGGCATAAGAAAGGCTGTCGCCAGCATCCGTATCGAGGAAGCTGGAGCTTGGGACGATGAAAAAGAAGGGGAAGGTTTCCTTGGCCAGTTGATCAGCAAGGCTCACCACCAGGGTTGGGGCGGCATTGGCGATGGGGGGCCCAAAGAGGAGGGTGTAGGAGGCGCTGCCAGCTTCGTTGGCGTAATCAAGGATGTGGAGACTGCTCTCGTAGGTGGGGCGTCCGTGCTCAGGGAAGGTGCGATCGGTGATCCAGAAGTTGTCGGCGCTGATCAGGGAGCCGTCGGCGCGGCGGATTGCGGTGATGGGCCGATTGCCCAACGAGGGCTCGAGCACCCGCAGGTAGGTCCAGCCACTGGCGGCAGCGAAGGAGAGGCTGGCCTCGCCGGTGGCGTTGATGGCGGAGAGGGCAATGCTGGAGTGATCGGGAGCGAGTGCGGTGACGGCTTCGGTGCTGTCGTTGCTGAGGTAGAGGATGTCGGGGATCAGATCCTTGGTGGTGTTGTCTTGTCCCACCACCGGTGGATTGGAGTTGACGAGGTAGTCGAAGCGCAGATCTGCTCCCGGCCGATGGTCACGCACGCGATGGGTGAGCTCGTGCAGGTTGACTTCGGTGAGCTGGGAGAGCCCAGGCACGTCCTTGATGCCGAGGGGATTGATGTACTCGAAGCTGGCCTTGTAATCGATGAAGCGCCCCTGCAGGGTGGAGGTCATCAACCAGTAGGCCTCACTGGTGCTCTGGGAGGCCAGATCCCCGAGATCGATGCTGAGGCTGGGAGCGACGCTGCTTCCATTGACAGCGGCACCGATCAGATCGAAGCCGATCTTGAGACCGAGCTCGTTTTCGATGATCTCCGGTTCGGCGGAGGTGATGACGAGGTCGTTGGCGATCCCGTAGCCGCGATTGTGGGCGAGCAGCCCGAGCACGAAGGGTTGGGAGGCCTCCTTGAGCGACGTTGTGAAGGGATCGTCGGAGAAAACATCACGCTGCAGGAAGTAATCAAAGGCCAGCACTGGCTGGGGCAGTACGGTGATAGCTGCGGGGGCGAGGTTGAAATTGACGCTGCCATCAGCTCGGCTGTAGGAGACGCGACCACCGATCGAATACTGGGTGGCTGCAATCGGTGCGGCGGTATTTTTGGCGAGGATGGTGTAGACAGCCGTGCCGCTGGAGTTGGCGGCGACGCTGCCACCACCGTTGAGATCACCGCTGAAGCCCAAGAGGGCGGGAGAGGAGATGACGAAGCGGTCGTTGACAAGGTTGCCGTCCTCGTCAAGGATTTCAAGGTCGATATCGATGTTGGTGATATCGATCGACGGGTCTAGATTTTCCAGGATGAATGTGCCCTCGAAGCCATCGCGTGCCAGAACGGCCTCCTGCTCGATGCGGATCTTGACCCTGGCCGTGACATAGGGGAGTGGCACGGGCGAGGGGGCCACGGTGATGAGGTCGGGAATGGAGGGGAATCCGCCGCCGCCGCCGCCGCCGCCACCACCGCCACCAAAGCCACCTTCCGGTGCTCCGGGCGGGAGAGGGGAGGGGCAATCGCTGTCGATCAGGAAGGGCAGGGGCGTCGATTTCTCGATGGTGATCGGTGCCACCTGGCTGGGCAGGAAGGTGCCGTAGTCCCAGTAGAGAGTCCCCAGTTCAACGTTGGTGCAGGTGTTGGGCAGTTCGGCAATACGCTCGATCCGGAGATCCACCAGCAGGGACGACTCCGCAGCGATGACTTCGCCTGTGAGTGGGCCGAGGATGGTGAAGGAGAAGTTGGGATCGGTCGGCGCCTGGAAATACAAATCACGAGCCGCCACCAATCCATGGTTGGTGATCGTGAGCGGGATTACTACGCTTTGATTGAGCAGGTCCAGGCTGCGCAGATCTACTGGTGTTGGGGTAATCGTGACCACCGGCACCGGCACTTCGGTTTCAAAGGTGGCCTCCAGCGTGATTAGATAGCGGTCCTGCACTGTGGTGGGTACCACGACCCAGGAATAGCGAACGAATTCGCTGGGTAGGAACACATCCAGTTGCTCGGCATCGCCGGGATCGATTCGGAAGGTCTGCCAGCTGCTGGCGTGGCGATCCGCACGCACCTCGATCGCATACTCACCCACCGGCAGATCGGTGAAGGAGAAGCGGCCGTCGGCATCGTTGATTGTTTGCAGGAGCGAGTCGTCGATGCGGTCGTAGAGCCGCACGCTCACATTGTTAACCGTCGGATAACTTGGCGCGCTGCTGAATTCGTCGTAGATGGCCACCGACACGGAACCGCTCTGGGAGGAGGTGGCACGGAAGCTGAAGGGCACCACCAGGCTGTCGGCGGGATGGACCTCATCGAGGAAGCCGATCGACGCCTGGTAGGTGGCTAGCGCCAGGTCGGCGGGGGGGTCAAGGGCCAGGAGGATGGAGGTGGAGGCCCCTGGGGCCAGCGGTGCCAGGGTGGGGGAGCCGTAGAGCGACAGCCAGGGTGCGCCACCGGGGAGCACCACGTTGAGGGCCCCTGTGCTGGCGTTGCCGCTGTTGGTGATGGTCACCTCGTGGAGGGTGCGCTGGCCGAGCAACATCGCGGCTGAGCGTTGGGCAGCCGCGACCCCGAGCACGGGCCGGTTGGGGAGGATGGTGATGGCCAGGGGCTGGCGGGCCGAAAGGGGCTCCAGGCCGCTGGCGGCTGCGGTGGCGATCAGTTCGAAGTCATCGAACAGCACGGAGGCGTTCGGCGCCGAGACCTGGTAGCTCACCGTGGTGCTGGCCCCAGCCGCCAGGCTGGCTGGGAGGGTGCCGAGGGTGATGCTCCAGCCTGAAGGGGCGCCGCTGACGCTCAGGTCTGAGAGGGTGAGGGCATCGGCACCGCTGTTGCGTAGCTGGAGGTTGCCGCTGTAGGTGGCTCCCTCCGCGATGGCGGCGACGATGGGGGTTCCGGGGCTGACGGCCAGACCCTGAACGCGGAAGCTGTCTTCTGCGTTCAGGGATCCCCCGGCTGCAAGGTCTTCTGCGGGGTTCTGGCTGTAGCGGGCGGCGACGCGGTAGGCGCCGGCCTGCTCCACGCTGGGGGTGAAGCTGAAGCTGAAGCCGCCGTCGGCGCCGGAGGTGAGCTGACGTTCGAACCGCTGGCCAGTGGTGTCATTGATGAACACGACGGTGACTGACTTGCCAGCCACCCCAACGGAGCTGGTGGTGTGGACGAGCTGACCGCTGAGGCTGATGCTCTGGCCGGCATTGAGGTTGGTGACGGCGGTGGAGACACTGGCGGTGTAAATCGGCGCCACCGTGATCGGCGCGGCACTGATGAAGACGTTGTTCGCTTCCCCGACGCCCTCGGCGAGGGAGCGATCAGCGTCGGTGACGGCGATCAGGTAGTAGCTGCCGGGGTATTCGGGAAGTTGGACGTTGAGGCTGGTGGTGGTGGAGGCTCCAGAGGACAATGGTCCGCTGACCGCCTGACCGCGGCCGAGCGACGGGGCCAGCAGGGGCCCAATTGCCAGGTCGTTGCCGTTGCCGTAGACGGCATCGGGGGAGAGGTAGAAGCGATCGATCCAGCTGCCGGAGGCGATGTGCCCTGGCAGCAGAGGTCCACTGGGTGTGTTGTTGACGACGGTGTAGTCGAGCACCACCGTGTCGAGCGAGGCGCCGCTGTTGAGGCTGGCGGCGCTGATTCGCAGATCGGGATAGGGGTAGAGAATATTGAGCTGACCGCTGAACAGGCTGCTGTTACCGGCCCCGTCTGTGGCGCTGATTGTCAGGGGATTGGCCCCATCGCGGTTGGGAGCAAAGCTGCCGCTGAGGGGGGTGGTGGCGGTGTCGAGTTGCCAGTTGCCATCGGCTGGCACCGAGAGGCTCCAGCTGGCTCCGCCACAGCTGACCTGCAGCACGGCGCCGGGCTCACTGCGCCCTTGGAGCAGGGGGAAATACAGCGGACTGGCCGCGCTGGTGAGGGTGGTGAGTGGCGCGACAGTATCGATCCGCAGCTCGCCGTTGCTGGCGTCGCTGACGCTGCTGCCATTGGGGTCTTGCACCGTGGCGACCACGTTGTAGAGGCCATCGCCGAGGGCATGGGCGGCGGGAATGGCCAGGCTCCAGCTGGTGCCGGTGAGCACCAGCTCGGGGGAGCTGCCGAGGCTGTAGGTGCGGCCGTTGAGGCTGACGCGGAACTGGTTGCTGATCGCCACATCGGCCGTGCCGCTGATCAGCGGCGTGCTGTCGTTGGTGATCTGTGCCGTAACGGTGGGGCTGGGGATCGTCGGGAAGTCGTTGTCGACGATCGTGAGGGTGGCGCTCACCTGGCCGGTAAGGAATGCGCCACCAGTTGGATTGATGAGGGTGAGGGTGAGGGTTTGATCGCCTTCGATCAGGGCGTCGTTGGCGATCGGAATGGCGATGGTGCGGCTGGTTTCGCCATTGGCGAACACAACCGTGAGCAGCTCAAGGCTGTAGTCGGCCGGATAAGTTGCGCTTCCTGGGGTGAGCTGCACCGTTGCACTGACGCTCCCCTCCACGCCGCCCACCCGGTTGACAGTGACGGCCACCAAGGGAACGCCGTCTTCGCGGATCGAGAAGTTGGCCGCAGAGAAGGTGAGATTGCCAGCTGCTGAATCGGCAAGGTTATCGAGTTGAATGGAGAGGTTTCTCTCCAGCGACTGGCCAGTCTCGTCCGTGGCGCGAACCATCACCAGGTGGGATGTGGCGGTTTCGTAATCCAGCCGGCTTCCATCGGCCACCATCAGGCTGTAGCCATTCGCCGCTGAGCCGGCCAGAGCGAAGCGTCCGTCTGCGGAATCCAGCAGCGTGAGGGTCTGGAGATCTCTGCTGTTGGGATCACTGACGAAAAAGGTGCCAACCACCGTGCCATTGGCGCTGTTCTCGCTGATTCGGTAATTCGAGAGCCCCAGATCTTGAGGTGCTGCGTTGATCACCTGCAGGTTGAAGATTGATCCGGGATCGGCCGCCGCCAGGCTCGAGAGTCCATCGGGATCGGTGGCGATCACGCGAAGGTTGAGGTCGCCAGCGGCGCTGGGAGGAGGGTTGAAGCTGAAGCTGCGGCCGTTGAGGCTGATCCAGGCCGGCAGGGGGCTGCCATCGGCAAGGGTGGCGCTGTAGCTCAGGGTCTGCCCAGGGTCTGGATCGCGGAACGTATTGAGATCGAAGGTGTAGCTGTCGTTGCGATTGCTGAAGATGGTGCGGTTCACCAACGGCTGCTGCAGCCTCGGAGCATCGCTCAGTGGTGTCACCGTGAGGTTCACTAAGGAAGGCTGGCCATCGAAGCTGCTGCCATTGCTGCCGCTCCAGGTGAATCCCGCAGTGCCGTTGTAGTCGGCGTTGGGCACGAAGCTGAGCTGGCCGATGGCGGCGGCGGCGATGGTCTGGTTGACGGTGCAGGCCTCCCCGTTGAACCGCAATTGGCCGTTGACGGGCAGGCTGAGGATGCGGATGGCCTGGAGCGTGCCGCCGCCAGCAGCGGCGTACGGCGTTGCAAAATCGTCGGCGCTGAACAACAGGCTGCTGTCTTCCACCAGGCTGCGACTGACTTCGATGCCACTGCTGTCGCCGCTCACCTGCACCCGCCAGAGCTCGCGGCCGTGAAGGATGTCAGTAGCGGTAAAATAGAGCTTGCCATTGCTGAGGGTGAGGCCGGCTGGGTTTGAGGAGCCAGAGCCGCTGTAGATATCGCCTAGCAGCTCAGCCTGATCGGTGATTGGATCGATTCGGTAGAGTTCCTCGCCGATCCATGACCCGTTTTCTTCTCGGCTTGCGATAAAATAAAGGGTGCCTTCGACATTGACCAGATCGCGAGGATTGGAGCCGCCATAACCAGGGCGAAGATCAATGACCCTGGGTTCGCCACTTACGGAGTCAATTTTCCAGAGCTCATTGCCGAGCCACTCACCGCTGGTTCCATAGTAATTGGCTGTGAAGTAGAGGGTGTTGCCCACAAGCGTGAGCCACGCCGGGCTGGTGCTGCCTTGGAGATCAATCGGGGTAACGTTTGCATTGGCGTCCAGTTTCAACAGGCGCCCGCCTTGACTGGCATAGGTACCGGAAACGTAAAGCGAGCCGTTTACTTTCCAGAGAGAGTAAACGTCCTGGAGGCCCTCCACCCGGCTGGCAATGGAGGTGGCAGGGTCAACGGAATAGAGCGGATAATAGGAACTGCCATCCCAGCCGGGATAACGGAAGAACACCCGGTTACCAACAGCCACAAAGCTATCGATGCTGTTGGCTGCGCCAAGGCCAAGGCTGGGGATCGACACCTCCTCCACCCGATGGGAGGTGGAGTTGATCTTCCAAAGCCGCCAGTTTTCGGGGGCGGAATTGGAACCGTAGAGACCCAGCACCGATCCAGCTCCGGCTAGATCGGTGACAACACCACCCTGCCAGTTGCCCGCTGTTTCGAAGCTGTCGCTGGCGATCAGAGCGTTGTTGCCGCTGCGGATCTCCAGGTTGTCGATGGCATAGCTTTCATTGGAGGCTGCTTCATCCAGCCCGGAGCCAAAGCCCAGCTTTACCGTTGAGTGGCCAGCGGGCAGGTCGAGGGTAACCCCGAAAGTCTGGTCGTAAGACCAGGAATATCCCGCGTTGTAGCCGTATAGCTCTGCGAGGTCGGATGTGGCCGTTATTGACCAGCCAACTCCATTGACAGTGCCAGCCGATGGTGCCGTTGCTTGGTAATAGTAGAAACGCTTGCTGAACAGGGGCTGATCATCCAGATACACGGTGAACGGCTCCCCGTCCCAGGAGTCGAGCCGCAGGAGATCAAAACTGATCGAGGTTGCCGATCCGTCAAGGTTGAAGGAGCGGCTGGCGTCTTGCCCAGGCCCTGCCAGGCCGACAGCCGCCCCATAGCCAACAAAATAAACGGCATCCGTGAGTGACGATATTTGCCTTGGATTCGTGTCGTAGCGGCTAATATTGGTGAGGGGAATGGGTTCGAAAGCGGCATTTAGGCGGTACATCTCACGGCCTATTCCATCGCCAGTCGCAGCAAAGTAGACGGTGCCGTTGTTGAGAGTTAGCTGATCTGGACTGGAGCTGCCAGCAGGATTGATGTCGATTAACTGGGGCTGGGTGGAGCCGTCTGCGATCCGATATAGTTCATAGTCTACTTGGGACGATGCCGAATAGGCCGCAAAGAATAGTTGGCCATTGAGATGCTTGAGGCTGTCTACGTAGGAGACATTGTTGACTTGGCTGATTGAGTTTGTTTCGGGGTCAAGCGTATAGAGGGGGCGGTAGGTGAAGGTGTCATTGTAGCTATTGGCGCGAAAGTAAAGGCGTCCATTCGCATTGATTAGGCTGTCAATTGAGGCCTCGTTGCCGCCCGTGAGTCCTGGTATTGTGAGCCGCCGGGGTGTGCCTGTGCCGGGGTCGATACGGTAGAGGCCGCGACCGAGGGTGCCGTCTGTGGCCGTGAAGTACAAGATGCCGTTGACGTCCAAGAGGTTGCCGGGATTGGAATCAAGCGTGAGGTTGTTGATGTCGCGCGCGAGGCGTGTGCCAGCCTCGGTGCCGTCGGTTTGCCACAGCTCGACATCGTGTATGCCATCGTTGGCGACGAAATAAAGGCTGCTGCCCACGGCAAAGAGTGAGCGGGGATTCGAGCCGCTAGTGCCGGGCCGAATGTCGCGCACGGGCGTGGCAGCAAAACTGGCATCAAGCCGGAACAATTCACGGCCCAATCCTTCACGTTCAGCCGTGAAATAGATCACACTTCCGGCTTGAATCAGTTCCTGTACGTTCGAGCTACCGTTTGGATTGACATCGATGAGCTGGGGCTGGGTGGATCCATCTGCGATCCGAAACAGCTCGTAGCCCTCCTGGTAGGACGTCGTGTAGGCCGTAAAGAAAAGCTGGCCATTGAGATACTTAAGGCCGTCAACGTACTGGTGACCGGCGACACGGCTAATCGTACCGGTGCTGGGGTCGATGGTAAACAGTGGCCAGTAGGTACCATCGCTGTGGTAGCCATTGCCGCGGAAATACAGCCGCCCATTGGCATTCACTAGCTTGTCGATGCTATTGGCATTGCCCTGCGTGAGGCCCGGCACTTCTAGGCGCTGCACCGCGCCCGTCGCCGGATCAAGGCCATAGAGTGAGCGGCCACGGATGCCATCATCCGCCGTGAAATAGAGCTTGCCGTTCACATCAGTGAGCAGCCGTGGGTTGGATGGCAGTGTGCGGCCGTTGATATTGGCAGCTAGGCGTGTACCGGCGGCCGTTCCATCGCTTTGCCAAAGCTCACGTCCATTGACGCCATCGTCGTAACTGAAATAGAGCGTACCGCCGATGCTAAAGAGGTTGTTAATTGAGCTCTTGTTTGGCATGGAGGCCGGCAGAAGCGGCCGCATTGTGCGGTTCAGTTCGACCGGATCCAGGCGCCAGATATTCCAGTCATTCGTGCCGCCTTCGACGGCAAGAAAGCTGCCCAGGGTGGTGCTGCTCGCTACGCGGCCGCCTTGCCAGAGATTGGAATTATCACCAGGATCACTGTGTAAAAGCTGGCTGGGATCGGCCGCCGTGCGGATCTCTAGATTGCGGATGCCGTAGCTCTCGTTGTCTTGAGCCTCATCAAGATGCGATCCCAGGCTGAGGCGAATGCTGTTATTTCCGGATGGGATGGAGACGCTGATCCGGAAAATCTGATCCTGGTAATTAGGGTTGCCACCCAAATGGTCAACGGGGCTGATCGGTGCGATCGACCAGTTATAGCCGTTGCTGCTGCCTGTGCGTGTCTCCGCATTGCCACTCCACCAGTGAAACGGCTGGGAAAAGACCTCTTGTCCATTGAGATCTAGTCGGAGGTTCTCACCATCCCATGTGTCCAGGCGAATCAGATCAAAGGCGAGGGTTACGGCTTCGCCGCTGAGGCTGAAGACCCGACTCAGGTCTTCCAGGGGGCGGCCGTAGGCCACGGCGTAGAGGGCGTCGGGCCCAGCTGTCAGCAAAGAGGCACTTGAGCTATTTGGACCTGGCAATAGATCCAGTGGCTTCGGTGCTTGAGCGGGATCATCAGCTGCCAGGGAGTAGATCTCATGGCCCGTGTTGTGCGTGCTCGACACGCCCCTGAAAAACAACTGCCCATTGATCGAGGTCAGCCATTCCACAGAGCTGATGCCCTCAACAGCACTTGCTACGCCAGTGCTGACATCAACGGTAAAAAGAGGCCGATAGGCGCTGAAATTGTCGTTATAATACGTGCCGCGGAAGTAGAGGCGGTTGCCCACGCCGATGAAGGAATCGGTGTAGTTGCTGTGGGTGGTCAGGCCTGGGATGCTCAGTCGCGTCGGCACGCCCGTCTCTACGCCTGTGGTATAGACGCCCCAGCTGCTGCCGTCGTACGCCCTGAAGAACAGCCGTTCGCCGACCACAATGAAGTTCTGGGGATCGCTGCCGCCCGCGCCGAGATTGAGATCCATCAGCTGGGCCCCGGCGATGCCGGGGGCCAGCATGTAAAGCTCTCGGCCCTGCGGGCCGTCAGCGGCGTAGTACAGCCGGCCGCCAGCTGTGACTACGGAATTACTGGCGGAGCTGTACCACCACGAGGCCCGGCTATGGGCCTCGCCCGGATTGACATCGGCCACGAGGTGGGGCACGTTGTCGGTTGGATCCACGGTCCACAATTCATACCCCACGCCGGGGGTGTAGGCCGTGAAGTAGAGCTTGCCGCCCACATTGAACAACCCCCAGGGATCGGAGCTGGCTGCCCCAGGATTGATGTCCATGGGCACCGGGTCACCGGTGGCATTGTCAATACGCCAGAGTTCACGCCCTAGATAGGGGCTAGACGCTCCCCCGTAGCGGCCGATGAAGGTGCCCAGGTCAGGGAGGCTGCTGCTGATGCCACCGGTCCAGAGGCTGGGATCCGTGCCCGGATCGCTTAGAAGCACCTGGCTGGGATTGGCCGTGGAGCGGATCTCCAGGTTGCGGATGCCATAGCTCTCATCCTCGACAGCCTGATCCAGGCCGGAACCCAGGCCGAGGCGGATGCTGGCCCGCCCCGCCGGGATTGAGACGCTGATGCGGAAGATCTGATCGGGATAGCCCGCCAAGCCGCCCATCTCCTGGGTGGGGCTGGTGGCGGTGATCGACCAGCTGAAGGCTCCGCTGGAACCGGTGCGGGTGCCGTCGTTCCCATACCAAACAAATGGCTGGGCGAAGATTAATTGATTATCGATGTAGAGATATAGTGGTTCGCCATCCCATGTATCCAGCCGCAGGAAGTCAAAGCTGAGGGTCACGGCTTCACCGTTCAGGCTGAGGCTGCGACTGAGATTGATACCCCGGTCGGTGGAGCCGGAGGCCGTGAAATAGAGGGTTCCCCCGGCCACCGTGAGCCCCTGGGGACTTGACGCGCCCCCACCGAGTCGGAGCATCTCAAGGGTGCCATTGGGGTGTGCGCGCCAGAGTTGCCAGCTGTTGCTGTCGTCGTAGGCGCTGAAATAGAGAGTGTCGTTGAGATCGGCAAACCCACCGCCGTTACCGCCTGGCTCGGAGCTAGAGCTCCCAGCCCTGATCTCCAACTTCTGCAGGCTGCCGCTGGCGGGATCCAGGGAGTGGAGCTCCCAACCGCTGGCATCGTTGAAGGCGGTGAAGAAGAACTTCCCGCCGCTGCTTACCACCGGCTGGGGGTCGGACCCATAGGTGTTCTGGTTGATGTCGGCGACCCGGCTGGTGCCGGCTGCGGTGCCATCGCTGACCCACAGCTCCTCGTCGGTGCTGCCGTCGCTGGCGGTGAAGTAGAGCTTGCCGCCGCTGGCGGTGAGGTTGTCGATGCTGGCGCCGTTTCCACCTGGCCAGATGTCCCGCAGCAGCTGGGGCCCGGCTTCAGTGGCGGGGTTGAACCCCCAGAGTTCCTCG
>CAIVPT010000043.1 GCA_903907855.1 uncultured Synechococcaceae cyanobacterium | reverse complement strand
GTCGAAGTTGAGGTAGCGGTAGAGCGTGTCGCCGAAGGGGTCGATGCGCTCGGCGGCGATCGCCAGGTAATCCTCCTTGCTGGGAATGCGGCCGAGCTGGGCGCACACGGCCGCCAGTTCGGCGCTGCCCAGATACACCTGGGCACCGTTGCCGAGGCGGTTGTTGAAGTTGCGGGTGCTGGTGGAGAACACCGTGGTGTTGTCGTCCACCCGCGCCTGGTTGCCCATGCAGAGCGAACAGCCCGGCATCTCCATGCGCGACCCCGCCGCCTCGAAGATCGCGTAGTAGCCCTCCTGCTTTAGCACCTCCTCATCCATGCGCGTGGGCGGGCATACCCAAAGGTGGGCGGCGTTTTGCCCCTGGCCTTCGAGCACGTTGGCGGCGGCGCGGTAGTGGCCGATGTTGGTCATGCAGGAGCCGATGAATACCTCATCGATGCGCTCGCCCGCCACGTCGCTGAGGGTTTTGACGTTATCGGGGTCGTTGGGGCAGGCCAGGATCGGTTCGCTGATCGCATCGAGGTTGATCTCGATCACGGCGGCATACTCCGCATCGGCATCGGCCTCCAGCAGCTGGGGATCCGCCAGCCAGGCCTCCATCGCTTTGATGCGCCGCGCCAGGGTGCGGCCATCGCCGTAACCGCGGGCGATCATATTGCGCAGCAGGGCCACATTGCTGCGCAGGTATTCACTCACCGTATCGACACTCAGCTTGATTGTGCTGCCGGCGCAGGAGCGTTCGGCGGTTGCATCTGTGAGTTCAAAAGCCTGCTCCAGTTTGAGATCGGGCAGGCCCTCGATCTCCATGATGCGGCCATTGAACACATTTTGCTTGCCTTCTTTGGCCACCGTCAGCAGCCCCTGCTGGATCGCCACATAGGGGATGGCGTTCACCACATCGCGCAGGGTTACGCCGGGTTGCAGCGAGCCGGTGAAGCGCACCAGCACCGATTCGGGCATGTCGAGCGGCATGGCGCCGATGGCGGCCGCGAACGCCACCAGGCCCGAGCCGGCGGGGAAGGAGATGCCAAGCGGGAAGCGGGTGTGGCTGTCGCCGCCGGTGCCCACGGTGTCGGGCAGCAGCATGCGGTTGAGCCAGCTGTGGATGATGCCGTCGCCGGGGCGCAGGGCCACGCCACCGCGGGAGCTGATGAAATCGGGCAGCTCGGCGTGGGTTTTGAGGTCGACCGGCTTGGGGTAGGCGGCGGTGTGGCAGAAGCTCTGCATCACCAGATCCGCCGAGAAGCCCAGGCAGGCCAGCTCCTTCATCTCATCGCGGGTCATCGGGCCGGTGGTGTCCTGGCTGCCGACGGTGGTCATCAGCGGTTCGCAGCTGGTGCCCGGCCGCACCCCCGGTAGCCCGCAGGCCCGGCCCACCATCTTCTGGGCCAGGGTGAAACCGCGGCCGCTGTCGGCCGGCACCACCGGGCGGATGAACACTTCGCTCGCCGGCAGCCCCAGCTGGGCGCGCACCTTGTCGGTGAGGGAGCGGCCGATCAGCAGCGGGATGCGGCCGCCGGCGCGCACCTCATCGGCGATGGTGCTGGGCTTGAGCTCGAAGCGGGCCACGATCTCGCCTGCGCCGGGTTCACCGGCGGCGCGCTCGATCGTGCCGGCATGGGGCCGGATCGTGATCACATCGCCCGTGGCCAGTCCGCTCACATCGCATTCGATCGGAAGAGCACCCGAATCCTCCGCAGTGTTGAAGAAGATCGGCGCGATCTTGCCGCCGAGGATCACACCGCCGCTGCGCTTGTTCGGCACGTGCGGGATGTCGTTGCCGGTGTGCCAGAGCACCGAGTTGATCGCCGACTTGCGGGAGCTGCCCGTGCCCACCACATCGCCCACGTAGGCCACCGGATGGCCCTTTTCTTTCAGCGTGGCGATCTGGGCCAGCCCGCCGGGCATCCGCGTTTCCAGCATCGCCTGGGCGTGCAGGGGGATGTCCGGGCGGGTGGTGGCGTGGGTGGCGGGGGAGAGGTCGTCGGTGTTGGTTTCGCCCTCCACCTTGAACACCGTGACGGTGATCGTGTCGGGTAGCTGCGGGCGGCTGGTGAACCACTCAGCGCTCGCCCAGCTGTCAACGACCTGTTTTGCCAGCGGGTTGGTGGCCGCCAGCTCCATCACATCGTGGAAGGCGTCGTAGACGAGCACGGTGCGGCTGAGGCCCGCGGCGGCGGCGGCGGCCACCTCGGGTTGGGGGCTGGCGAGCAGCTCGATCAGGGCGCCCACGTTGTAACCGCCGATCATGGTGGCCAGCAGACGCACCGCTTCCACGGCGTCCACGAGGGGGCTGGAGGCCTCTCCCTTCGCCACGGCGCTGAGCCAGGCGGCTTTCACGTAGGCGGCCTCATCCACCCCCGGGGGCACCCGCTCGCCCAGCAGCTCCAGCAGGAACCCCTCTTCGCCGGCGGGGGGCTGCTCCAGCAGGGCGGTGAGGGCCTGGGCCTGGGGGGCCGTGAGCGGCAGGGGGGGCACGCCAAGGGCCTCCCGCTCAGCGGCGGCTGCGCGGTAGCCGCTGAGCAGCTCGGCGGGGGGGAGGGGGGCGGCGCTCATGGTGGGCGGGGGACGCTGAACCCATTGTCCCCGTCGGCCTGCCCCTGCCTGGGTGGCAACGGCGACGAGTCCCGTACCCCTTGCTGTTCGTTAGGGGCTGAGGCGGCAGGCTTGGGCGATTTCAGCTCACTGGGCAAAGGCTGGTTTCATCTCTGGTCCCTGTTCTGTCCCGATGGCCTGGCCTGCTTCCCCTTCAGTCGCCGCTTCTCCCTCTTGGCGAAGAGCGAAGGGATCGCCAATGTGGTCTATTGCTGCATGGTTTGCTCCTAACGTGATCTCAAGCTCGTGAAGGTTCGCGGTTATTCCAGTGGCCTTTTGCCGGTGGCTGGTTTCAGGCGTCCTCCAGCTCCAGGCTCCCCCGATCGGGGGAGGTTCTTTTTATCGTTTCCGGTTATTCTGCTCTTTTGTCTTCACTGGCTGTCCCCTGAGTTCGCCGTCCGATCTGTTTTAAGCTTGTTGTTTCTCCTCTCCCACAGCCATGGGTTTGACCACCCCCTCGCCCCTGCCCTCCACCAGCCTCGACGATGCCTATCGCTTCAAGCTGGTTGACGGAAAAGTGACCCAGCTCGAGGAGTTTGATGACGGCCGCTGGAAGAGCGAGCGCATCAGGAGCAATGAAACCTGGAAGTTTGATGGCACCAGCCTCACCCACACGGAAACCGATCGCGGCCGCGTAAAGACCACCATCTATCGCGATGCTGATGGTGATGGAGTGTTCACCCGTGCCGACCGTGATTCGCTCACCGGCCTGAGCAGCGGCGCCGTTGGCTCCGGTTCGACCCCCAAACCCAGCGCCATCCATGAGGACAGCTACCGCTTTCTGCTCGTGGACGGTAAGGTGACCCAGTTGGAGGAATTCGAGAAGGGTCGTTGGCATCGCGAAACGATCAAGAGCAACGAAAGCTGGACCTTCGATGGCAGCCGCTTGATTGAGCGTGAGGTGAAGCGCCTGGGCACAACCGTGACCAGCTATGGCGATGCCGACAAGGATGGGATCTTCACGAAGATCGGTACGTCGTTTGAGCCGATTGTGGCCAACGCCTCTAGCCAGCCCCTCTGAGGATGACCTCGCCGCCTCGCCCCTCGCCTTTGCGCATCCTGCTGGCCCCGGATTCCTTCAAGGGCTGCCTTGATGCCCCGGCCGTCTGTGCCGCCCTCGCCGAAGGGCTGCGGCGCGTACGGCCGGACGCCACCGTGCGGGCCATCCCCCTGGCCGATGGCGGCGAAGGTTTCGGCGAGGCGTTGCTGGCGGCCCGTGGTGGCCGCTGGCAGGAGGTGTCGGTCACCGGCCCACTGCCGGCCGAGCAGCCCACGGTGTCGGCCCGCCTGGGGTGGCTGGATGGGGACCTGGACGGGGACACCGTGGTGCTGGAGATGGCCAGCGCCTCGGGGCTGCCCCTGGTGAGCCCCCAGGGGCGGGATCCGCTGCGCACCACCAGCTACGGCACCGGCGAGTTGATCGCCGCCGCCCTTGAGGGCGGTGCTCGCCACCTGCTCGTGGGCCTGGGGGGCTCCGCCACCAACGACCTGGGGGCCGGCATGGCCCAGGCCCTTGGGATGCGCTTCCTGCGGGCCGATGGCACCGTGATCGGGGCCCCCCTCTGCGGCGCCGACCTGGCGGCGGTGGCGGCCCTTGATCCTTCCGGTCTGCACCCCGGCCTGGCCCGCTGCCGCTTGCAGCTGGCCTGTGATGTCGACAACCCCTTGCTCGGGCCCCGCGGCGCCACGGCGGTGTTCGGACCGCAGAAAGGGGGGTGCCCGGAGGTGCTGGCGCGGCTGGAGCAGGATCTGGCCCGCGTGGTGGCCCTGCTGGAGGCCGCCGTTGGACGCTCCGTGGCGGCGATCCCTGGCGCCGGTGCCGCCGGGGGGATGGCGGCGATGCTGCTTGCCCTGGCGCCGGCGGAGTTGCGGCCGGGCATCGCGGTTGTGCTGGAGGCCAGTGGCTTTGCGGCCGCCCTGGCCGAGAGCGATCTGGTGATCACCGGCGAGGGCCGTCTCGACGGCCAGAGCGCCGATGGCAAGACGGTGAGCGGCGTGGCCCGCGCCGCCGCCGCCGCGGGCGTGCCGGTGGTGGCGATCGGCGGCGCGATCGGCCCCGGGGCCGAGGCCCTCTATCCGCTGGGGGTGGGCGCCCTGGTGTCGCTGGTGCCGGGGCCGATGTCCCTGGAGGAGGCGATGGGGCGCGCCCCTGAGCTGTTGGCCGATGCGGCCGAGCGCCTGCTGCGGCTGGTGTTGGCGGTCCGGCGGGCGCTCTGAGGCACGGGCCGGTCGGCTCAGGCCGCCTTCAGCTCGGGTTCGCGGTAGGGCACGAAGCTGGCCTTGCGGGCGCCGCAGATCGGGCAGACCCAGCTGTCGGGGATCGCCTCGAACGGCGTGCCAGCCGCGATGCCCGACTCCGGATCGCCCACGGCCGGGTCGTAGATCATCGAGCAGACCTTGCAGATCCACTTGCCCGCCACCGGGTTGGCTGCCTCACCGGCCTTGCCCTTGCCCTGCAGGGCCTCCAGCGCCACGCCGTAGCGCTCAGCGTGGTGCTGCTCAATCGGCGCCAGGAAGCCGAAGTTGCTGGCGGCCCGCTTGAAGATCGCGGCGTGCTCCTGCGACTCGGCGATCTGCTCCTCAAAATCGGCGGCGGCGCTTTCGTCGCGCTCGACGCGGGCCTGGGCGGCGAACTCCGGATACATGGTGGTGTACTCGTAGGTTTCGCCCTCGATCGCCAGCTCCAGGCAGCGGGCCAGCACCGACTGCTTCTCGCTGTCGCTGAGCGCCGCCGGGTTGGCGATCACCAGCTCCGGATGCAGAAGCCGGAAGTGGGCGAAGGCGTGCTCGGTCTCCTGGTTGGCGGTGTCGCGGAACAGCTTCGCCAGGTCGGTGTTGCCCAGCTGCTTGGCCACCTCCGCGAAGAACAGGTATTTGCGGTTGGCCATGCTCTCGCCGCCGAAGGCGGCTTCGAGGTTGGCGGGGGTGTGGGGCTGGGAGGGACTCATCGCGGGGCTGCGGCTGGGGCTTGGGTGAGGCCTGGGGGGCCTGGGTGGGGCCATTTTCACCTCTGCAGACGCCAGGCTTGCCACCACTAGGATCGCTAATAGGATTTCTATGAGGATCGTGGCTAACCGATCGATCAGCATTTCGCTTGAGGAGGGGCTCCTGGCCCAGCTCGATGCCCAGGGATCCAATCGCTCCGCCCTGGTGAGCGAGGCCCTCGCCGAATGGTTGGCCCGCCGCCGCATCGCAGCTCTCAACGCCGCCTACGCCCACCTCGCCTCTTTGGAGGGTGAAGACCTGGCCGAGGCCTCCAACGCCGCCGTGGCCATGGCCCTCGAGGCCGACGCGGCGCCCACCGATGGCTGAACGCGGCCGTGTTTACCTCTGGCCTCGCAACCGCAGCGTTGGGGATGGCAAGCCCCGCCCCGTGGTGGTGATCGCCCCCGATGCCGCCACTCGCCACGGCCGTCGCTGGGTGGTGGTGCCCCTCAGCACCCTCCCCGAGTTGGCCAGCAACCCCCTGGCCTATCCGCTGGTGCCCTCGGCCGCCAACGGCCTCCGTCTCCCCAGTTATGCGATGACCTGGCTGCCCACCACCGTCCACGCCGATCAGCTGCAGGGGCCATTGGGCCGCCTCACGCCGGCGGATCTGGCGGCGATTGCCGCGGCGATGATTCAGGCGCTCGACCTTCAGTGTCTGGAACCGTGGCAGGCCGACTAAGAAATCTCTCGACCTGAGACTGTTCTTGTTGGGTCAATCGGAACCGCGGTTTTCTCGGCTCCGCAGGCGGCGGCTCCAGGCCAGGGCGGCGGCGGCTCCGGCCAGGGGGAGCGGACCCGGGACGGTCGATACCGGAGGCGTGTAGCCGCCCACATCGGCCTCGCTCATCCGCCAGGAAGTCAGCACCCCCGGGATCAGGGAGAAGCCGGCGGGCAGATTCCCCACATTGCCCGGGGTGCCCACGCTGCCGGTGGTGCTGATGGAGGTGCAATTCACGGTGGTGCCCAGATCGCACTGAACTCGGGCGCCGCTCGTGGGGTTGTAGTACACGTCGAACTGGGTGTTGCTGCCGTTCTGGGTTACCGAGTAGTCGTTGTCGGTGCCGGCCAACAGCATGAGGGAGCCGTCGCTGAGGCGGGGCCCGATCGCCAGGCCCTCCCATTTCTCCGGTCCCCGACCTCCCAGGGCTGCCATTGAGGGATCCTGCAGAACCGCATTGGCCACCAGATCCACCAGCGCCGAGGAGTTCTTGCTCACCGGCACCACACCGGCGGGCAGACTGGTGCCCGAGAGAGAGACATTGCTGACATCCGTGGCGCCGCTCAGGTCGATTACGAAGACCTTTTTATCGGGATCGTTGAGATTGGCGTCGGGTACGCCAACGCCGCGGTTGTTGCGCTCCAGCACCATGAAGCGGCTCTCATCGAGGGCCAGAATTGCGGAGATGCCCCGCCCGCGGGCGGGCGCAGGACCGGGTCCTTCAAGGCGGTAGGCGTACTGGGCCACCGCGTTGCCGGTGCTGGTGTCGAATTTCAGGATGCGGGTATACATCCCGCGCGTGAAGGTGCTGCCGCTCACCGTGCCATCTTGCACGGTGCCGTTCTGCAGCATCGCGTAGGCGAAGCGTCCGTCGGGGCTGATGGCGAGACCCTCCAGGCCCCGGTTTCCCTCGCGGCCGGAGGTGAGGGTGCCGCCGGGGGCTGGGGTGGCGGTGTAGTCGAGCGTTGTGCCTGCCCGGGGCAGCACGTTGTCGGGCATGGTGAACGCCCGCACGAACTGGCCACTGCGGTCGAATTCGTACAGCGAGGGGCCGTATTCGTCGGAGACCAGGAAGTGACCGTTGTGAGGCAGCACCACCATTCCTTCTGGGTCGAAGGAGCTACCCAGCACGTTGGAGGGGTTCGGGGCCAGGCCGTTGAAGGTCTGGGAGCCGTTGCGGAAGAGGATCGTCTTGTCGATGGTGAAGTTCGCAATCCCGCCGCTGCTTGGGTTCACATCCAGCCGGAAGCGCTGCAGGCGGGTGTCGTAGGGCATCGAGCCGCCGCCGGGGCCGCGGTCGGACAGGCCCCACCACTGGCTGCGGTTGGGGTCGTAGAAGAGACCCGAGAAGAAGCCCACGCGGCCGTCGTTCACGGTCGTGCCGCCGGAGAGGTCGAGCTGGTCGCCAGGGATCGTCAGACCGTTGACGAACGTCGGCGCCGCCTGGACGGACCCCAGGCTCAGGAGGGCGCTGAAGGCAGCCGCGAGGGCGGGGAAGCGCATGGACCATTGCCGAACGAGCGATCTCCTTGGCTAACGGTCTGCCATGAACTCCAGGACAAGGGTGGGTTAAGAACTGGTTAAGGCGTGGCTGGTTTTGCTGCCACCCGTGCTGCCTAAGGTTGACCTAGAAACCGCCCCCCATGCTCCCCTCCCTCACCCACCTGAACGGCCGCGGTGACGCCCACATGGTGGATGTGGCCGCCAAGCCGATCACGGCCCGCGAGGCGCTGGCCGAGGGGTTCCTGCAGCTGGCGCCGGAGGCCCTGGCCCTGGTGCAGGAAGGACGTGCCGCCAAGGGAGATGTGCTGGCGGTGGCGCGGGTGGCGGCGATCCAGGCGGCCAAGCGCACCGCCGAGCTGATCCCCCTCTGTCATCCGTTGCCGCTGGCCGGGGTGGAGGTGGCGATTGAGGAGTCCGGCGGGGCGTTGCGCGTGGCGGCCCGGGTGCGCACCAGTGCCCCCACCGGCGTGGAGATGGAGGCCCTCACCGCCGTGCAGGTGGGCCTGCTCACCCTCTACGACATGCTCAAGTCGGCCGACCGGGCGATGACGATCGGGCCGGTGCGGCTGCTGGAGAAGCGCGGCGGGCGCAGCGGCCTGTGGCGCCATCCGAAGGCGGCTCTTGCTGAGGAGGCTCCCGCTGAGGAGGTTCCCGCCAGCGTCAGCACCCATGGCTGAGCCGTTCCCGCGCGAGGGCTTGCCCCTGCCGGAGGCCCGGGCTCGGGTACTGGCGGCGCTCACCCCCCTGCAGGGCATGGAGCGGTTGCCGCTGGCCGCCTGCCTGGGGCGGGTGAGCGCCGAGCCCTGCTTCGCCCGTGAGGCGGTGCCGGGTTTCCGCGCCTCGATCATGGATGGCTACGCGATCGCGGATGCGTCGCCACCCCCCCCCGGTGCCCAGTGGCGGCTCGTGGGCCGCTCCGCCCCCGGGGCCCCCTGGGCTGGGGTGCTCGGGCCCGCCGAGGCGATCCGCATCCTCACCGGCGCGCCCCAGCCGGAGGGGGGCGAGCGGGTGCTGCCGCAGGAGTTGGTGGCGGTCGTCGAGGGCGAGGTTGGGGCCGGGCCGGAGCCGGGCTCTGTGCTCG
>CAIVPT010000042.1 GCA_903907855.1 uncultured Synechococcaceae cyanobacterium | reverse complement strand
GCGAACCACTGCTCGGTGGCGCGGAAGATCGTGGGCTTTTTGGTGCGCCAGTCGTAGGGATAGCGGTGCTCGTAGCGCTGCTCCGCCAGCAGGGCGCCGGCCCCCTTGAGGGCCTCGATGATCGCCGGGTTGGCGTCCTTGAGCACGTTGAGGCCCGCAAAGGGCCCCGCCTCCTCGGTGAGGGTGCCGGCCTCATCCACCGGGCACAGCACCGCCAGCCCGTACTTGCGGCCGGTGAGGAAGTCGTCGACGCCGTGGCCGGGGGCGGTGTGCACCAGGCCCGTGCCCGATTCGGTGGTGATGTAATCGCCCCCCAGCACCACCGGCGCCGTGCGCGCGAACAGCGGATGGCGATAGGCCATCCCCTCCAGTTCCTCCCCTTTCACCGTGAGCACGGGCTCCAGGGGCAGGTCCAGGGTGGTGCGCAGGCCCTCCACCAACTCAGCCGCCACCAGCAGATGGCCGCCGCCATCGCCGCGGCGGCAGATCGCGTAGTCGAGCTCCCCGTTCACCGACACCGCCAGGTTGGCGGGCAGGGTCCAGGGGGTGGTGGTCCAGATCGCCACCGCCAGCCCCTCGCCGGCGCCATTGAGCTTCGCCGCCAGGGCCTCCGGCAGCGTTTCCACCGGGAAGGCCACGTAGACGCTCGGGGAGGTGTGGCCGTCGGGGTACTCCAGCTCCGCCTCCGCCAGGGCCGTGCGGGAGCTGGGGCTCCAGTGCACCGGCTTGAGGCCCCGGTAGATGTGCCCCGCCAGCACCATGCGGCCGAACACCTGGATCTGGGCGGCCTCGTAGTCCTTGTTGAGAGTCAGGTAGGGGGTGTCCCAGTCGCCCCAGATGCCCCAGCGGCGGAAGCCCTCCTTCTGGATCGCCACCTGCTCGAGGGCGTAGGCGTGGGCGCGGCGGCGCAGTTCGATCGGCGTGAGGCTGCGGCGCTCCTCGCTGCTCAGGCTCTGCAGCACCTTCAGCTCGATCGGCAGGCCGTGGCAGTCCCAGCCGGGCACGAAGCGGGTGCGGCGGCCCTGCAGCAGGGCGTATTTATTGAGGATGTCCTTGAGGATCTTGTTGAGCGCGTGGCCCACATGCAGGGCACCGTTGGCGTAGGGCGGCCCGTCGTGGAGGGTGAACACCGGGCCGGGGTTGCCCTGGCTCAGGCGTCCGTAGAGATCCAGATGCTGCCAGAGGGCCTGCAGCTCCGGTTCGCGCACCCGCGCGTTGGCGCGCATGGCGAAGGGGGTCTGCAGCAGATTGAGGGTGTCCTTGTAGGAGACGCCGTCGGCGGGGGGCGTGGACGGAACGCTGGCGGACACGGCGCCTCTTGGCGGGGGGCTGAGCTGGGATTATCCCGCTTCGTCCGGGTCGCTCTCGCCGCCGCCGCTCTCGCCGGGCTCGTTGCTCTCGGTGGGCTCGGCTGGCTCGGTGGCGTTGGTGGCGGCGGCCAGGCGCTCGTCGATCTCGTCAAAGCTGCTCACCACGGCCACCTCGCTGGCCTCAGCCCCTTCAGCGGGGTCAGCCCCTTCAGTGGGCTCGGCGCCCTCAGCAGGCTCCGCCGGGTCGCCCGGCTGGGCCGGCATGGCCGGGGCCTCCGGACGCACCCAGCGCTTGCCGCTGCGGCGGTTTCGCCCCCTGCCCAGGCCGCCCAGGCTGCCCCCCAGGCCGCTGAAGGTGCCGCCCAGCGCCCCAAGCCGCGCCACAGCCACACCCGAGAGGGCCGCCAGCGAAGCCCCCAGCTGGGCCAATCCGTTGCGCCAACGCTCCGGCGAGCCGAGCCGCTGTTGCTCCTCCGGCGTCAGCTGGCGCCAACGACCCTGGCCTACTTCCACCCCCAACCGGCCCACCAGCAGGCCCCCGCAGAGCACCGCCAGCATCGGTGCCCCGGTGAGCCGCTCGGCCCCGGTGACCAGCACCAGCCCGAGCAGCAACACCACCGCTCCCCAGGCGGCATCACGGGGACGACTCAGCTCGCTCACCAGCACCGGGAGCAGCAGCACGGCCACCCCCAGGGCCAGGGCCAGGCAGCCAGCGAGGGTGGCGAGCATCGGAGAGGGCACGGCTGACGCCATTCTGATCGCCGCCGCCGCCCTGCTTACAGTGGTGTCGCTGCCCACCTGGCGGAATTGGTAGACGCGCTGGGTTTAGGTTCCAGTGGCTTCGGTCGTGGGGGTTCAAGTCCCCCGGTGGGCATCGCAAGCGGCGGCCAGGTTGGGGTGAGCCCGGCATCGGTCGGCCCCACGGGTGTGCCGACATCGAGGGGCAAGGTCAAAGGCGGATCGATTTCGTCTTTTCCTTTTTGCGGAGTTTGGTGTAATTGGTGCTCGATTGCGGCGGGGATTGCCGGATTTTGGATACAGTCCCGCATCCATAACCCCCCTGCCGATGGTCAGCCTCGAGGAGCTAGCCGCCCTCGATCTGCAGATCTGGTTGCGCACCGGCCCCCAGGCCGCCCAGGCCGCCTGCTGCAACCAGAGCACGATCTCGAG
>CAIVPT010000041.1 GCA_903907855.1 uncultured Synechococcaceae cyanobacterium | reverse complement strand
TCCACGGTCATCACCGCCAGGGCGGCGGCGAGGGGCCCGCCGAGCAGGCGGTTGCGGTCGTCGGTGCTGAGCTCGATGGTCATCGGAGGGCGGAGGGCAAAGGGCAGAGGGTGAAAGAAAAGGGAGGCAAAAAGGCAAAACAAGGAAGGCAGCCAACCAGCGGCCGCGTCCCTCCCCACTGTGACCAGGCCAGAGCGTTCCGTCAGCCTGTCGGCGGGTCAGGAGCTGCGGGATCCAGCCGGGGCATCAGGGCGCCGAGCAGATAGAGAGAGCCGGCCACCACCGGCAGCGACCCGGAGCGCGGGCGCCCTGAGGCCGGATCCTCGGGCTCCATCAGCCAGGCCAGACCCTCGGCGGGGGAGCCGGCGTCCTGGAGCACGCCGGCGCAGGCGGGGCACGCCTCCTCGAGCGCCGCGGCGGTCCAGCTGGCGTGGTCGGGGACGGGCACCACCACGGCCCGATCGCCTGGAGCCAGCAGGCTCGCCACCATCGCGGCGCCCTCCTTGTGGGCCTGGATGGCCAGCAGCCAGCGGCGGGGGGCGGGCGGGGGATCCAGGAGGTCGAGCTCGTGGCGCAGGGCTTCGGCCGCCGGGGGGTTGTGGGCGCCATCGAGCAGCAGCGGCCGGCCGCGCCAGTCGCGCCGCTCCAGCCGGCCGGGCCAGCGGGCCGCCGCCAGGCCGGCGGGGATCGCCGCCGGGGGAATCGCCCAACCCCGCTCCCCCAGGGCCTCCGCCATCGCCACCGCCACCGCGGCGTTGGCGCGCTGCAGCGCGCCGGGCAAGCCAAGCTGGGGGCCGCCCTGCTGGGGGGAGGGCAGGGGATCCACCCAGCGCAGCTGCGCCCCCACCCGCTCGGCCTCGGCCCGCAGCACGGCCTCGGCCTCGGGGTGCTGGGGAGCACTGCAGGCCAGGCTGCCGGGCCGGAGCACGCCCGCCTTCTCGCGGGCGATCGCGGCGAGGGTGTCGCCGAGGTGCTCGCGGTGGTCGAGGCCGATGCTGGCGAAGCCGATGACAGACCGCTCAGGATGGGCGGTGGTGGCGTCCAACCGGCCGCCGAGGCCCACCTCCAGCACCGCCAGATCCACAGCGCTGGCCGCCAGCCGGTCGAAGGCGGCGGCGGTGAGCAGCTCGAAGGGGGTGAGGGAGTGCCGTTCCCCGATCGATCGCCAGCGGCGCAGGTCGTCGCGCAGTTGGGTGGGGGTGATCCAGCCATCATCGAGCTGGAGCCGCTCGCACCAGCTCACCAGGTGGGGGGAGCGGTAGGTGCCGCAGCGCAGGCCGGCGGCCCGCAGGATGGCGTGAAGGAAGCTGCAGATCGAGCCCTTGCCGTTGGTGCCGGCCACCTGAACCGCCGGGAAGCGCCGCTCCGGATGGCCCCCCTCGGCGAGTGCCGCCTGCAGACGCTCCAGGCTGAGGTCCACACCGCGGCGGGCGAAAGGTTCGAGCAGGTCCTCCAGGTCGACCGGATCGGGCAGGGTCAGCGACACGGATCGGACAGGGTCAACGACACGGGGCGGGACTCAGGCGAGGCTGGCGAGGGCCTTCTCCAGTCGTTTCACCGCCCGGCGAATCTGGCGGGGCCGGATCACCAGCGGGGGGAGGAAGCGCACCACCCGGGGCCCAGCGGGCACCAGCAACAGGCCGGCGGCCATCGCCGCCCGCACCACCTCGGCGGCGGCGGGCGCCCCCTCGGCGAGCACCAGACCGCGCAGAAGCCCCCAGCCGCGCGAGCCCTCCAGCACGGTGGGGTGCCGTTCCACCAGGGCGTCCAGCTCCCGCTCCAGCAGCTCGCCCATGGCGGTGACGTGGGCGAGCAGGCCGCGCCGTTCGATCTCCTCGATCACCGTGAGGCCGGCCCGGCAGGCCAGGGGATTACCGCCAAAGGTGCTCGCATGCTCGCCGGGGCGGAAGTGATCCGCCGCCGCCTTGACGGCCAGGGCGCCGATCGGCACGCCACCCCCGAGGCCCTTGGCCATGGTGAAGGCGTCGGGTTCGACCCCGAGCTGCTCGTAGCCCCACCAGCGTCCGCTGCGACCCACACCGATCTGCACCTCATCGAAGATCAGCAGGATCCCCTTCTCGTCGCAGAGCTGGCGCACCCGCTGGAAGAAGGCCGGATCGCCCGGGTTCACCCCGCCCTCCCCCTGCAGCGGCTCGAGCAGCACGGCCGCCACCCGCGGACCCTCCGCTTCGCAGCTGGCCAGCAGGGTCTCGAAGGCGGCGGTGTCGTTGTAGGGGAAGTAACGGAAGCCTTCCACCATCGGCTCGAAGCCCTCGTGGTATTTCGGCTGGCCCGTGGCGGTGACCGCCGCCAGGGTGCGGCCGTGGAAGCTTGCCTGGGCCGTGAGGATCAGGGGCCGCTCGATCCCCCGCACCGCGTGGCCGTGCTTGCGGGCCAGCTTGATCGCCGCCTCGTTGGCCTCCGCACCGGAATTGCAGAAAAACACCCGGTCGGCGCAGGAGCGGGCCGTGATCGCGTGGGCGAGCTGCTCCTGCTCCGGGATCCGGTAGAGATTGGACACGTGCTGCAGCCGGCCGAGCTGGCGGCAGAGGCGGCGGCGCAGCACCGGATCGCTGTGGCCCAGGGTGCAGACCGCAATGCCGGCGACGCCGTCGAGGTAGCGGCGGCCGTCCCGGTCCCAGAGCCACACGCCCCGACCCCGCACCAGCTCCAGGGGGAAGCGGGCGTAGGTGTCCATCACCGCCGAAGCGGGGGCTGCCGACCCGATGGCGGCGGGGACGACGGCTGGGGGCGCGGACAGGGGCGCGGTGGGGCTCATCGTGATCCGGGGAGGATGGGAGCGGTGGGACTCGAACCCACATGCCCGAAGGCGCTCGATTTTGAGTCGAGTCCGTCTACCAATTCCGGCACGCTCCCGGTGTCCCGACTCTAGGGGGCGTCGGGCTGGTGTGGCCTCAGGCGGGATCGCTGAGGCGCTGGATCGAGGCCCCAACGGCGTTGAGCTTGCCCTCGAAGTCGGCGTAGCCGCGGTCGAGGAACTCCAGGCCGCGCACGGTGGTGACGCCATCGGCCGCCAGACCGGCAAGCACCATGGCGGCGGAGGCCCGCAGGTCGGTGCCGTGCACCGGAGCGCCGCTGAGGCGGGCCACGCCTTCAATGCAGGCGGTGTTGCCGTTGGTGCGGATCGAGGCCCCCATGCGCTGCAGTTCGGCCACGTGCTGCAGGCGGTTTTCGAAGATGTTCTCCACCACGAAGCTGGTGCCCTCGGCGGTGGCCAGCAGGCTCATGAAGGGGGCCTGGATGTCGGTGGGGAAGCCGGGGAAGGGCTGGGTGGTGAGATCGACGGCGCGGATCCGCTCCGCCTGGATGGACAGGCCACCGTCCACGGCCTCCAGGCGGCAGCCGGCCTCCTCCAGCTTGGTGATCACCGCCCCGAGGTGCTCGGGCATCACCGGCCCAACGAACAGCTCCGAGCGGGTGATGGCGCCAGCGAGCAGGAAGGTGGCGGCCTCGATCCGATCAGGAATCACGGCGTAGTCGGCACCGTGGAGCTGGTCGACTCCATCGATGGTGATGGTGGGGGTGCCGGCACCACGCACCCGGGCACCCATGGCGATCAGCAGATCGGCCAGGTCGATCACCTCGGGCTCCTGGGCGGCGTTCTCGATCACCGTCTCGCCGTCGGCGAGGGCGGCAGCCATCATCAGGGTTTCAGTGGCGCCAACGCTGGGGCAATCGAGGTGGATGTGGCCCCCGTGCAGCCGCCGGCTGCTACCGGGCACCACGGCGGTGACCACGCCATGCTCGATCGTCACCTGGGCACCGAGGGCCTTGAGCCCCTTCACGTGCTCCACCACCGGCCGGCTGCCGATCTGGCAACCGCCGGGCAGGGGCACCTGGGCCATGCCCATGCGGGCCAGGAGGGGGCCGATGCAGAAGAAGCTGGCCCGCAGGCTGTTGACCAGCTCATAGGGCGGAGCGGCCTGGCTGATGTGGTCGCCATCGAGCTCGACCGAATCGCCGCCGCGGCTGACACGCACACCAAGGGCGGCCAGGATCTCGCCCATGGCCGCGATGTCGGTGAGCATCGGCACGTTGCGCAGCCGCAGGGTGTCGCGGGTGAGCAGGCAGGCGGCCATCAGGACGAGGGCCGAATTCTTGGCTCCGCTGACGCGGATCTCCCCTGAGAGACGCCGGCCACCGGTGACCTCGAGCCGGGGCTGGAGGATCTGCTTGGTGGCTACGGCGGTCATAGTCATGAATTCCGTCCCTGGGAGTTCGGGCCCGAATCTTGACAACGAAGCGCGACTTCGTCTAGGGGGCCGCGCCCAGAACTGTCTCGTGGTGTCTCAGACCACAGACAAGGCGCGGCCAGCGCCACAGGAAGCCGCTGGCCCCAGGCGCGGCCATGGCCTATGATCCCGGAGTCGTCGCGGCATTCGCTGCGCTCGATCCACGCCAGCGGATGTGGCGGAATTGGTAGACGCGCTAGTTTCAGGTACTAGTGGCAGCAATGTCGTGGGAGTTCAAGTCTCCCCATCCGCATAATTTTTTCCGATGATCGTCCTCAAGATCACCAATTCATCGGAGTTTCTCGCTTCGAAAATCGGCAAATTCCTTGAAAGCCTTACCCCCGATGGCTTCGATGCCACCACGGTGGAAGACATCCTCCTGCGCAAGCTGATCGAGAATCTCGCGGCCGAAGGCCTGCGCGGTGAAGTGGCGGCCGTTCAGGGTCTCGACCTGGCGACCCTTCCAGAGGGCACCGAGCTGGTGCTGCACGAGAAGATGCGCATCCGCCACCACGAGACCTTCTGAGCGTCCCACCCCGTCCAGCGCCCCCTCACCTGCAACGGCCAACGTGAGCGCCAGCGAATCCGACGGGAGGATCACAAGCCGGCGCAATCCGCTGGTGCGCAGCCTGCGGGAGCTCCACGGGGCCCGGGGCCGGCGCGAACAGGGCCGCCTGCTGCTGGAGGGCACCCACCTGCTGCAGGAAGCCCTGCGGCTGGGGCTGCGGCCGGAGCTGGTGCTCGCGACCCCGGCCTGGCTCGACGCCCACCCCGCCCTGGTGCACGCGCTTCCGCCCGGTGTGCGCCTGCAGCCGGCCAGCGCGGAGGTGCTGGAGGTGGCGGCCACCACCCGCCATCCCGATGGCGTACTGCTCACCCTGCCGACGCCCCCGCCGCCGGAGGACAGCGCCGCGCCCGCCTTCGTGCTGGCCCTGGATCGCCTGCAGGACCCCGGCAACCTGGGCACCCTGCTGCG
>CAIVPT010000040.1 GCA_903907855.1 uncultured Synechococcaceae cyanobacterium | reverse complement strand
GTGCCTGCTGCCGCTGGCCAAGCCGGAGAACTGAGGGCCCACCTTCACCGCTCTTCAGCGGCCGTCAGCCACCTTCAGCGGCTGGCGGCCTGCCGGCGCCGCAGACGGCGGCTCCAGCCCAGCGCCGCACCGGCACCCAGAAGGGGCATGGGACCGGGTACCGGAACCTGCGCAAAGAAGCCGCGGATCTCGCCACCGGGGTAAGTGGTGGAGTGCACATTCGCGTAAGCCTTGCCGGCGAGCAACGCTGCCACAAACGCATCGCGGGCGCCCGTCGTGGTGCCGCCGTTGGCGGTGATGAAGTTGGAGCGGTATGTGGTGGCGGCGAGCAGATCAAACACCTGCTGGTAGCTGCCAGCCTTCACCCCCGCCGGGAAGCCTGGCAACGTTGAGCCGGCAGGCACGAGCACGCTGGCCGTTCCCGTTCCTGCGACGGTGGTGGGGCCGTGAATGTGGGCGACACTGGTGTTGCCGCTCAGGCCCGAGAAATCGATCTTGAGCGTCATCTGATTGGTGGGCTCATCGATCAACAGGGAGGCGGCGCCACTGCCGGTGGCCCCTGACACCTCCGGCCCGAGGGTGGTGCGGAAGAAACTGGCCTGGGCAGCGGGGGCCGCCAGCAGTGAGAGGCCGGCCAGGCCGCCAGCCAGAAGGAACGATGGGATAAGGGATCTCATGGGGAGAGACACACTGCCAGCAACCTAGAAGCAAAGCGGTGAAACGACCGCGCTGCCATGCTTCTCTCACCGATGCCTCCGCCGCCGGCGCCGGCGTTCCCCCATGCCCTGGCCCGCCCTACTCCTGGCGCTCGCCCCTGCCCCCTGCGCCGAAGCCACCACCACCCTGGCGATGACGGAATGCCTGATGGTGGAGGTGCGTCGTGCCGAGAGCGAGCTCGATCGCATCCTGCAAACCGCCCAGCAGCGGCTCGATCGGGAGCGCCGCGAGGAGCTGCGGCGGCCGTTCCCGCCGAACAAGCCGATCGATCTGGCGGGCACCCAGAGCCTGTGGCGGGCCTACCGCCAGGCCCACTGCGGCGACATCGCCCAGCGCTGGCGCGGAGCCAGCCTGCGGCCGGTGGTCACCGCCGAGTGCCTGTTGCGCCTCAGCAAAGCCCGCAGCCGTGAGCTTTGGAGCGCTTACCTCACCTTCCCCGATGGCACACCGCCCCTGCTGCCAGACCCTGACCCGCCGCCGGCGCCATCCGGGCCGAAGCGCTGAAGGCCCCCCACAATGGGGCGAAATCCCAACCATTGATGGGCCTGCGCAACAAGATCGCCCTGGCGCTGCTGGCGCTGGTGCCGGTCTCCATCGCCGCCGAGCAGCTTGGCTGGGGCGACACCGCCGTGTTCTGCACCTCCGCGGCGGCCATCCTGCCCCTGGCGGTGTGGCTGAGTACCGCCACGGAGGAGCTCTCGCTGATCCTGGGGCCCTCCGTGGGGGCCCTGCTCAATGCCCTCTTCGGCAACGCCACCGAGCTGATCATCGCCCTGGCGGCCCTGCGGGCCGGCCTGGTGGACATCGTCAAAGCGAGCATCACCGGCACGATCATGGCCAACCTGCTCCTGGCCCTGGGCCTCTCGATGTTCGTGGGCGGCCTGGGGCGGCGCGAGCAGCGCTTCCAGCCGGTGGTGGCGCGGGTGAACGGCTCAGCGATGACCCTGGCGGTGATCGCGATCCTGATCCCCAGCCTGGCGGCCCTCTCCTCCGGCCAGGGCAGCGGCGGTGAAGGGATACCGGGCAGCAGCAGCTTGTTGTTCTCCCAGTTCGTCGCCTGGATTCTGCTGATCGTCTACGGGCTGACTCTGGTGTTCTCCCTGGGCACCCACCGCACCCTTTACGACGTGGCCGAGGTGGATCTGGCTGGGGAGCACCAGGCCAGTGCGGAATTGGCCCCGGAGGGAGGCGCGAGCGACCCGCAACCAGCGGAGCACCGGCCGCCGTTGCTGCCCTGGCTGCTGGTGCTCATCGGCAGCACCGCGGCCCTGGCCTACGAATCCGAGCTGTTCGTGGGGGTGGTGGAACAGGTGACCGAGCGGGTGGGCCTCTCGGCGGTGTTCACCGGCGTGGTGCTGCTCCCCCTGCTCAGCGGCTTCTCGGAGTACGTCACGGCGGTATCGATGGCCCGCAAGGACAAAATGGATCTCTCGGTATCGGTGGCGCTGGGCGCCACCCTGCTGGTGGCCCTGCTGGTGGTGCCCACCTTGGTGCTCACCGGGCCGCTGCTGGGCCATCCGATCGATCTGCGCTTCAACCTCTATGAGCTGGTGGCGGTGGTGATGGCGGTGGTGGTGAGCAATCTGATGAGCCTCGATGGCCGCTCCGACTGGCTGGAGGGGGTGCTGCTGCTGGCGGCGTACTCCATCCTGGCCGCGGGTTTCTTCTTCCAGGCCGCCTGAGCGCCCCATGACCCCCAGCGAGCGCGATCCCAGCCTTTCCCTGGCCAGTGCCAGCGCCAGCGCCGGCGAGGAGGCCGAGGCGGTTCCCCCCTTCCGCGGTTCCGGCCTCTGGAGCCGATTGAATGCCTCGTCCGGGCTGCAGTTGACCCTGGGGCTCAGCCTCACCGTGCTGGGGCTGGCCCTGGGGTGGGTGCCGCTGACGGTGGTGGCCGCCGGCCTCACCCTGATCCTGTCGTTGCTGCAACTGCTGCCCCCGTTGCTGCGGCGGCTCGCCGGCCGCCTCGACGACGTGCCCACCACCCGCCTGCTGGCGCTGGCGGGGTTGTTGCTGGCGGCGGTGGCCCTGCCGGTGGCGCTGGGCTGGTGGGATCCCGTGATCGATCTCTACCGCAGCCGCAACTGGGAGGCGATTGGAGCGCTGGGGGAGGGGGTGATCGGCGCCTTCGGCCAGATCCTCGTGGCCCTGGTGGCCCTGTTCATCGCCTGGCGCCAGGTGATGGTGGACATGCGCCTGACCACCCAGCAAAACCGCATCACCGAAGCCCAGACGATCGACAGCTTCATCCACGGCATCTCCGAGATGATCATCGATGAGGAGGGGATGTTGGAGGACTGGCCCCTGGAGCGGATGTTGGCGGAGGGCCGGCTGGCGGCGGTGCTCAGCAGCATCGAACGGGAAGGCAAGTCGAAGGTGCTGCGCTTTCTCTCCCATGCGCGCCTGCTCACGCCCCTGCGACGCGACCACCGGCTGGGGCGGGCCATTCTCGATGGAGAGGGCAACTACGAGGAGGATCGCTTCGACGGGGTGCCGGTGATCCGGCTCCAACAGATGCTGCGCGGGGCCGATCTGGCCGGCTCTGATCTGCGCGGTGTGGATTTCAACGGCGCCGACCTGCGCGGGGCCGATCTCTCCGAGGCGGATCTGCGCGATGCGATCCTGGCGGGGGCCAACCTGGCCGGCACCAACCTGAGTGGCGCCCGGCTGGAGGGAGCGCGCTTCTTCTGGGGCCGCGCCCAGACCGCCTCGCCCCAGCGGCCCGGGCTGCGTCCGGATCCCCGCACCGGTGCCGACAGCGGCGCGGTCGTGGAGAACGTGAACCTCAGCGGCGTTCGCCAGCTGGACCCCCAGGCCCACTTCTATCTGGCCTCCTGGAGCGGCGCCCGCTCCCGCGCCACCCTGCCGGGGGGCAGCAAGGGGATCGCCAACCAGCTGGAGCGCCCACCGGCCATGGGAAAATGAATTGCGCTGATGCGGCGCCCCACCTGGAGGGGTGGTCGAGTGGTTGATGGCTCCGGTCTTGAAAACCGGCGACCCGCAAGGGTCCGTGGGTTCGAATCCCACCCCCTCCGTTTCCACCGGATCCACAGAGATCCAGACAAGTCCAAGATCCACTGCGGCGTAAGGGATCTGCCTAGGCAGGGCGTCCAGCGAGATCCGGGGAAATCCAGCGGCTGCCACGGCTGCTGACGGTATGGTTGACGGTATAGCCGGCCGGGATGGGCGCTATACCGTCAAGTTTTGGCGCTATACCGTTGCCCCTTTTGCTGACCGGCCGACTTCCATTCCCATGACAGCGTTCTGACGCTGCGCGCCATGCTCAGTGACAAGGCGATTCAGGCTTTGCGCCCCGATCCGTCCCGATCCGGCAGTAAGCACCACGACCGTGATGGCCTCTATCTCTGGGTCGCCCGCTCCGGCTCCAAGACCTGGCGGAAGGACTACCGCTGGGAGGGCGTGCGCCAGACCTTCACGATCGGGACCTATCCCAAGGTCCGGCTGGCGGATGCCCGCAAGGTGGCGATGCAGATCAATGACTGGTTGAGGGACGGGATCGACCCTCGCGGGCAGAGCAGCCGGCAGCGTCGCGAACGGGAGCGACCGGAGGGGAAGCCATTCCGTGAGGTGGCAGAAGCCTGGTTCGCTCACCACGCCACCGCGTGGAGCCCTCGCTATCGCCGTGACATGCGGGAGAAGCTGGATCACTTCGTCCTACCAGCCCTGGGAGAGGTGGCCATTGGTGTGCTGGGCCGCACGGAAATTGAGGATCGCCTGTTGGCTCCGATCGTGGCCAGGGGAGCGAATGAACAGGCCCGCCGCTGCAACGACGTGGTGCGGCGGGTTCTCGAGCATGCGATGGACCTGGAGCTGCGCTCCGACAATCCCGCCACCCGCACCCGCAAGCTGATCGCCACGACCCGCGTCACGCACTACCACCGGATCAGCTGGGTGGAGCTGCCGGAGTTGTTGGGGGTGATCGATCGCTACGAGCGGGATCATGCCGCCGAACGCAGCAGTCTGATCGCTCTGCGCCTGATGATGCTCACCCTGGTGCGCCCCAGCGAACTCAGGGAGGCGCGCTGGGGCGAGGTCGACCCCGAACGGCAGCAGTGGATCATTCCAGCGGAACGCATGAAGGGTCGCGTTCGTCACATCGTGCCCCTCTCCAGCCAGGCGCTGCAGTTGTTTGAGTGCCAGCGGCAGATCACGGGCCATACCGAGCTGGTCTTCCACACCCCCAATCACCGAGGAAGCGGGGGTCTGCCGGTGATGAGCAATGGTTGTCTGTCGATGCTGCTGCGCCGGATGGGTTTTCAGGGGCGGCAGACGCCCCATGGATTCCGTGGTTTCGGGCAAACCAACTGCATCGAGCAGCTCAAGATTGCCAGGGTGGTAACCGAGAAGCAGTTGGCCCATGCCGACGGCAACAAGGTGAGCCGGGCCTACGACTGGGCGGAGTACCTGGAAGAACGGACCGAGATGATGCAGCGCTGGGCCGATCTGCTCGATCAGGTGGCCGTGAACACCGGACTACCACCGGTTGCCGAGGGGCCTCTGCAGAACGATCCGCTGACGCTGTTGGCGGGCTGACCTTTGCGCGGGGCGGCGGCGGCATGGCCGCGGCTTACAGGGGCGTGGCGTTCCACGGAGTGGAGCGCTGTCTGGCCGGTGCTGAAGCACCCGGACGACCCTTTGTTCTCCCCCATGGCAACAGCAGATGTCCTTCCCCCGGCTATCGACAGCCCACCCGCCATGCTCACCGGAACTGAACTGCTCGCCAAGGTCAAGGACCTGGGCGAGGCCTCCAAAACGGAGCTCGTGCGCGCCACCGGTTACGTCTCCACCAAGGAGGACGGCAG
>CAIVPT010000039.1 GCA_903907855.1 uncultured Synechococcaceae cyanobacterium | reverse complement strand
GTGCAACAGGCGGTCACGCACCGCCAGGGCCAGGCAAAGGTAGTGGTCGTGGCGGGTGGCCAGCGACGGCGATTTGGCCTGGCTGGAGAACAGGTGGCGACGCATCGCCTCCCCGAGGGAGGAGCCCGGCGCGGCCGGGGAAGCGGATTGGGGGGAGGCCATGGCGGGGGGCTCGATGGCGGTGATGACGTGTGCGCTCAGTCTTCCAGCACTTCGCCGTCGATGCTCCAGCTCATGTCGCTTTCCACTCCTTGGGGGCCCGAAAAGGTGCCGGTGACCGCCGCGGTGAGGGGGGGCTTGGAGGAGGTGGCCACCACGATGTATCGGTCGTCGATGGCGCCGCGGCCACTGGGATCGAAGCCGCGCCAGCCGGCCCCTGGCAGGTATATCTCCGCCCAGGCGTGCAGCTCGTAGCGCTTCGGGCGCGGTTCCACCAGGTGATAGCCGCTGACGAAGCGGGCCGGCAGGCCGACGCTGCGGCAGGTTTCGATCATCAACATCGCCAGGTCGCGGCAGGAGCCCACCCGCTCCTTGAGGGTGCGGCCGGCTGGCCAGGCGGGCCCGAGATGGCGCTGGGTGTACTTCACCCGGTCCTGGATGATCGCCACCAGCTGGGTGAGGAAGGCCACGGCCTGGTGGTCGCTGCCCATCAACGCCTCCTGGGCCAGATCCACCGCCGCCGGATCGTGCTGGCCGTTGGGAAGCCAGCCGAGCAGGGAACCGCTGAGGTCGAGGTTGAGACGCCCGATCGGGTAGGGCAGTTCGGGGGAGTGCTCCTCCAGGCAGAGTTCCAGGGGCGGCGGGGTTTGGGTGGCCACCTCGCTGACGGCCTGCAGCAGGAAGCGATCGGTGCCGCCGCTGAAGCGGGCCCGCAGGATCTCGTCACCGCTGGCGGCCAGCAGCGGGTAGAGGGAGGCCGGCTCCGGGGTGATCGATAGATCGAAGGCCAGCAGCCGCTGGAAGCCGTGGCCCCGTGGCTTGAGGCAGAAGCGGTGCGGACCCAGCAGCACCGGCGCGCTGTAGCTGTAGCGCAGGCTGTGGGTTATTCGGGCGCGCATGACGGCTCGGGGGTCGCCGCGGTGTCGCCGCCGGTGGGGGCGATGAAGTAGCGCTGTTCGATCAAGGTGTGCATCTGGTTGAAGTCTTGCTGCAGCCGGTCGATCGCCTCGTGCAGCCCGTGGGCGACCAGCTCTTCGATGCGGGTGAAGCTCCAGCGGGCCAGGGTGAGGCCGGTGAGGCACTCCAGATCATCGGGGGGACCGCTGAGGGCGGTGCCGCGGATGATGCGCAGCGTTTCGCTGATCCGCTCCAGGCAGTAACGCACCGAGCGGGGGAAGTGGGGATCGAGCAGCAGGAAGGCGGCCACGGCCTCGGGTTCGATGGCCCGCTGCTGGGATTGGCGGAACATCTGGTAGGCGCCGGCGCTGCGCAGCAGGGCGATCCACTGCAGTTCATCGAGCACCCCGCCGACGCGCTCATGGATCGGCAGCAGCAGGAAGTATTTGACATCGAGGATGCGGGTGGTCTTGTCGGCCCGCTCCAGCAGGCGCCCAAGCCGGCTGAACTGCCACGAGAGGTCGCGGCTGAGGGTGGCGTCGGTGATGCCGTAGAAGAGCTGGCAGGCACGCCGCATCTCGCGCAACTGCTCCTGGGGTGGTTGCTGCCAGAAGTC
>CAIVPT010000038.1 GCA_903907855.1 uncultured Synechococcaceae cyanobacterium | reverse complement strand
GCATGGCCTGCTGGTCATGATCGCGGCCGAGATCCAGGCGGCGATCCCCGGCGCCGAGGTGCGCCTGTTCGGCTCCCGCGCCCGTGGTAACGCGCGGCCCGATAGGGATCAGGGTGCTGTCATCCGCTTCTGGAGGGTGGCCTGACTGTGGCCGCAAACCCCCCTCCCGACCGCCTTCCCCCCCTGCCGCCCGAGCAGCTGAGCGAGGCCCAGCGCCAGGCGGTGGCGAATCTGCTGGCCGGTCCGCGCAGCACCTTGGAGGGGCCCTTCATTCCGCTGCTGCGCAGCCCCGCGCTGATGACGCGCCTGCAGCAGACCGGCGCCTATCTGCGCTTCGAAAGTCCGCTGCCAGCCCGCCTGCGGGAGCTGGTGATTCTCTGGGTGGCGCGCCACTGGGACCAGCCGGTGGAATGGGCGATCCACCATCCCCTCGCCCTTGCGGCTGGCCTCCCCCCGCCGGTGCTTGAGGCGATCCGCGAGGGACAGCGCCCCGGGGAGCAGGCGCCCGAGGCGTTGGCGCCGGAGAGCCTCACGCCGGAGGAGTGGCTCGCGCTCGACGTCTGCGAGGCGCTCAGCGCCCAGCGGGGCCTCGACGACGCCACCTACGCCAGGGCCGTGGCCCAGCTGGGGGAGGCGGGCCTGATCGATCTGATCGCCCTGGTGGGCTACTACGGCCTGCTGGCCCTGGTGCTCAACGTGGCCCGCACCCCCGCGCCGCCCTGCCCCGCGCCCCTCAGCCCACCAAGCGCCGGAACGTCTTGCGGCCCAGCTGCAGCACCTTGCCCTCCAGCTCCGCCGCCGCCCTGAATTCCTGGTTTGGATCCGCCAGCTTCTCGCCATCGAGCTTGACGCCTCCGTTCTGGATCTGGCGCCGGGCCTCGCTGCTACTGGCACACAGACCCACCGCCGCCAGCAGATAGAACGCCTTGGCCGGGAAATTCACCGCCGCCAGCGATGCCTCCGGCACCTCCGCCGCCGCCGCATCCGCCCCCGAACCGCCCGCCACCAGCCGCGCCGCATCCGCCTGGGCCGCCAGCGCCGCCGGCTCGCCGTGGCGCTGGCGGGTGATCTCCAACGCCACCGCCTTCTGGCGCTCGCGCGGATTGGCGCCCAGGGCCGCCCCATCGAGATCGGTGAGCAGGGTGAGGTACTCCTCCACCACCGCATCGGGCAACTTCTCGAGCTTCGAATACATCGAGAGCGGATCCTCCTGCAATCCCACCGTGTTGCCCAGGCTCTTGCTCATCTTCTGCACCCCATCGGTGCCGGGCAGGATCGGCAGCAACATCCCGAACTGGGGCCGTTGGCCGAAATGGCGCTGCAGATCGCGGCCCATCGCCACATTGAACTTCTGATCCGTGCCGCCCAGCTCCACATCCGCCTCAATCGCCACCGAGTCGTACCCCTGCAGCAGCGGGTACAGAAACTCATGCAGGGATATCGGCGTGCCCGAGCCGTAGCGGTTGGCGAAATCCTCCTTCGCCAGCATCTGGCCCACCGTGCTCGTGCCCAGCAGCTCGATCACCTTCGGCAGATCCAGCCCCGCCAGCCATTCGCTGTTGCGCCGCACCTCCAGGCGCCCGGGCGTTTCG
>CAIVPT010000037.1 GCA_903907855.1 uncultured Synechococcaceae cyanobacterium | reverse complement strand
TAGGGCGTGTCATTGTTCGGCGTGACGATGTCGTTGTCGGCCGGGGTGGCGGAGCGGCTGTAGTGGCGGAATCGGTTCAAGCCGCCCACATAGCCGGGGAATTCCTTGTTCTGGGTTTGGTTCCAGAAGGTTTGGTAGCCCTGCAGGGGGGCATAGGCATAAAGCCAGGCTTCCTCGGCGATCGCGCGCGCTTCCGCAGGCGTGGCGGCGATGGCAGGGTGGAGCCCGGGGGTGGGCAGGGCCATCGCGCCGCCAGCACTGATGGCTGAGCCCAGGGCGAGCCCGGCGAGGCATTGGGGCAGGCGCATTCGTATCTGTGTAGGGAAGGCAATCATGAGGGCATCTCAGGGCATCTCAGGGCTGACTGGGCTGACTGGGCTCGATGTCGTTGAGCTGCCAGCTCTTGGCGAAGTAGGGCTCGGTGGGGCCGTAGAAGCGGAAGTAGGCGAACCAGCCCTTGCCCGGAGTGGTCTGGATCCAGTTCTTGGTGCCAGCAGGCCGGTTCGGCCCGAAATCCACATCCACCGAGCCGTCGCTGTTGGTGACCAGATCGGCTTTGCGGGAGCTGAGGTCGGCGGCGCCCTGGGGGGTGATCACCGGACCGCGGCTGAGGTTGTCGTAGAGGGTGATCGACCAGAACTGCTTCACCGGCGCATCTGCCGGCACCCTCATGCGGTACGTGCGGCCGCCATCGAGCCACTGCCCCTGGCTGTCTTTGGAGGCCTCCAGATACACCTGGCCGAACCCCAGCACCCGCCCCTGCATGCCCACCGACATGCCGATCGCCTCGTAGAACCACGAACTGCGCTCGTCGAACTGCACGCGGCGTTTGTCGGGCGATTCCTGGTCGAGATCGAACAGCACCGCATACTCCCAGTGCTTGCCGGGATACACCGTGGCGCCGGGGGTGCGCTTGTCGTAGGCGATGGTGCGGGCCATCAGGTCGCCCAGCTGGGCTCCTTCCCCGAGAATCTTCGCCTGTCGGGCATCGGGCTGGAACGGCTGCCCCGGGCTGATTCCCAGGGGCGCCAGCAGGCCGAACATCATGCGATCGCGCGGCGCCACCGGCTCGTTGGCGTAGAGATCGCTGAGCAGGCGCCAGTAGGAGAGATCGGCGGGCTGGGCCGACTGCCAGGGGCGGCCCCCCACCTCCTCGTAGCGGGAGGCCGGCGGTTTGGCCCGCTGGTTCCAGCCGTAGAGGCGGTGCTGGCGCACGGTGGCTTCGGCCACGGCCTTGTCGGGCGCCAGGCCCCGGGTGCCGAACCACACCTGGTTGGTCGGGGAGCGGAAGATCCGGTAGCCCGGGGCCACCACCTCGGGCCCACCGGGGGGCAGGATCAGGTACTTGCCTCCGGCACCCTTATCGGGCCCGGTCTGGCCCATGTCGGTGATCGGCTGCTGCCAGATGTCGAGCACGCCGCCGGCGGTGAGCCCGGCCGGCACCTCCACCACCAAGGGCCCCTGGGCCGCCAGATCCCAGAAGCTGAAGGCGTAGAGCGTGGTGATGTTGGGGGTGAGCATCCCCGCCTTGTCCTTGAGGGTGCGATAGAGCAGCACGTCGCCGTTGCGCACCCCCATCGTTTTCGCCTGGGCGTCGTAGAGCGCCTTGAAGCCCACCGCTGGCAGGGCCCAGAGGTAGGCCTGGGTGGCCCGCTGCCGGTCGAGTTCGTCGTAGAGCTTCTTGGCGCTGGCGGCGGTGGGATAGCCATTGACCAGCTCCAGCTCTCCCAACGGCGGCGTGGTCACCGTGGTGCTGGTCGACGGCTGGGCCTGGGTTGCCGGAGCCCACCCGGCCAGCAGCCCCAGGGCAACCCCGAGGCAGTGGCCCAGGGGAAAGCTGCCCTGCCGGGTCGCAGGGTTGGTGCGGGCCATGGTTGCGGGCTTCCTCAGCATTGGCGGCAATCGATGGACGAAAGTCTGACTTGTCAGGGTTTTGGTGGAGTGCGTCGTGGTTGATGTTGTCAACCCCGGAAAACGCAGCTGGCGGCTCTGAAGAGCATTCGGCTGAAGCTGCGACGACATGGGGCGCCACGGCAGCCATTCGTTTTTGGGCTGATTTGTCTGCGCTCGCGTGCGGTTACCCCGGCGTCTCTTTCACGCTCGGCTGCCAGCAGGGGGGAACACCCCGCTTGACTCTCCAGTTACTGGAGCCGCCACGCTGGAGGGATCCGTTCCGATTGGCCATGACTTCCCTCTCCCCTTCTCTTCCCCTGCCCCCCGCCCCCGCTCTGGCGGCCGTTCGCCTGGTCCGCATGGATCTGCCGGATCACCCCTGTCCATGGGGGCTGCGGGCCGCGCGGCTCCTGCAAGAGCGGGGCATCCCCTTTGAAGACCATCGCCTCACCAGCCAGCAGGAGGTGGATGCCTTCAAGACGTCCCATGGCGTCGCCACCACGCCCCAGATCTTCGCCGGTGCTGAGCGGATCGGGGGCTACGGCGATCTGGCCGCGCGGCTCGGGGTGCGTCCGGAATCCGAGAAGGTCTCCTACGTGCCGCTGCTGGCGGTGTTCGCCACCGCGGGGCTGCTGGCGCTGGTTCTGGAGCTTGGCGCGGGCGGCTTCATGGGGGTGAGCCTCGCCCTGCTCGCCATGCTCAAGCTCATGGATGTGCCCTCCTTCGCCGCCAGTTTCCGCAAGTACGACCTGCTCAGCCAGCGCTGGAGCCCCTGGGCCCCCCTCTACCCCGGCCTTGAGCTGCTGGTGGGGCTGGGCGTATTGGCGCAGCCCGAGCCCGCCCTCGCGGCGCGGATGGTGGGGGCCCTGGCCACCCTGCTCGGGGGGATGGGCATGGTGTCGGTGGGGAAGGCGGTGTTTGTGGATCGCCTCGCGCTCAACTGCGCCTGCCTGGGCGGCAACTCCCGCACACCGCTCGGCGCGGTGAGCTTTGCCGAGAACCTGATCATGGCCCTGATGGGGGCGGTGATGATCGGCCGAGGGTGAGGTGCACGCAGGCCCGACTCCGCCAGGGCTCAGGCCCGACTCCGGCTGCTGGAGAGCAACAGGGCCAGCCCCGAGCCGATCACCACCAGGGTGAGCGCGCCCAGCAGCAGCGAGTACCAGGGCTGCAGATTCAGCGGTCCGAATCGTCCGGTGTGGATCCGCAGCAGCCAGAAGGCATCGATCCCCTGCTCCAGCAGCAGGCTGTAGAGCGAGCCACTGGCGGCGGTGAGCAGCAACGGAGCGGCCGCCAGCGGCACCAGCAGGCGGTGCAGACGGCGGAAGCGGCTGGCTGGGCGCCCCATTTCTTCACTCCTCCCGCAGTTCCTTGTGCAGCATCCCCTCGTGGGCGCAGGGCATCCACAGGCCGTTGTTCTGGTGGGTGCCTTGGCAGCCGAGCTCCTGGGCCCGCTTCTGCGCTTCCGCCTGGGTTTTGTAGAGCCCCTTGGCGTGGGCCAGAACCGCCCCGCCCATCAACACCACCCCGAGGGCGAGGGGCGCCAGGACGAAGCGACAGTCCCTTCGCCGTGGCTTGGTGCTTGGTAGGGAAGCGGTCATCAGAAGGAGAAGAGGGCGTCGTATTGGAAATACTCGGGCTTCACGAGTCCGTCGCGCTGCAGCATGCGCCGCAGCGCCAGGATTTCCCGACGTTGGGCCACGATGATCTGCCGCGCCTGCCGGCGGATCGTGGTGTTGCTGCTCTTCTGAAGGGCGTCGTGGGCCATCTCCAGGGCGCCGCCGTGGTGGGCGATCATCCCCTCCAGAAACCAGCGCACGCGACTCTCGCGGCTGGGGGCTGCCCCCACCATGCGCATCGCCTCGATCTGCTCCGGCGTCATGCGCGCCAGATCGGCCAAGGCATTGGGATCACCACCAGACTTCCAGGCCACCGGGTAGAGCGGCGCCTCCGGATACCAGGCCTTGCGCCACTGGCCCATCGCCTTGATCTCCTGGGCCTGGTCGGCCCAGATGGCCTTGGCCAGGGCCCCCACCCCGCCCTGGCCGATGTCGAACACGAATTCGCCCATGCGCAGCGCTCCGGTGTGGTGCTGCACCATCGCGTCGAGCCAGCGCAGGTCGTAGGTGGTGCCGGCTGGTCCGAGGCTGGCGCCGTGCTGGTGGCCCATCGTTGCGGCCGGCGCGTGGTGGTGGTGTTCGTGGGGCGGGGGGGCGCCCTGGGCCTTGGCCCCAGGCGCCAGCAGCCCCGTCAGCGCCAGGGCGGCTACCACCAGGGGCGCCAGGCCGAGGGGAACCCGTGCAGGTCGTGCCAACGGAAACAGAAGCAAGGTCCCCTAGCGTGAGTTCTCCCGTAGGTGGAGAGTCAAGCCCCCGATGGCAGCCCTGAAGATCGGAGAGGTGGCCCGTCGCTCCGGCCTCCCCATCAAGACCATCCGCTTCTACAGCGATGAGGGGCTGATCCATCCCAGTGGTCGCAGCGAGGGGGGCTATCGCCTTTTTGGTGATGAGGTGCTGGTGGAGCTCGGGCTGATCCGCACCCTCAAGGCGATGGAGATCCCCCTGCAGGATGTGGGACGCATCCTCGAATCCCGCCGTTCGGGCCTGTGCACCTGCCTCTCCCTGCAGGCGATGATCCGCGACAAGGCTGGTGAAATCGAGCAGAAGATCACGGATCTGCACCAGCTCCACATTGAGTTGCTGGCCCTGCTGCACGACTGGGAGGACTGCGGCGGCCGCAAACCCCTTGACGGCGACCCCCCCGATCCCGCATAAGGGTTCTTTGAGATGGCGCGATGGCTCCCGGCAGCGACGCCCAGCCCCTGGCGGCTCTGAAGGGGCGTGACTACCTCTCCTCCGCCGATCTCGACGTCGCCGAAACCGGCGCGCTGCTTGACCTGGCGGCTGACCTCAAGGCCGGCCGGCGCCGCTGTGATCTCAGCGGCCGCAGCTTGGGGCTGATCTTCACCAAGGCCTCCACCCGCACCCGGGTGAGCTTCACGATGGCCATGGCCCGCCTCGGTGGGCACACGATCGATCTCGACCCCGCCGTCACCCAGCTGGGGCGTGGCGAACCCCTTGCCGACACCGCCCGCGTGCTCAGCCGCTACGTGGACGCCCTGGCGGTGCGCACCTACGCCCAGTCGGAGCTGGAGGACTACGCCCACTGGGCCTCGATCCCGGTGGTCAATGCCCTCACCGACCGCGAACACCCCTGCCAGGCCCTGGCCGATTACCTCACGCTGCGGGAGGCCTTCGGGGCGGTGGAGGGTCTCACCCTGGCCTACGTGGGCGATGGCAACAACGTGGCCCACTCCCTGCTCCTCTGCGGCGCCCTGCTCGGGGTGAACGTGCGGGTGGGCACGCCAGCGGGTTTCGCGCCCGATGCGGCGGTGGTGGCGCAGGCCCAGCACCTCGCCGCTGACCGCTGCCGTATCGAGGTGGTGCATGAGCCGCTGGCGGCGGTGCGCGGCGCCCATGCCCTTTACACCGATGTCTGGGCGTCGATGGGGCAGGAGGCGGAGCAACGGGAGCGGGAGCAGGCCTTCCGCGGCTGGTGCCTCGATGAGGCCCTGCTCTCGGAGGCCGATGGTCGGGCGATCGTGCTGCACTGTCTGCCGGCCCACCGCGGCGAGGAGATCAGCGCCGGCGTGATCGAGGGGGCGGCCAGCCGCGTCTTCGATCAGGCGGAGAACCGGTTGCATGTGCAGCAGGCGTTGCTGGTGTCGCTGCTCGGGGCCCTGTAGCCCGGCCCTGGACAGATGCGCCACCAAGCGGTACATCTGTATCAGGAATCCGCCGGTTGCCGCAGCCGCTCCCCATGCCCGCCCCCCAGGACCTCACCCCCGCCCAGCAGGAGCTCTACGACTGGCTCTCCGACTACATCGGCAGCCATCGCCACAGCCCCTCGATCCGGCAGATGATGGAGGCGATGGGGTTGCGATCGCCCGCGCCCATCCAGAGCCGCCTGCGCCACCTGCAGCAGAAGGGCTGGATCACCTGGCAGGAGGGGCAGGCGCGCACCCTGCAGCTGCTCGGTGGCGGGGGCGGTGTGGGCATCCCGGTGCTGGGGGCGGTGGCCGCCGGTGGCCTGATCGAGCCCTACGACGACGTGCAGGAAAAGCTCGAGCTGGCGCCGGTGCTCGACCGCCGGGGCCTGTTCGCCCTCACGGTGCATGGCGATTCGATGGTCAACTCCCACATCGCCGAGGGCGACATGGTGCTGATGGAACCCGTGAACGATCCGGCCCGCCTGCGCAACGGCACGATCGTCAGCGCCCTGGTGCCCGGCAGCGGTACCACCCTCAAGCACTTCCACCGCCACGGCGACGAGGTGCACCTGGAGGCCGCCAACCCGGCCTACGCCCCGATCGTGTTGCCAGCCGAGCAGGTGAGCGTGCAGGGGCGGCTGGTGGCGGTCTGGCGGCAGGTGTGAGGGGGCCAGGGCGCGGGCGTCCCACGGTGTAAGCTCAACAAGCGCACGACACGGCCCCCCGGGCCGAGCCGGACCCACCAGCGTCCCGGCGTCCGCGCATCCCACGGGGCCATAGCTCAGCTGGTAGAGCACCTGCATGGCATGCAGGGGGTCAGCGGTTCGAGTCCGCTTGGCTCCACTTTATTTTTCACCCTTTTCTGGGGTGGTGATCTACACAGCAACTTGTGCTGTTGTTTTTTAGCAATTCCGACGATTCTGTCTCGATTGCCGAATTTTTTGTTCGAGCCCTCCGGTCCAGCTTCGGAGCACCACCCACGCACCCCTGATCCCCCCTCAGCTGCAACGCCCCAGGCAGCGCCGCAGTCGGCCGCCGTTATAGCGCTGCAGCACAAGACAGGGCAGGTTGAACACTAGCCCGAACACCACATTCACCGCCACCCCAGTCGGCGGCAACCACAGGGCCGTGAGTAGGCCGCCGGGCAGCATCAGCCAGTGCACCAGCTCGGCGCGGCGGGTTTCCAGAAGCAGCCTGCGCAGGCTGGCCGGATCGCGTTGCACCAGAGTGGCCTTGCGCACCCCGCCAGGCAGGGCGTCGCCGAAATCGGGAATCCAGCGCTTCCACACGCGAATGCCAGGGGGTTCCCCGTGCCGTGGATTGGCTGGTTGCTGCAGCCAACGCTGCGGCAAGCGGTTGGCCAGCAGGCCCACCAGGAGCGAGGCCAGCAACCAGAAGGCCACCGAGCTCAGCAGCGGCAGCCATGGATCCGGCGGCAGCCGCCCAATCACGCTCAGCGTGTGCTGAATCGCCGGCCTTTCCACACCACCTCCCCCCGCTCAAGCTTGATGATCGCCAACAGAAACACCCCCAGAAAAAACAGCACCGGGATCGGAAAAAGCAGATTGATCCAGCGAAACCGGCCCACCAGGCGGCTCAGCAGCAGCAGCTGGAGCGCGAACAACAAATAAATCAGTGTATTGGGGCCAAGAGCATGGCTGCCCACCAGGGGCCAGCCCAGCAGCGCGGCGGGCAGGCACCAGGCGGCCCAGAACAGTCCCGAGAGCCACAACACCACCGCCAGCATCCACGGCCAGCGCACTTCGCCGGCGGCGGTGGCGAAGTTCTTGTCGAAGCCGGTCACCATGTCGGCCAGACCGCCGGGATACATGCGATAGGCGATCGATTCGCCCCCCACCCAGGCGCTCACCGGCAGTCCGGCCTGTTCGTAGCGATGGGCCAGGAACCAATCCTCCACCACTTTGTCAGCCACCGCTTCATGGCCTCCGACCCGCACATAGTCGGCCCGGCTGCTGACCATCGCCGGGCCGAAGGCCACGCCGCAGCGTGGTCCGAGCGGAACCGCCATCAGTCCCACCAGGTTGAAGAGCAGCGACAACTGCTCGTAGGGCTTCTCGGTGCGGTGATAAGGCTGAACCGACAGCAACCCGCCGACCTGCTCATGCTGGGCAAGCAGCCGCTGCAGGAACTCTGGCGCCGGCTCGGTGTCGGCATCGAGAAACACCAACACATCACCATGGCTGGCCTGTACACCGTGGTGGAGAGCCCATGGTTTGCCGCACCAACCGTCAGGCAGGGGAGGCGGCTGGATCACCTCGATGGGAAGCGTGTTGGCGGCCTGGCTGGCCACGGCGGCGGTAGCGTCGCTGGAGTGGTCGTCCACCACGATCACCTCATCAGGCTTGACGCTCTGGCGGCTGAGGGCTGCAAACAGATGGGGCAGGGTTGTGGCCTCGTTGCGCGCCGGGATCACCACCGACACCGTTCGCCGCTGCCGCGGTGTGGCGGCCGGTAGAACCGGCAGGTTCAGGGCCAGGATTCCGCCAAGCAGCCAACGCACCAGTAAGGAAACCCCTAGCCAATCGAGCACCATCAAGCATCGTGACGTGATCCTCCAGGCTAGGACGGGCCGCCACTGGCGGGCATGTTTGCTTTGGACGCAGAGTCATTCGTTCCGTTATTCTCGGTATTCGACATGGCGCTGCGCATCGCAAGGGATTATTTGTCTTCCTGAAGACCTACATCTGGGCTTCCCATGTCGTCTTCCTCGGTTCGCAATTTGCGCTTGGCTGTCCTGGCGTCGAGAAGCGTGTTATGGTTTTATTGTGAGTGGATATTCTGTGTGTACTGAATGAGGAAGACCATTGGGAAGATGATAGTCGTTGTCGCTGTATTGATCGCTAGCTGCCAGGTGTCGCTGTGGCTAAAGAGGGGTCCTGTCGCGATCTAGGCTAGTACAGAGGCGCAGGCAATATGGAGACCATGCTTTTGCCTCACAGCCGCAAGTCTGATTCGTGGTATTTCATTGAAGGTAGTCCCTGGGGTGGCCCCAGGGCCCCGGATCAAAGCAGAAGGCGATCGATTCGCCAGGATGGTGTCCTCCGATCCGACACCGTGCCCCCTACCGTGACGGCAGCCATGCCCTCAGCCTTGCCGACAGCAACGTTTGCGGACTTTGCGCAACGGGCCGACTACTCACTGCTGGATTCCCTGCGCTCCGATCCCCAGGCCACCGCCGATGGCCACGATCACCGGCCCCGCCAGGTGTTCTCCGGCCACTACGTGCCGGTGACCCCCACGCCGATCCCAGATCCGCAATACGTGGCGCACAGCCCAGCCCTCTTCCACGAGCTGGGTTTGAGCGAGGAGTTGGCCCACGACGATCATTTCCGCCGTCTGTTTTCCGGCGACATCAGCGTGGCGCAGGGGCCGATGCGACCGTTTGGTTGGGCCACTGGCTATGCCCTCTCCATCTACGGCAGCGAATACGTGCAGCAGTGCCCCTTCGGCACCGGCAATGGCTATGGCGACGGCCGCGCCATCTCCGTGTTTGAGGGCGTCTTCGCGGGCAGGCGTTGGGAGATGCAACTCAAAGGTGGCGGGCCCACGCCCTACTGCCGGGGCGCCGATGGCCGCGCCGTGCTCCGCTCCAGCGTGCGCGAGTTTCTGGCCCAGGAGTTCATGCATGCCCTCGGGGTTCCCACCACCCGCTCGCTGACCCTCTACGTCTCCCGCTCCGAAACCGTTCGCAGGCCCTGGTACGCCCCGAATTCACGCTCCCTTGATCCCGACATCCTGGTCGACAACTTTGCGGCAATTACTACCCGCGTGGCCCCATCTTTTCTGCGGGTTGGCCAGCTGGAGCTGTTTGCCCGTCGCGCCCGCAGCCAGGCCCATCCCCAGGCGCGCCAGGAGCTGCAGCTGATCGTGCAGCACCTGATCGAGCGCAATTATCGGCAGGAGATCGATGCGACTCTCCCCTTTGCTGAGCAGGTAGTTCGGCTTGCCGAATTGTTCCGTGATCGTCTCACGGCCCTGGTGGCCCACTGGCTGCGTGTGGGTTACTGCCAGGGTAACTTCAATGGCGATAACTGTGCGGCGGGTGGTTATACTCTCGATTACGGGCCTTTTGGGTTCTGTGAACTCTTTGATCCTCGCTTCCAGCCCTGGACCGGTGGTGGTGAGCACTTCTGCTTCTTCAACCAACCACAGGCTGCCGAAGCCAACTATCAGATGTTCTGGGCTTCGATCCGGCTGCTTCTGGATGAAAGCACAACGGACCTGGCTCGCCTCGATGAGATCCGCGAAGGCTTCGCTGTGGCCATGACCCAGGCGATCGAGGCGATGTGGGCCAGCAAGCTTGGCCTGAACTCTTACGACGCTTCTCTGGTGGATGAGCTGCACCAGCTGATGGTTGTCACGAAGGTTGATTACACGATCTTCTTCC
>CAIVPT010000036.1 GCA_903907855.1 uncultured Synechococcaceae cyanobacterium | reverse complement strand
GGCGGTGGCACCACCCTGGCCCACCTGGCACCGGCTCTGGAGGAGTGGGCTGCGGCCAACCTCTCCGGCGAGGAGCTGATCGGCGCCACGATCGTGGCCTCCGCCCTCACCGCGCCCCTCAAGCGCATCGCGGAAAACGCTGGTGCCAACGGCGCCGTGGTGGCCGAGCACGTGCGCAACAAGCCCTTCAACGAGGGCTATAACGCCTCCACCGGCGAATACGTCGACATGCTGGCCGCCGGCATCGTTGACCCCGCCAAGGTGACCCGCTCGGGCCTGCAGAACGCCGCCTCGATCGCCGGCATGGTGCTCACCACCGAGTGCATCGTGGCCGACATGCCCGAGAAGAAGGAAGCCGCTCCCGCCGGTGGCGGCGGCATGGGTGGCGACTTCGACTACTGATCGTCGTCGCGATTCACAGCGTGGTCCCGCTCAGCGGGCCCGCAACCTCGGGAGGGCTTCGGCCCTCCTTTTTTTGTGGTGGCAGAGGCTGCTTCTCATGCCTGGATCTTGTCGCCTGGATCTATAACTCCATCAGAACCCATATCCCAGTCTGCTTGCTTTCTCGGCAATCTGCTGATTCAGCGTCGCCCCTCACCTACTGCTTCTTGATCCCTCATTGACGATCTCGGGTGAAAGAGCACTGCGTCGACTCAGCCTGGCCTTCCATCCTGGCAGGTCCGTCTGAATCACATCCCAGAGAAGAAGGGGGTCCACAGCGCCATAGACATGAATGATGCGGTTGCGCGTTGCGACGATTTGCCGTAACTCAGGGATGTACTTCTCGACCGATTCATCCGCGTCAACGGCTTTTTTGAGCGCCTCGCCAAGAATCTCAAATTTTCGCTCTACGGCAGCTTGCAGCATGTCGCTGCTCAAAAGTCGTCTTGAGACTGGTGGGCCAGGAAACCCTCCACAGCCGTGATGGCAGCCAATGCATCGTGCAGTCGTTTTACCAGCTCAACCTGCATCGGCCGCCTCCACCAGAGGGCGGCGGGTGCGTTGCACCTCAGCCTTGAAGACAGGGTTGCGAATCATTCGCTCTGTCAGCAGATCGACAGGGCAGCTGATAGAGCGACTCCAATGCCTGGGCCAGGCGGCAGAAACGCTGGGCATAGCCAGGCTCCCGTTCACCCTGCATCTGAACGATCAGGTCCAGGTCGCTGCTCACGGGGTCAAAGCCACCACTGGCAGCGGAGCCAAACACGTCAAGCCGCAGCACACCATGACGCCGGCACAGCACGCGCAGGGGCTCCAGATGCTCCTGGAGCAGGGTCGGCAGTGGCGGCGGCGTGGCCATCGACCGATTCAACTCCCAACCTCGCCAGGTTACGAGCAATCGCCGCATCCTGCTCCGCCGCTCCTCCATAGCGGCCCAGCGTGAGCACGAAAGCATGTGCTGCAACCACGCATCGTTCGCTTTGCCTACAGGTGGCCTGCCATTCACCCAGCGTGGATCGCTCTCGTATTTCTCCCCGCCCCCATCCGATCTGTTGAACGCTGGATTGGCAAGGATGTAAGTGAACTTCTGATCGGGTACTGGTCTTTTGCAGAGGTATCGGCAGGTTCCTGACCCAGACCCGCAGGGTATTGCCGATTCACCAGACCTGTAGGCCGCCAAGCACCGGGGGAGGAGTCCCAAATTGTGGGGTTCCCAAGTTCTGGTTGTCCATCATGCTGCTTTCTGCACTCTCTGGTAGGCCTTGGACTGCTGGCTCTGCCATTGGATTTTCCTTGATTGCCTGGCTGCGGTTTTCTCAAGTTGTTGAAGGTGCTTGACGAATTTCGGTTTTTAGAACTCTCTTCCACGATTTGGTGTTGCTTGGTGTAGGCGGTATCTCCCTGGCCGTAGCGGGACGGTTTATGCGCCGTGGTGACGAACTTTGTCTCAATACATCGGAGCGGGAGGGTTTTCTCCGCTGTCTCTGAATAGTGAAGGTCGTCTCGTCGGCGATCAATGGTGGGGCAGTGGCAATTGCTTGTCGTGGTTCTCTTGTTAAGTGGGGGTGTCAATGGCGGTGTTGGTGGAATAACTACCGCCGTCGCACCCTGGACGATTGCCCTGCGTGCGGCGAGTCGCACGAGGAGGGGCGGCGTGCTTTTGGCGTGACTCGGCAGGTGGGCGGTGCTGATTTGTCTGATCCACCGGGTTCAGCCAAATTAGCCTGATCGCTTTACCACGTAGACCCTCAGTGGGTTGCTAGGTAGGAGCTTGGGGTTTGCGCTGTTCTGAGTCGCGGCGAGGTGGCGATGGTGGGTTGGTGTCGTGCTTTCTGCTCTGTGCCCGGAACGGTGAGATCACGTTATGAAGTGCCGCCTGCTTGGAAAGGAAACCAGTTCCAGCACGGGTCGGATTATCTGATACGGTTTCCTCTATTGATCTCAGGTGATGTCAGCCGTTTTGGGGCCATCCTCCCGAAGCCAGCTGGGGAGCGCTTTCGCTCTCTCTTTTGTGCCATGTGCGTTCTTTTTGCCTGAACTGCGTTGTTCGCTGGCGACAGCCATCGCCCGCCTTTTAAGGATTTCAACGGTCGCCATGGCTCCGTAGCAACCGCTACAGGCGGAGGTGTCGGCAGGCGTTCAGCGTGAACGTTTACTGGCGGCTGCGTGGTGGCTACTGCCCTGATTTCCTTGCCCCTGAATGCCCCGTTGCCGATGCCCCTGGCCGTCGCCTCGGGCTTCAACAGCGCCGATAACGGCTTCGTGTTGCTGTGCGCTGCGCTGGTGTTGTTGATGACACCAGCGCTGGCGCTGTTTTACGCGGGCTTCGTGCGCAGCCGCAATGTGCTCAACACGATGGTGATGAGCTTTGCCGCCATGGCGGTGGTGGGGGTGCTGTGGGTGCTGTGCGGCTACAGCCTGGCCTTTGCGCCGGGCAGCGGCCCGCTGGCCCCGTTCATCGGCGGCCTGCAGTGGGCGGGCCTGCCGAACTGGGCCGACCCCACCGGCAGCGGCCAGCTGAACCATGGGACCGTGGCCCTGTTTCAGGGCACCTTCGCGATCATCACGCCGGCGCTGGTGTCGGGGGCGGTGGTGGAGCGGATGCAGTTCCGGGCCTGGTTGCTGTTCCTCGTGCTCTGGAGCCTGCTCGTGTATGCCCCCCTGGCGCACATGGTGTGGGGTCCGGGGGGCTTTCTGGGTAGCGAGGGGCTCGGGGCCCTCGATTTCGCCGGCGGCCTGGTGGTGGAGATGGCCTCCGGTGTGGCAGCGTTTGTGGCGGTGCTGGTGGTGGGGCGGCGGCGCGCCCCGCTGGAGGGTCCCGGATCGCCGCCGCACAACGTGCCCTTCATCCTCATCGGCGCGGGCGTGTTGTGGTTTGGCTGGTTCGGCTTCAACGGCGGCAGCGGCTTGGTGGCGGGCCGGCTGGCCTCGCTGGCCTGCCTCACCACCAACGCCGCGGGGGCCTCGGCGGCATTGACCTGGATGGTGATTGAAAGCTGGAAGCGGGGCAAACCCACGGCAGTAGGGGTGGCTACGGGCGCGGTGGCGGGGCTGGTGGGCATCACGCCGGCGGCGGGATTTGTGAGCCCCATGGCCGCGCTGGTGATCGGCGCCACCGCCGCCGGCCTCTGCTTCGTCTGCCTGCAACTCAAGACCCGCCTGCGCTTCGACGACACCCTCGACGTGCTGCCGGTTCACGGCATGGCGGGCCTGCTGGGCACCCTGCTCACAGGCGTGTTCTGCCTGCGCAGCCTCAACCCCGCCGGCGCCGACGGCCTGGTGGTGGGCCGGCTGCAGCAGCTCTGGATCCAGGCCCAGGCGGCCGCTTTCACGGTGCTCTGGGTGTCGGTGGGCACGTTTGTGGTGCTGACGCTGGTCCGCTTCTGGCAGCCCTTGCGGGTGAGCGACAGCGACGAGCGCCTGGGGCTCGACATCTCGACCCACGGCGAAGAGGCCTACAACACGGAATTCACGGGGTGAGGGGGCCGGCGTCCGTGGCCCCAGGCGGAGGTGTCGGTTCAGGTGATGGTGAATTGCGAATTGGACAGGGTCAGTCCGGGCGTGAGTGTGGCGAACGCTGTTGCCGCGAGTGGATTGGAGCCATCGGGGTCGTAGAGGAGTGTGTTGGTGGTTGTATTGAAGAGGATGCGATGGG
>CAIVPT010000035.1 GCA_903907855.1 uncultured Synechococcaceae cyanobacterium | reverse complement strand
TGCGGCCCAGCTGGAAGATGTGGCCCACCTCAATGCCGCGGGCCGCCTCCAGGCATTGGGAGGGGTCGTGGTGGCAGCGGTCGCCGGGCTGGGCCGCCCGCAGATCCACGCTCTCCGGCGCCCCTCCGAGATCGCTCCAGGCCACCCCGACACGGTGCAGATCGGGCCGGTTGGCACCGCAGACGAACCGCTCCAGGGCGAGGGCAGTGGGATCGGCCAGGCGCAGGAACGCAGGGGCCCAGTCGCGGGCGCTGGCCAGAACCGCATCGGCAAGGTCGGGGGCGAGGTAGCCGAAGGGAAGGGGGGCCAGCCCCTGGGCCGCCACCAGCTCGGCGCTGAGGGGGCCAATCTCGAGCAGGGCGCCAGCCTCAGGGCAGCGGGCGCTGACGGCGTTGGCCAGTTTCACGTCATTGAGCTGTTGATCGCCCCGCAGGCTCACGAGCAGCACCCGGGCCGGCCCGTCCGCGAAGCGGGCCAGGAGCACAAGCACCTTGACAATCTGGGTGGGATCGAGGCCATGGGCGCTGACGAGGGCCTCGATCGTGCTCTGTCCGGGGGTGACCAGCTCCTGGAGGCCCGAGGCGGCCAGGGGCACGGCCTCCGGTGGCAGGGAGATGGCACGCTCCTGGTTCGCGGCATAACGACCATCAGGGCTGGCGAGGATCAGGTCTTCCCCGGCCTCGGCGGTGACCATGAACTCCTGGCTGGCGGAGCCACCGATGGCGCCGCTGTCGGCCTCGACGGCGACCGCCCGCAGACCGCATCGGGCAAAGATGCGACGGTAGGCACCATCCATCGCGGCATAGGTGCGACGCAGGCACTCCTCATCGGCGTGGAAGGAGTAGCCATCCTTCATGATGAATTCGCGACCCCGCATCAGGCCGAAGCGCGGCCGGATCTCATCGCGGAATTTGGTCTGGATCTGGTAGAGATTCACCGGCAGCTGCCGGTAGGAGCGCAGCAGGTCGGCCGCCAGGGCAGTGATCACCTCCTCATGGGTGGGCCCTAGCCCCAGGGCTCTCCCTTGCCGATCCTCCAGGTGGAACATGATGCCCTCCCCCGCGGTGTAGCCCACCCAGCGGCCGCTGCGCTCCCAGAGCTCAGCGGGCTGCAGCTGGGGCAGAAGGGTTTCCAGGGCGCCGGTGGCGTCAAGCTCCTCGCGAACAATCGCCGAGATCTTGCGCAGCACACGCCAAAGCAGGGGCAGATAGGCGTAGATGCCCGAGGAGATGCGGCGGATGTAACCCGCCCGCAGCAGAAGCTTGTGGGAGGGAATTTCCGCCTCAGCAGGATCATCCCGCAGCGTCACCAGCAGAAGGTTGGAGACGCGCATGGCAGGCGGAGGCAGGATGAGGCGGAAGTTATCACCGCCGCCCGGCGGGGACGCTGAAGAAACCGGAGCATTGGGATCAGGGAAGACAGGCGGCCACCAAAGGCTTCTGCTAAGGTCCGCGGCTTATTCCCATACGTCCCACGGTCGTCTCATGCTTGCGCAGCCCGGACCGCAGCCTGGATCGCTCCCCCACGGGTCTCCGCTGAATGGCTCCGCGCTGAATGGCGCCGCGCTGAATGGCTCCGTGCCGCCTGGTGCCAGCGATGGCCACCCCGCCAGCCCCCTCGACAATCCCGATGGTGGCGCCGAGGCGCTGATCGGCATCGAGGAGGTGCAGAGGTCTCTCAACCGCTCGCGAGCTTCGGTGTACCGCTACACCAACACCGATCCGCGCAACCTCAACCCCCCGTTCAACCCCCGCAAACTCAATCCGGAATACCGCAGCGACCAGAAGGAACCGCTGCTCTTCCATCCCCATGAAGTTGCCCGCTTCGCCCGCGACATCCTGCGGATCAAAGAAGTCACCGTCGAGGTGCTCAACTCCCCCTCCACCGCCACCCAGCAGTTGCTGGGCTCGATCCTTGAGGAGCTGCGCGCGATCCGCCGCCACCTCGATGCCACGGCCACCAGCCCCGCCGACCTCGACGCCCACCGCCAACAGCACGATCGCGCCAGGCCCGCCGCCTGAGTTGCGGCAGCTCCCTGGAATCGATGGCAGAATCGTGGAAGTTCTTTGACCCTGCCGGTGGCGCGGCTGCCCGCCCCACCGCCCCATGACCCAGGTCTCCCTCGTCCAGCGCCCCATCGCCGCTGCTCCCCAAGCTCTCTCCGGGGGTGATGCTGCCGGGGAACCCTCTGAGGATCCGGACAGTCCGGGGCCCAAGCCCCGATCCGTGCCCTCGTCCGTCGCCCAGGCAAAGGCCAGCACCTCCGCCCCCGCTGACCGGGAGCCGCTGGCTGACCCCCTGGCCGAGCCCGTTGCGGCTGTGCTGGGCACCGCCCTGGCCCTGCTCACCCTCACGGTGCCGCTCCTTGCCGTTCTGGGCGAAGGGCGAGGAGAACCCTCCAGCGGCCCAACCACTCCGGAGACCAGCCGGCTCGTTGTGCTGGGGCCGCTCGGATCGCCGCCCGGATCAAAGAGGGTCGACCACCGCCCCCCCGCCGGTGGCGCCCCCAGGCCCTGAACCATCATCGCGGCGCTGCAGCAGAAAGCCCTGCACGTCGAGAGCCTGAAAGAACACGGCCGGATCGCTGAACCCCGCCGCATTCACCAGCGCGGACAACCGGGCCAGGCCGATGGGGTGCAGACCTCCGGCCAGCTGCTGCAGGGCCTCGGCCGATTCCTCCACACCACTGGCGCGCTGAAAGCCAAGCCAGGCCCCGCCCATCTGCCCTTCCAGCGACGAGGGGGCCGGCCGCATCAGATCCACCAACACCAGCTGGCCCCCAGGACGGAGGCTGCCGGCCAGGGCGGTGAGGAAGGCGAGCTTGCGGCCGTCATCCGGCAGCGACTGCAGCACCAACACCGACAGGGCACCATCAAAGGCCGGTTCCCCCTGCAGATCCTCCACCGAGGCGCAACGCCAGTCGATGGCGGAGGACAGGCCGAGCCGGGTGCGGGCGATGGCCAGCATCTCCGTGGAGGGATCCAGGGCGGTCAGCTGCCAATCGGGCCGCTGCTCGCGGGCGGCCCGGAGCTCCGCACCGGTGCCGCAGCCAGCCACCAGCACCGCGGCCCCGGGGATCGAAGCCCGCGGGGAGGCGGCGAGCAGGGCCACGGACAGACGGGCCAAGCTGGCGTAGCCGGGGATCAGCTGCTGGGCGACAAGGTCGTAGCCGCTGCCGGGAGCATCCGGCGGCGGCGGCGCGGATGACGGCGGCGCGGATGACGGCAGCGCGGATGACGGCGGAGCGGACGACGGCGGCGCGGACGACAGGGAGTGCGGCTCAGATGGGGGCACGGTCCGGCGCAGCCGACGGGAGAATTGATCGTAGGCAGGGGCAACGGCCGGAGGTCGCGTTGCAGCCCATGAGAATCGGTGGCGCAGCTGCGCCTCAGGGTGGGGGGGTGTGCCTTAAGTTGGCCACGCCCAATCCTCCGAGTCGCGTGCCCACCATCCGTTTCGAACGCGAAGGCCAGCAGGTCGGCTGCATCGAGGGCGCCAACCTGCGCAAGGCGGCTCTCGACGCTGGGGTCAACCCCTACACGGGGCTGAACAACCTCAACAACTGCGGTGGCCTCGGCCAGTGCGGCACCTGTGTGATGGAAGTGCTCGAAGGCGAGCGCAATCTCTCGCCCCGCAGCGACGTGGAGGAGGTCTACCTCGCAGACCGCCCGGCCAACTTCCGCCTGAGCTGCCGCACCACAGTCAACGGCGATGTGACCGTGCGCACCCGCCCGTCCAATGCCGTGGGCAAAGGCTCTAACAGCCTCGTGGGCGCCCTCAAGTCGCTGGTGGGGCGCAAGTAAAGGCGGGATCACCGGTTCCGCCTCCCTCACCCCGGCCATGGCCGCCGCCGACACTCCCGCAACTGCCATCACCCGGCTGTATTCCTACAGCGGCTGCAGCACCTGCCGGAAAGCGATCGCCTGGCTGCGGGAGAAGGGCCTACAGCCTGAGGTGATTGACATCACCAGAGAGCCCCCCTCCCTGGAGGAACTGGGCCAGGGCCTTGCCCAGCTCGGCCGTGGGCCTCTCTTCAACACCAGTGGCCAGAGCTATCGCGCCCTGGGAGCCGCCGCCGTGAAGGCGATGGACGACGACCAGGCCCTGAGGGCTCTCGCAGCCGACGGGAAACTGATAAAGCGGCCCTTCGTGGTGGCGAGCAACGGGCGGATTCTCACGGGCTTCCGCCCGGAGGAATGGGCCGAGGTTCTGGGCTGACCTTCCCCTGACCCTCTCCGGCCGCGGCCACACCGGGGTCGGGTCGGATGGTGAGCTGGTCGAGCTCCTCGATCAGGCCCCCGATACCGGCCCGGCTGATCTGGCTCACATAGGTGCGTTTGAACTCCTCCAGGGCCGCGCAGAGAAGCTGCTGGGAGCGCTCCAGCACCGGGCCGGTCTCAAGGGCCAGGGCCAGCTCCTCCCAGAGCCGGTCGATGAAACGCTGCAGCAGCTGCAGTTGCTGGTCATCGCGGCGGCCGAGGCGATCGCCGGTGGTGCGGCTGAGATCCAGCAGGCTCTCCACCATGCCGCCGGCCAGCTGGCGGGCCAGGCCCTGCTCCATGCGCAGCAACGGCTCCAGCTGACGCAGCGGTGGCGGCACCACCGCGGACTGGAGGCTCTGGCCCAGGGCGTGGCCCAGCACCCCCTGAAGCTCCGGCGCCAGCCGCGGCGCCACCTGGGTGAGCAACAGCGGCGCCCAGATGCGCAGCAATTCCACCAGCTCCTGCTCGTCGTGGCTGATCACCGTCTGGTGGCTGCGCAGCGAGCGGATACGGGCAGGCCAGCGGCGGGAGCGGATCAGCCCCTGGAGCCCGTCGATCAGCTGCAGGGCCAACACTTCAAACAACTCCACAGCCAGCAGGGCCACCACGGCGCGACTGATCACCGCCCGCAGCGGCTCCACCGAGATCAGGCCGCTGGATTGCAACCGCTCGGTAACCGGCACCACCCGCAGCCAGCGCCAGAAGGGGAGCAGAAGCGGCAGGTCGATCCAACGGCGCAGCAGGGCCTCCCGCCAGCACAGTCCCGGCAGACGCCGCCGCATCCGATAGGCCCGCAAGAGGATGTCAAACGCAAAAACGCTCTGGAACAGCAACAGGTCGTAGCGCCAGAAATGGTCGGTGGGACGGCCGTTTTCATCGATTGAGCGCCAGTAGTTCGTGTTCACCAGGGGCAGCACCTGGTGGTTCCAGAAGGCCCGCTCCGCGGACCAATCGCGCGGGGTCAGCCAGGCCGGGCTGAGCAAGGTGGCGGCGGCATCCTTTGAGGAGGCGCGGCGATGGCCGTCGACGCGCTCGCGCAGGCGATTCTTGATCTTCTCCAGCGTGCCCGAGGCACTGGAGGCGGCGAACGGATCGGTGTTGATCAGCTCGGCGGTGGCGGCCACCTGCTCCTGCAGCAGGCGGAGCTGCTCGGTCCTGAGGGGCTCACCGGGCCGGTGGCTGGCCATCGCCGCATCCAGCCGTCGGAAGCGATCCAGGTAGGCCTGGGTGTCGCGGTGGGGGGCGATCCCCTTGATCGGATCCACCCAGGGGGTGATGTCCGGCAGAAAACCGAGGGGCACCGCCAGGGGCACCGACGGAATGGGATAGAGGATCCGCTGCTGCCAGAAGGAGCGCAGGGGGATGTAGGTGAGATCGAAGGCGACCCACAGCAGATTCAGCAGGGCCCAGAGCGCCACAAAGCGATCCCACTGCCGCTCCGCCCAGCTCGCCGGCCGGGGCAGCGCCTCGTGCCAGCGCGGACGAGCCATCGGACCCATGGGCAGACGCCTGCCTAATCTGCCTGTCGTTCCCGCCTTCTGCCGCACGAGTGCCTTGAGCTCCCTGGAACCCCGCTCCCCCGAAGGCACCGATCGCCGCCCCCACGAAGCCGGCCAGCACGGTGAAGAAAGCCCCTGGGTGTTCTGGCGCAGCGTGCTGCTCACCCTCGCCGCCGCCCTGGCCGTGCGGCAATTCGTGCTGGAGGCCCGCTACATCCCCTCCGGATCGATGTTGCCGGGCCTGCAGATCCAGGACCGGCTGCTGGTGGAGAAACTCAGCTACCGCCAGCGCAGCCCGCGACGGGGCGAGGTGGTGGTCTTCCATGCGCCCCACCACTTCGACCCCACCCTGGCGACCCAGCATCCGGTGGGCCCGCTCGGCTGCCTGCTGGTCAACCTGCCGTTCATCGGCTCCCTGCCCGCTGTGCAGAATCCCGCCTGCGACGCCTACATCAAGCGGGTGGTAGGGCTGCCTGGCGAACGGGTGGCCGTGGACCCACGGGGACGGGTACGGATCAACGGCACCCCCCTGGCCGAGGCCTACGTGGAAAACTTCTGCCCGGTCGACGCCCAGGGGGTGGGGCCCTGCCGCAGCCTCGACGTCACGGTGCCAGCGGATCACGTGCTGGTGCTCGGCGACAACCGCGCCAACAGCTGGGACGGGCGTTTCTGGCCCGGCGGGCCCTTCCTGCCGGACCGGGAGATCATTGGGCGCGCCTTCTGGCGCTTCTACCCCTTCAACGCCCTGGGCCCGCTCGGAGCCACCAGTCCAGCGGATCGCTGAGGCCGCTGGCCACCACCGCCCCGCGCACCGGCGCTTCGGCAACGGGCCGATTGGCGGCCAGGGATGGGCCAGCCCAACGACGCTCAGCCTGGGGGTCGAAGAGAATCCAGCGCCGGCTGCCGGGCTGAAGGATCTCCGGAGCGAGCCCCAGAAAGCTGGCGGGTCCCCAGCAGAGCCGCTGCCACAGCAGCGCCGCCGACCAGCCGCGATGCTCCACCAGCTCCTGCCAGAGCAGGCCGAGAGCGGGACCGTGACCGGCCATCCCGGGGCGGCGTTGATCCAGGGGCAGCAGCTGCTCCTCGGCATCGAGGGCCTGGTGGTGGATCGCCACTGCGGCGATCAGACCATCGGCAAGGGCCGCGATCAGGGCTTCCCGATCGTCGGGCCCGCCCAGGGAGGGCACCAGGCGCCAGCCTTCATCGGCCGGATCCAGCGAGCCGCTGTCGGCCAGGAGGTGCCACCAGCACACCGTTGCCAGGGGCGGGCGCGGGGCGGCACGCAACAGGGCCACCCCTTCCGCCGTGGCGAGGTTCATCAGCCGCAGCTGCACCTCCGGGGCGGCGGCGGCCAGGGTGAGCAGGCTCTGCAGAGCCAGCGTCTCGCTCAGCACCGGATCGGGGGGCCAGCCGGCCCGCAGCGCCTCCACCCGCTCGCGCACAAAGCCACGGGCCGCCAGGGCAGGGTCGCGGGGCGCCATCAGCAACGGTGCCGAACCCATCTCCGCCAGGCACAGACCCCGCTCCAGCAGCGCCACAGGCGGCAGGCTCTCGCCGCTGGCGAGCCCCACCGCCCCCGCCTCCAGCTGATCGCCGTGGGGGGCCAGTTCCTCGTCAGCGCCATCGCGGCTGAAGGCGCCCCAGAGCTCCAGGCGCAGCGGCTCGGGCCAGTGGAGATCGAGGCGCTCCGGCCGATCGCGCCATCCCCGGGCCCAGGGCAGCAGGGCCACGGTGCCGTAGCCGCCGGCGGCGGCCGCCGCCGCCAGGGAGGCGAGGGTTTCGGCACGGCCCTGGCAGGGCTCCTCCAACACGCTGTGGGGATCCACCAGGGGCGGACCCAGCCAGCAGCCTCGGCCATCCACCTCCTGGGCGGGGCCGGCGAGAGCGGGAGCCTCGGCTGTTGCTGTTGCTGCGGCAGTGGCTGCGGCTGCGGCTGTGGCTGCGGCCGGGGTGGCATCGCCATCCCCAAGCGACCACCCCAACAAGGTGCCATCGCGGAGGTCGAGGCGCACGTCAGCCTGGCGGGCCGGCTGGTCCGGCCCCTCCAGCAGGGAGACCCCGCGCAGCAGCAGGGAACCGGAACGGTGGGGCGTCAGCGGAGGGGCCATCGCGCGGGGTACGGGGGCACTCAGAGGGCGCCGGCGGCGGTGCGATCCAACACCCCTCCCAGATGGTGGGTGAGGTTGAGGCAGGCGACCACCGGACCTGCTGCCGCCCCCTGGGGATAGTCGATCACCGTGACCCCGCCGTTGCCCTGCTTCACAGCCCAGATGTCCGCAGGACTGAGGCCGAGCAGGGCGCAGAGGATGGTTTTGTTTACGGCGTCATGGGCCACCACCAGGGCGGTCTCGCCATCGCGAACACTCCTGGCGATCGCATCCCAGGAGGCCAACGAACGGTCCCAGACATCCTGGAGCGTTTCGCCTTGCGGCATCTGCACGGTGTGGGGTGCGCTCTTCCAGTCGGCGAGCAGCTCGGGCCACTCCCCGGCGATCTCGCGCTCCAGCCGGCCCTCCCAGAGGCCGTGGCCGATCTCCATCAACCCCTCGGTGGTGGCCAGCTCCACCGTGGGGTGGGCTTCGAGGATCACCTCCGCGGTGCGACGCGGCCGGGCCATCACACTCGACCAGGCCCGCTGGATGGGCACGTCGGCGAGGAACTGGCGGGCGGCCTCAGCCTGGGCCAGACCGTTGTCGTTGAGGGGAATATCGATCTGCCCCTGGAAACGGCCCTCGCGGTTCCAGTCGGTCTCGCCGTGGCGCACCAGCAGCAGGCGGGGGCCGGGACCCGCGGGAGGCAGGGGCCGCCCCAGGTGGGCGGTGGTGTTCAGGGATTCGATCTGCACCTCCAACACCCCCCCCGGGGACCGGCTGAGGTTCAGCACCGAAATCGAGGTGTTGTCGACCCGAAGGCGGCGGAAGCCCGCCGCGCTAAGGCCCAGCAAGCGCAGCAACAGGCAACGCAGGATGGCGTTGTGGGCCACCACGAGCACCGTGCGGGGCGGAGCGGCCGGATCCAGGGAGTCACCGTGGCGCTCGAGCACGGTGGCGAGGAAGCGGCCGGCCTGCTCCATCAGCTCCGGCAGCGGGCGGTAGGTCGCGCCATCGGCACGGCGCAACTCGAGATCCTCCGGCGCCTGGCGCCACAGACGCTCGCCCTCGGGATCCCGCTCACGCAGTTCCTCCAGCCGCAGACCGCTCCAGGGGGCCAGATCGATCTCCAGCAGGTCGTCGTCAAAGGTTGGCGCCAGCCCCTGGCCCTGGTGCTCCAGCAGCGCCTCGGCGGTGTGGCGGGCGCGGCGCAGGGGCGAGCTGTAGGCAGCCGCGAGGAGCACCTCGGCGAGGGCCGCACCGGTGCGTTGGGCCTGCTCCACGCCCTGGTCGGTGAGGGTGGAGAGGTCGTCTCGCCCCTGGATGCGTCGCTCCAGGTTGAAACTGCTCAGCCCATGGCGGACCAGAACGATGCGAAGGGGCACAGGCCTTGCGCCGCAGGCTGGCCCATCGTATGGGAGCGCCCCGTGGCACCCGTCGGCCCGCCTGGCCGCAGGCGGGCGGCGCGAACGAGAGAATCGGCCGGTTCTCCGACGGCGCCCCTTGCAGCCCTCCGGCAGCGCTCCTTCCCCCAGGCCGGACCCCGGCGGCCCCGGCTCCGCCGCCCCACTTTGGAAGCGCAGCCTGGCGCTGTTGGCGCTGTTGATCAGCGCCTGGCTGTGGATCGGCGGCCTGGCGGACAGCCTCGAACGCCCCTCGGTGGTGGACTCCCTGAGCCTCCGCCAACTGGAGCTGGCGACCCTGGTGGCCGATGGGGTGCCATCAGGCCTGCGGCCCGCGCTGGTGGGGGCCGAGCCCCGCTCCGAACTGGCGGATGAGCTGCAACGCCAGATGGACGCCTCCGAACTGCCGGCGCCGGCGGCGCGGCGGCTGGAGCTGATCCTGCTGCGGCGAAGCGCCGCTTCGGCAGCGTCCGCTGCGGCCACAGACCAGGAGGGGGCACTGCGGGCGTTGGTGGAGCAGGTGGATGGGCCAAGGCGCTCGCTGCTGCTCGCCCTGCTCGACGGCCGCCGCCGCTCCCCCCAGGAGCAGGTCCAGCTGCTGGAACCCTGGGCCCCCTCAACGATGGTTCGCCAGCTGAGCTGCGAGCAGCTGGGCGGACCCGAGAGCAGCTGCCCGGCCGCCCGCAGCGCGGGCCGGCTGCTGCTCACCCTTCTGGGGGTGAGCGTTCTGCCGGTGGCGCTGGTGGTGATCGGCGTGGTGCTGCTGTTGCGCGCCCTCTGGCGCCAGCTGAGGGGCCAGACCCCCGCTCCAGCGTCCTTGCGCGGCCCACCGATATCGCCGGTGGATGGAACCCTGCTGATCGCGGGCGGCTTCGTGGTGCTCGGCGAGGTGGTGATGCCCGAGCTGCTGCAGCCACCGCTGAGCGCGGCGGTAGAGGCCCTGGCGGTCTCGCCCGCCCTGGCCCAGGGGTTGCAGGTGCTGCTCCTCTACCTGGGGCTGATGGCCGCCCCGCTGCTGATCCTGGCCTGGATGCTGCCCGGCTCCGGCCGACCGGAGGGGGGATGGTTGCAGTGGCATCTGCGGCCGCCGGCCAGCGCAATCGGCGCGGCAGTGGCCTCGGTGCTGATGATCCTGCCCCTGGTGGCCCTGAGCGGCTGGCTGGTGGAGCGCCTCTTGGGGGACGCGGGCGGCAGCAATCCCCTGCTCGATCTGGTGCTCACCAGCGGCGATCCCTGGGCGCTCCTGTGCTTCGGCGTCACCGCCGTTGTGCTGGCCCCACTCTTTGAGGAGACCCTCTTCCGGGGCGTGCTGCTGCCGGTGGCGGGCCGCTACCTGGGGGGGGTGCAGGCGGTGGTGGTGAGTGCAGCGGTCTTTGCCGCCGCGCACCTGAGCCTGGGGGAGCTGGTGCCACTCTTCGTTCTGGCCCTGGGCCTGGGCTGGCTGCGTTGGAGCACCGGACGCCTCCTCCCCTGCGTGCTGATGCACGCGCTCTGGAACGGACTGACCTTTCTCAACCTGCTGCTGCTCGCGGGCTGAGCCCACTCCCTGTCCCGTGCTGGTTTGGTGATCGCGCGCGGCTTGCTGGCACCCCCAAGGGGTGGTTCACTTGCGCAGAACTCGGACCGGTCCCTTGGTCGCCACCCTCTCCCAGGAAGCCCCGCGACTCGCCGCCCCCTCCCGCCGCGGCGGCTCCCGCGCGCGGCGCCTGCGGCAGACACCTGCCGAGGGGCTGCGCCTGATCCAGGGGTCCCTGGCCGCCCGGCCTATCGAGCGTCAGGCGCCGTGGCTTGCGGGCTTGCATCGCCTGGCCACCGGCACATTGGTGGGGCTTGGCGTCTCCATGCTCGGCCTGAGCGCCCTCACCCTGCACTGGCAGAACCGCTGGGCCGTGAGCTACACCGACCTGGAGGCCGCAAAAGCCCTGGAGCACCGCCTGCAGGAGTCTGCCGCCGTGCTGGAGCAGCATCACCTCAGCGCCGTACGGCGCCCCGGCCAGCTGGTGCCCACCAGCAGCGAAAAGCTGATTCACCTCTCCGAGCCCCGCGCCAGCGCCCCCCGCCCCTCGATGCCCCTGTTGGCCGGCATCCAGCTGCGGCGCATCCCGGCTGGGTTCTGAGCCCATGGCCGGCTCCCCCACCCGCCGCCATCCCCCTGGAGGGACCGGCAGATCCGCGGCCCGGCCCAGCGCCCCAAGGACTGCCGCTCGTGTTCCCAGTGGTGTTCGCCACAGGGCTCCCCAGGTGGTGCCCCTCTCCAGAGGGCGGCTGCTCACCGTCTACGCATTGCTCTGCCTGGCCCTGGGGGGACTGGCCGGTCGCCTGGCCTGGCTCCAGCTCGTGCAGGGCGACACCCTGCAGGCCCGGGCGCGATCGTTCCAGACCCATGCGGTAACGCCCCTGGGCAAGCGCCGCACGATCGTCGATCGCCAGGGCACCTTGGTGGCGCTCGATGAGGAGCGCTTCACCCTCTGGGCCCATCCGCGCTATTTCAACTTCCCCGGGGATGATCCCCAGCAGGTGCGCCGTCCCGAAGAGGTGGCCACCCGGCTGGCTGCTGTGATGGCCCGCCCCAGCCAGGACCTTCTCCAGACGATCGGTGAGCGACGCAGCGGCGTAAAGCTCGCCAGCGGCCTCGACCCGGAAACAGCCGCACGCATCCGCGAGCTTGGCATCAGCGGCCTGGATCTGGAGGCCTACCCCCAGCGCCTCTATCCCCAGGGCCAGCTGTTCGCCAACGTTGTCGGCTTCCTCAACCTGGAACGCGCTCCCCAGGCCGGCCTGGAGCAGAGCCGCGACCGGGACCTCCGGCGCCAGGAGACCCCCTTCAGCATGCGCCGCGGAGCCGACGGCACCCCCCTGCCCGACGGCATCCGTGCGGGCTCCCTCTACGGCGACGACCTGCGGCTGCAACTCACCCTCGATGCCCGCCTGCAGCAGGTGGCCCAGACCGCCCTGGCCAAGCAGGTGCGCCAGTGGAGTGCCAAGCGGGGCGCGGCCCTGGTGATGGATGCCCGCACCGGCGAGATGCTGGCCCTGGCCTCCACCCCCACCTACAACCCCAACCGGTTCTGGTCGTACAACCCGGGGCTGTTCCGCGAATGGTCGGTGCAGGATCTCTACGAACCGGGCTCCACGTTCAAGCCGATCAACCTGGCACTGGCCCTGCAGGAGAAGGCGATCGATCCCAACGGCACCGCCAATGACGTGGGCCAGCTCACGATCGGCGGATGGCCGATCTTCAACGCCGACCGTCGTGCCAATGGGGTGATTGATTTCGCCACCGTGCTGCAGGTGTCCAGCAATGTGGCGATGGTGGACGCGATGTCGCGGGTAAAGCGGCCCCACTTCTGGAAATGGCTGCACACCCTCGGCATCGATGACGTGCCCGACACGGATCTGCCCGGGGCCGTGGCCGGCCAGCTCAAGAGCCGCAGCGAATTTGTGGGCAGCGCCATCGAGCCCGCCACCGCGGCCTTCGGCCAGGGATTTTCTCTCACCCCCCTCAAGCTCGTGCAGCTGCACGCGATGCTGGCCAACGGCGGCCGACTGGTGAGCCCCCACATCACCCGCGGCCTGCGCTCCGGCGACGCCCTGGCCAACAGCAGCCGCAGCAGCGGCGTGCAGCTGCTCGATCCAAAGGTCACCCGCACCGTGATCAACTGGATGGAGACCGTGGTGCAGAAGGGAAGCGGCAAGGGTCTACACATTCCCGGCTATCGACTTGGTGGCAAGACCGGCACCGCCCAGAAGGCCCACAACGGCGTTTACATCCCCGGCGCCCGCATCTGCAGCTTCGTGGCGGTGTTGCCGATCGAGGATCCCCGCTACGTGGTGCTGGTGGTGGTGGATGAGCCCCAGGGCGGCAACGCCTACGGATCCACCGTGGCGGTGCCGGTGGCGCGGCAGATCGTGGAGGCCCTGCTGGTGATTGAAAAGATCCCCCCTAGCCGGCCGGTGGCCGCAGCCAATCCTCCGGCCCGCCCTGGCGCCTGAGGCTCTCGGTGCTCATTTGCGCAAGCGCCAACGGCAGCCAACGGAGCTGCCGTATCCCCTGGCTAGCGTGAGCGAAGCGGTCTGCCCGACCTCCACTCCCCCACACCGCGTCTCCCTTCCGCGATGGCCAACCTGCTCGATCAACTCGCCGCCATGACCGTGGTGGTCGCGGACACCGGCGACATCGACGCCATCCGCCGCTTCACCCCCCGCGACGCGACCACCAACCCCTCGCTGATCCTGGCCGCCGCCCAGATTCCGGCCTATCAGGAGCTGATCGACCGCTCGCTGCAGGAGTCTCGAGCGCTGCTGGGGCCCGAGGCCGGAGCCGATGACGTGGTGCGCGAAGCACTCGACGAAATCAGTGTGATCTTCGGCCGGGAAATTCTCAAGATCGTGCCCGGCCGGGTCTCCACCGAAGTGGATGCGCGCCTCAGCTACGACACCGCCGCCACGATCGAGAAAGCTCGCAAACTGATTGGCCTATACAGCGATGCCGGCATTGGCAATGAGCGAGTGCTGATCAAGATCGCCTCCACCTGGGAGGGGATCCGCGCAGCTGAACTGCTGGAGAAGGAGGGGATTCACTGCAACCTCACGCTGCTGTTCGGCTTCGCCCAGGCCGTGGCTTGCGCCGAGGCGGGCGTGACCCTGATCTCCCCCTTTGTTGGGCGAATTCTCGACTGGCACAAGAAAAACAGTGGTCGCGACAGCTACCCGGGTCCCGAGGATCCCGGCGTGATCTCCGTCACGAAGATCTTCAACTATTTCAAGACCTACGGCTACAAAACCGAGGTGATGGGGGCCAGTTTCCGCAACATCGACGAGATCATCGAACTCGCCGGCTGCGACCTACTCACCATCTCCCCGGCGCTGATGGATGAACTGCGGGCCGCCGATGGCGAGCTGGGCCGCCGCCTCAACCCCTTCGATCCCGGTGCCACCCAGGACCAGATCCACGTTGATGCGGCCCTGTTCGTGGCGATGATGGCCGAAGACCCCATGGCCACTGAAAAGCTCGACGAGGGCATCCGCGGCTTCAGCAAGGCGATCGAAACCCTCGAAGCCCAGCTCGCCCATCGCCTGGCGGCCCTGGAGGGAGGCGCCGCCTTCACCCATGCCGTGCACGAGATCTTCCTGCTCAACGACCTCGACGGCGACGGCTGCATCACCCGCGAAGAGTGGCTGGGCAGCGATGCGGTGTTCGACGCCCTCGACACCGACAAGGACGGACGCCTTGCCCCTGAGGATGTGCGCGGCGGCCTGGGGGCCCCCCTGGCGATCCGCCGCTGAGGGCCAGCGGCTTCTCGCCTCCGCCCAGCCCAGCCTTTCCCGCCCAGCCCCTCCTGCCCACCCTCCAGCCCCTGTCCCTGCGATGAACGCTCTCGACACCATGCGCGCCCTGGCCAGCAAGGGCGAGGTGATCGATGTGGAGCCCGACACCCTGATCTTCCGGGCCGGCGAAGCGGGCGACTGCATGTTCGGCCTGCTCACGGGCACGGTGGAGCTCAACTGGAACGACGGCCGCAACCACGAGATCCTCGAAGCCGGCGAGGTCTTCGGGGCCGGGGCGCTGGTCACGCAGGATCACCGGCGCTACGGCAACGCCCGCGCCCTCACCCCCTGTCGTCTGTTGGTGATGAACCGGGAGAAGTTTCTCTTCGCCGTGCAGGAATCACCCATGTTTGCCATCGAACTCCTCGCCTCGATCGACCAGCGCCTGCGGGACCTCAAGGACTGCACCCGCGGCTGAAGGAAACGGGGGCGCAGGGCCTGGGTCTCAGCCGCGCTGGAACAGCAGCCGACGGATCACCCGCTGGGCGATGTCTCCATAACCCATCTCGCCGGAGAGGATCTGGGCGATGCGCTGCGGCGCGGTGGGTCGCTTGATGCCGATCTGATAGCCCACCTTCGGCACCCGGTAGAACACCTGGGCGATGCGCCGGCCCCAGGCCATCGAATCCCCCCAGTCGGTGCGCATGCGCTGGCTGTAGCCCAACAGCGCCTTCTCCTCCCCGCCCAGCCAGGCATCGAGCGCCTCCGCCGCCCGCGTACCGCTCATCAATGCCGGCCGAAGCCCCTCGGCGAGAAACGGATCGCAGAGGGAGGCGGCATCGCCCACCGCCACCAGGCCATCGCCATGGAGGGGATGGTGGCCATCCCACACCCGCAGGCGACCCGGGCGGCGCTGCCCCGCATCGGCGGACACCCCGAGGCTGGGCAACAGCCGGGCGAGCACCGCCTCAGCGTCGGTCTCCTGGCCCCCCAGGAAGGTGCCCACGCCGATGCTGTAGCCGTGGGCGCGGGGGAAGGCCCAGCAGAAGCCGTGGTGCACAAGGCCGAATTCGAAGCGGGCAATGCCGGGCTCCGCCACGGTTGCCTCCACCTCCACGGAAACCGTCGAGGCGTAGCGCGGACGGGGTGGACCGAGACCGAAGGCTGTGGCGAAGGATGACGCGGAGCCATCGGCGATCACCACCGCCGGCGCCCGCACGCTCTCGCCGCCACCCAGGGCGACCCGCCAGAGGCCATCGCCGCCCCGCTCCAGCCCCTCCGCCCGCAGGCCGCGGCGCACGAAGGCCCCGGCCTCCGCAGCCCGCTCCGCCAGGAAGGCATCGAGCCGGGCCCGGCGCACGATCCAGAACGGGGCGTCACCCGGGAGCTCGGCGATGACCGGATCCTCCAGACCCCACGTGAACCGGACCCGGCCGATCACCTGATCCACCGCCGGGGTGAGGTCAAAGGGGAACCAGCGCTGCACCGATGCGGCCATGCCCCCCCCGCAGGGTTTGCCCTGGTCGGGGGAGCGGGGCTCGATCAGCTGGACGCTCCGGCCCCGGGCCGCCAGATGGAAGGCGGCGGCGGCTCCGGCCGGGCCGGCACCGAGAACGATCACCTCGGCATCCTTCACGTGATGAATCGCTGCGATGGAATCGGGAGGTGCTTGGGGCGGAAGGCGGCGGCCGGAGGCGCCGACAACGGACCTCAGACCTTGAGGATGTCCGCCTCCTTGGCGGCGAGCTGCTTCTCAAGCTCCGCAATAAAGCGATCGGTGAGCTTCTGCACCTTGTCCTGTTCGTCGCGGCTCTGGTCCTCGGAGATCTCTCCATCCTTCTCCTGTTTCTTGATGCGGTCGATGCCGTCGCGACGGATGTTGCGCAGGGCCACCTTGCCCTCCTCGGCATATTTGGAGGCGAGCTTGCAAAGCTCCTTGCGCCGGTCTTCGGTGAGGGGCGGAATGTTGATGCGAATCGTGCGACCGTCGTTGTTGGGGGTCAGGCCGAGGTCGCTGAGGCTGATCGCCTTCTCAATCAGGGAGAGGGAACCACCATCGAAGGGCTGGATCTGGATGGTCTGGGAATCGGGGGTGGAGAGGGTGGCCAGCGATTTGAGCGGAGTTTCGGCGCCGTAATACTCCACGCTGATCTTGTCGAGCAGGGTGGCGTTGGCACGGCCGGTGCGGATGGTGTTGAAGGTGCGCTGGGTGGCTTCCAACGACTTCAGCATGCTGGCTTCCAGGTCCATGGCGGGGGGAGTGTCTTGGGGGTCGGCGAGGGAGGGGGAAAGCTCGGGAAAAAGCTCAGCGGGCCGGCACAATGCTCGTGCCGATTGGCTCACCGGCCACGGCCCGACCGATGTTGCCGGCGCCGAACAGATCGAAGACAACAATCGGGATGGCGTTGTCCTTGCACAGGGCGATGGCGGTGCTATCCATCACCTCCAGCTCGCTGCTGAGCACATCGAGGAAGGTGAGGCTCTCGTAGCGCACCGCATCGGGGAAACGGGCCGGATCCTTGTCGTAGACCCCATCCACCTTGGTGGCCTTGAAGACCACATCGGCACCGATCTCGGCGGCCCGCAGGGCGGCGGTGGTATCGGTGGTGAAGAAGGGATTACCGGTGCCGGCCGCGAAAATCACCACCCGCCCCTTCTCCATGTGGCGGATCGCCTTGC
>CAIVPT010000034.1 GCA_903907855.1 uncultured Synechococcaceae cyanobacterium | reverse complement strand
GGCTTCCTGGCGAACGGTTTCTGCGGCCAGTTGGCTCTGCTGGGCGGCGATGCGCTGGCGCGAGGTGGCCAGTTCCTGCTCCAGTCGCTCCAGCTGGCTCAGGGCATCGCCGGGGTTGCGGCAGGCGGGGGCGGCGGCCAGTTTCGCCGCCAGGGCCGGGTCGGCCCGCAGGAGCTCGGCCGGCGATGCGGTGGCAGGCAACCCCAGGGCGCGGCGGCATCCGGGCACCGCCAGGCTGGCCGCCACGTCGGGCGACTGAGGCGCATCGGCCCGGGCGGGGGGAAGGAGGGCGATCGCAGCACCTCCCGCCAGCAGCAGGGGGAGCAGACCGTTGAGGGACCACGGGCCCAGGGGAAGTGCCAGGGCAATGGGGGCCGGTTTCAACACGCAGACAAGGGATCACTTGGCCGGATGATCGCGAGTGCCACGGCGATTCGCCATCGATCAGCCGCGAGAGCACGGCGCAGAAAACGCAAATCAGCGGCATCCGCTCCAGGGCAGACCTATCTTTTGCGCGAAGCGTCAGCCTTTGCATGGATTCCAACGGGTCACTTTCGCCGAAACCCTTGCCGCGGACGGCGATGATTCGGTGTGCCCAGCCATCTGCCCAGGCCCTGCGATACGGCACTTCCGGGGTGGTGGCCCTGGGGCTTGCGACCCTTGTGCTGGCAGCACCCGGAGCCGCCCAAGTCCCCGCCAGCGATCAGCCCGTTCAGAAGGTCCAAACAGACACCAAGCCCGCCGCCACCCTGTATCGCGGCGGCGACATCCTCACCATGGCTGGGCCCAAGCCCGCCTACGCCGAGGCGCTGGTGGAGAAGGGGGGGCGCATTCTTTATGTGGGCCCCCTGGCTGGGGCGATCAAGGCGGCCGGTGGCGGCGCTCGCCAAGTGAACCTGGCCGGCCGCACCCTGCTGCCGGGCTTCATCGATGCCCACGGCCACCTGGTGCTGGCCAGCCACACCCTGCTCAACGCCGAGCTGATCGGTGTGAAGAGCATCCCCGAGCTGCTGGGGCGGATGAAGGCCCACGCCGCCACCCTGCCGGAGGGGGTCATGGTGGAGGGCCTGGGCTACCGCGCTGAACAGCTCGCCGAAAACCGCCACCCCACCAAGGAGGAACTCGACAGCGTCAGCACCAGCCGGCCGGTGTTCGTGCAGGACGGATCCGGCCACCAGGGCTCGATCAACTCCGTCCTGCTGAAGCAGATGGGCTGGAACGCCAGCAGCAAGGATCCAGCCGGTGGGGTGATTTCCCGCAAACCAGGCAGCAACGAGCCCAGCGGTCACATCGCCGAAGCGCCGGTGTTTGCGGTGCTGGCGGCCAAAGCACCCCTCACCCCGGCCCAGATTCGCCTGGGGGTCAACAAGGCCGTGGCCCTCTGGGCGGCCAATGGTCAAACCACAGCGTCGGAGATGGGCTTCGGCCTCAGCGATGACGACATTGATGTGGCCCGCCAGATGCTTGACGAGAAGCTGCTACCGATCGACCTGCTGCTCTTCGTGAAGCATTCCTTCCTCGAGCAGGCCAAGGCGGGACGCAGGGCTGTGATGACCCGGTACGCCGATCCCGCCTCACGCGCGCCGCGGGTGGATGGGGATGAACGCTATGTCAACCGCGTGCGGCTGGCGGGGGTGAAGTTCTGGCTGGACGGCAGCATGGACAACGCCTTCATGTCCCAGCCCTTCACCAACAATCCGCCGGGCATTACGGAGAAGGACTTCCGCGGCCTGGCCGTGGATCCCCAGTCCGCCGTGGAGACCACCGTGGCTGCCTACTGGAAGAGCAGGCGCCAGGTGGCAGGCCACAGCATCGGTGACCAGGCGGTGGACAACTTCCTCACGGCGATCGAGAAGGCCTACGCCAGTCAGGGCCCTGCCGACCACCGGCCGATCATCCAGCACGCCCAGTTCCTGCGGCCCGACCAGATTGTGCGAGCCAACAAGGTGGGCGCCATCACCAGCTTCACCGCCGGCGGCATCTATCCGATGGGCGACTACCTGGCTCGGTTGATGGGCCCTGATCGGGTGGCCTGGGCCGGCGCGGCGGGTTCGGTGCAGCGAGCCGGCATCCCCTGGACCATGCACCACGACATGCCCGCCGGCGTCAGCCCCAGCCTGATCTATGCCCTCTGGAACATCGTGAACCGCACCACCAAATCCGGGGTGGTGCTGGCACCCCAGGAAAAAGTGAGCCCCTATGACGGCCTGCGGGCACTCACCATCAACGGCGCCTACCAGTTCCACGAGGAGAAAACCAAGGGTTCCCTGGAGCCCGGCAAGCTGGCTGACCTGGTGGTGCTGAGTGCTAACCCGTTGAAGGTGGACCCCATGACCATTAAGGACATCCAGGTGGTGGAAACGATCAAGGAAGGCACCAGTCTCTACCGCAACCCATCCGTCACCTCCGGCGGGGCCTCCACGGCGGCAGCACCGATCAACGAAAAGGACAACTGCCTGGTTCCCCATGACCACCCCCAGCAGCCCCTCACTTCAGCCCAGCAAGCCACCATGGACCGCCTCCTGGCTCCCAATCCCTGAGCCGATCCCCGTGCAGCCGGATCCGGCCCCCCGCAGCGATGGATGGCCAGTGATCCGGATCCCGTCGCCCTCACCAGCACCTGCTGCCGTGATCGGGTACACCGGAGCAGCCTCAGAAGGTTGTGGTTGGCTGCGATCAGAGGCGATTCGCCATCGACCATCCCCAGGCCCCGCAACGGGTAGCCCCGCAGACCCCTGGGCTCCTTGATCTGCCCGTTCACCGGCTCCACCATCGCCTTGGGATGGGCCTAGATCGCTGATCCCCATTTCGGTGGCCGTGGCTTGCCATAGGGGTTCTCCGCCATCACCTGCGCGGCGTCATTCCCATACGTCTTGAAGATCCGCACCGCCCGCGCGGTGTCGATGCCACGGCTGTGCAGGAACACCTTGATCTCGCGCACCTCCTTGTGATCCGCCCAGGCCTGGGCGATGCGGCCCGCCCGCACCTTGCCGATGCCCGGCACCTGCTCCCCAAAGGCTTGGGGGGAGAGGTGCACAGGAAGGAGGCCTTGAACGGCAGGCCGTGCTCCCGATCCGTCAGCAACTCGCCGGAAACGGTGATCCATTTCCCGGGGTTGATCTCCGCCGCGAGGCCTACCACCGTCACCAGATCGCAGTGGCCGCGGGCCTTGATCCGCAGCACGTAGAAGCCACTGGCGGGGCTGTGAAAGGTGACCCGCTCGAGCAACCCTGCCAGCACCACACGGCTGGGCTCGGTGGTGGAGGAACCGGCGCGGGATTCAGCAGGAGCGGCCATCACCGTGCCCATCGATCCGGTGGCCAGCTCTGTAGCCCGTGCCGGTAGCTTGGCGCATGGCGGGAGCCGGCATTGATGGCATCGGCCGCATGCTACATGGAGGAAGGCTGGCGCGGTTGCGCACAGGGTCTAAGAGCGATCGCAGGCATGTCGAAAGATCAAGCCTCACCACTTGGCAAGCTCCGCTCTATGGATATAGTGAGTTCATCCGCACCTCGAACCATGCTCACCGGCACCGATCTGCTCGCCAAGGTCAAGGAACTCGGCGATGTCTCCAAATCCGATCTGGTCCGCAGCTGCGGCTACGTCAGCAGCAAGAAGGACGGCGCTGATCGCCTGAACTTCACCGCCTTCTACGAGGCCCTGCTGGAGGCCAAAGGCGTCAGCCTCGGCGATGGTGGCTCCAAGGACGGCCCCGGCCGCAAGCTCAGCTACGTGGCCACCGTGCAGGGCAACGGCAACCTCTTGGTGGGCAAGGCTTACACCGCCCAGCTGGGCCTGCAGCCCGGCGATGAGTTTGAGATCAAGCTCGGCCGCAAGCAGGTGCGTCTGGTGCCGGTGGGGGGCGAGGGGGAGGAGTGATCGCGGCCCCACTCACCGCACGGCCCGAGGCTTCGCGATGAGCCGTCGCAGGTGGGGGCGGAGCTGCCGCGGCATCTGCCGTCGTGGTCCCCATGCCCATGCCGGTGAACCCGGATCTTGCGGGAATTGAGTTGCCCAATTCAGGGTGTTGGGGGGGCGTTAGCCCCCTCTTTTGCAGGAAGCTTATGCAGGAACGGGAACCAACGTGCGGGAGTTTCGCGGCATTGAGGATCTGCGCCTGGTGGACTGGGCGACACCGGCCTGATCTCAGCGGCGAAGACACCCGCAACCATCGCTGCACGATCGTCCAAGTCATCAAACCAGCGGAAAGCCGCCCAAGCCTTGGCTACGTTGAAGGCAATGGCACAGCCCACGATGCGTCACCTCGCCCAGGCCTCCGCCCTCGCCCTGAGCGCATCAGCCGCAGCGGTTCAGATGCCCGCCAGGGCCGACAGCAGGGAGGGCACCGAGGCCGGGCCGGTCTTCACGCGCAAAGACCACTACCCATTGTCTGTGTAGTGGCGCAAACCAGCAGCCGATTCACCGGGTTCTGATCGCGGCTCCAGCCGGGCAACAGGCTCAGCGCCGCGGGCCGCTGGGGTGGATGCGGATGGGCGCCGGCGAGGCGATCCTGCGCCGCAGCCTACGGCTCCAGACCAGGACCACCGGGAGGCCCGCCAGGGGAAGCGGTGCCGGGACGTTGGCGGGCTGAACCGCACCGATCGTGCGGAGGCCGTTGCGGGTGCGGCGATTGCCGAACACATCCTGCCGGATCGGGCTGCCGTCGATCGGATTGATCAGCTGGTTGGCGCCATCCGCATCGCTGATCTGATCGATGAGGGGCCCATCGGGATTGGGATAGGCGCCTCCTGGCAAGGGGACATAGGCGCTAGTGCCGCCACCGACATCCTCCAGGATGAGGGGGATGCCACTGGTGAGCAGACCAGGGGCGCCGAACAGGCTCTGCAGATCTGCCGCGCTCTGGTTTGGAGTGGTCTGCAACCAAACGGAATCGGAGGCTTGGAGAATGCCTGCGCTGCCCGAGCCAGAGAATGCATTGGAATAGGACAGAACTCCAGCAGGGATGAGCCCTGGAATTTGAGCATTGATCAACGAGACATAGCTCTGCTTGAGCGTGATCAAGCCGCCATCAAAAGCGGTGAGCGGCTTGCCGGCGCAGGCGTATGGATCGCTGTTGCAAGTGGCGGAGGTGTGGTCAGTGTTGTAGAGGACGTCCTGAAGAATAGAGGAGGCGGTGATGTTGAGTTCACCACCAAGAATCGCTTGCAGCCGCTGAATATCGGAATTCTGGGCATAGACCGAGACCAGGCTGTTGACCAGATTCATCACGCCCGGCTGGGTGTCGTCAGACACCGATACACCGCCCGATTCACTGATCAGCGAAGACACCACATTGGCCACACCACCACTCCAGACCACGGACCCGACGGCTAATGCCGCCTGGCTGATCGAGCTGCGCACCATGTTGAGGGTGGCATTCACCCCGCTGATCGCCCCTGCCCAGGCTGGACCAATGCCGAAGACCTCAGGATTGATACGCGCCAGCGCCACCTGGCTGAGATTGAGGGTGGAGTTGGCCTTGGCTTCGAACACAGAGCGGGGAACCAGCTGCCCGTAGCTCACACTGTTTCGGGCTGTGGACTTATTAAGGCTTGCCGTGGAGCCCTCGCCCAGCTGCAGGAAACCGTTCAGGCCATCGCTGTTCAGTGCATGGATGTTCAGGGAAACCCCTGGGGCCAGCTTGCCGAAGGAAAATGCTTGCTGGGTCAGGATGTCGAAGCCCGGCCTGAAAACATCGACATTCATTTTGTCGTAGACGGTGCCCCCGCTGCTCACGAAGCTGGGATTGCCGACCAAGGTGGCGCCATTACCCTGGATGGTAAGGGTGTCGCTGATCGTGGTCAGCCAGCCCCCGGGTTCGTCCGTGGCGTCATCCACATCGATCTCCAGGCCGGGCGAAATGCGGATCGTATCGGCCCCGAGATTGCTGTTGGCCTGAGCCAGGGCCCAGGCGAAGCTGTTTGCCGTGGCGCTGGTTCCCCAGCTGGTTTCGCTCACCGTGTAGGTGGCAGCGCGAACCGGCGAGG
>CAIVPT010000033.1 GCA_903907855.1 uncultured Synechococcaceae cyanobacterium | reverse complement strand
CTCAGCAACAGCACCCTGCGGCTGCGCGATGGCAAGGACGATCTGGTGGTTGATGCCTTGCTGCAGGGCCCCGGCGCTGGTGAATCGGTGGCGGTGCGCAACAGCTTGCTCAGCGGCAACCGGGGAGATGACGTGATCACCCTGGTGGGGGATGTGTGGGGAGAGCGGGCGCTGGTGTTCGGCGGCGCCGGCAACGACACGATCACCGGCTACGGCATCGGCCGCGATTCCTTCATCCAGGCCGGTGCCGGCGACGACGTGGTGAGTGTGGGACAGATGGAGAGCACCCCCGGTGCCGCCTGGCTCCAGCGCCCGAACGGTGGCCTGGTGCGCCCCTCCACGGTGCGTGGCGGCGAGGGATGGGATGTGCTGCAGCTGCGGGAGGTGCTGCAGGGCGACTTTGAGACCCAGGCTGGTTGGTTCTCGGTGCCCGGCGAGGAGGGTTGGCTGTTCCAGGGGACGTATTATTCGGGGTTCGAGCAGATCAGCTTCGGCTGATTCGCCCCCCTATGGCCCATCCACCCCTCTGGGCAGCGGCTTATCCACCAGGTCGTCCGGCGAGAGGGGTTGGCCGAGCAGTTGCTTCTCGGCGCGCCGAACCGCCGTGGGATGGCTGAGCATCTGGGCGTCCTCCAGCGGCGGCAGCGGATCGAGCACCACCTCGGCGGCGGTGAAAGGCGGTTCGCGCCACACGAACCAGCGGCGGGGCGCCCGGTTGCGGCAGAGGGCCTCTATCTCGCGGCGCAGGGCCAGGCGCACGCGGCCGCGCTGCAGGGCCGTGAAGAACTCCGCCGCCGCCACTCGGCCGGTGCTGGTGGGGCTGGGGCTGTCTCCGTTGCTCAGGCGGGCGGTTTCCACGTGCCAGCGGGGGGCGCAGCTGCCGGGGTGGCGGGTGTCGGTGTCGAGGTAGACGTGGAGTCCTTCGCCGCCGGGGCGGGTCACCACCGCCAGGCCGTCGTGCGGTTCGTGGCGGGGCAGGGGGAAGACGCGGCCGCTGGAGCGCTCGCCCGCGGGCACGCAGCCCGCGGCGGTCACCAGCAGCAGCAGCGCGGCGGTGCGGGCGAGCCGCCGGCGCAGCCTGGAGCGGCACCGGGCCATGGGGCGCCGGGCCGTGGCGCGCGGGGGGCCGGGCGGTCTGGGTGGCGGCGAAGGGGCGGGCAAGGACCAGCGAGGGGTGGACAGGGCGCCATGGCGTCCTGGGGTTGCCATGATCGCCGCCGCGATGATGACCCGCGGCTCCGCCGCCCGCCATGGCCCTCACCCCCTCCACGATGCTGCCCCTGGGCACGCCACTGCCGCTGGCGGCGATGGTGGCCGGCCTCACGCCGGTGAGCGGCGGCGGCCTCGATCCCGCCGCTCTGGCGGATCGGCCGGTGCTGGTGCTCTTTCTCTGCCCCCATTGCCCGTTTGTGAAGCACATCGAGCCGGAGATCGGCCGGGTGGCGGCCGACTTCGGCGATCGGGCGGCGCTGGTCGCGATTGGCAGCAACTCCGAGCGCACCCATCCCCAGGACGGCCCGGCGGGGATGGCGGAGCAGGCCCGCCTCCACGGCTGGGCCTTCCCCTACCTCCAGGACGCCGAACAAGCCGTGGCCCGCGCCTTCCGGGCCGCCTGCACCCCCGATCTCTTTCTCTTCGACGCCTCCCACCAGCTCGCCTACCGCGGCCAGCTCGACGGCAGCCGCCCCGGCAATGCCGTTCCCCTCGATGGCCGCGACCTGCGGGCCGCCCTCACCGCGGTGCTCGCCGGCCAGCCCCCAGCCGCCGAGCAGATCGCCTCGATCGGCTGCAACATCAAGTGGCATCCAGGCCGGGAGCCAGACTGGGCCGGCCCTGTGCCCGTTTCCTGACGCCGGTCGTAAGGTTGCCCGATGAATGTGCCCCCCTTCAGCCTCCACGACCAGCTGGAGCAGCTCGGTGATCACCTCGACACCGCCGTTCTCGAGGTGCTGCGTAGCGGTCAATACATCGGTGGCGGCACCATCGCCCGCTTTGAGCAGGCCTTCGCCGCCTCCTGTGAAGTGCCCCACGCAGTGGGCTGCAACAGCGGCACCGATGCCCTGATCCTGGCCCTGCGCGGCCTCGGCATCGGCCCCGGCGATGAGGTGATCACCAGCTCGTTCAGCTTCTTCGCCACCGCCGAAGCCATCAGCGCCGTGGGCGCCACGCCGGTGTTCGTCGACGTGGAGGAGAGCTCCTACCTGATCGATCCCGAGCGGATCGAGGCCGCCATCACCCCGGCCACCCGCGCCCTGCTGCCGGTGCACCTCTTTGGCCGGCCGGTGGATATGGAGCGCATCAATGCCATCGCCTCCGCCCACGATCTGCGCGTGATCGAAGACTGCGCCCAGGCCACCGGCGCCCGCTGGGCCGATCGGCCGGTGGGCGGCTGGGGCGATGTGGGCTGCTTCAGCTTCTTCCCCACCAAAAACCTCGGCGCCGCCGGCGACGGTGGGGCGGTGGTGTGCCGCGATCCCGAGCTGGCCCAGCGGATGCGCGAGCTGGCGGTGCACGGCATGCCCCGCCGCTACCTCCACACCGACCTCGGTTACAACAGCCGCCTCGACGCCATCCAGGCGGCCGTGCTCAACGTCAAGCTGCCCCACCTGGCCGGTTGGGTGGAGCGTCGCCGCGCCATCGCCGCCCGCTACCGCGAGGGCCTCGCCGGTCTGGAGGGGGTGCACCTGGCGGAGTCCGGGCCCGACGGCCACAGCTGGAACCAGTTCGTGGTGCGCGTGCCGGCCTGCCCCAAAGCCGGGGCCGCCTGTGCCGGCGCCTGCACCCCCGCCGCCGACAGCGCCGCCTTCGGTCTGCCGGAAGCCTGTTGCCGTGACTGGCTCAAGCAGCGCCTGCAGGAGGTCGGCGTCAACACGATCATCTACTACCCGATCCCCATCCACCGCCAGCCCGCCTACGCCAGCCTCGGCTACGGGTCCGGCAGCTTGCCGGTCACCGAACGCCTCTGCGTGGAGGTACTCAGCCTGCCGATCTTCCCCGAGCTCCGCGACGATCAACAGGAGCATGTGATCGCCAGCCTCTGCCAGCTGGTGGGGCAAACGGCCGTAGCGGCCTGAAGACAATCCCTGTCGAGCCTGTGGGCATTTGTAAACATATCGGAACAAACTCAAGCCCATCAGGCATTTCCGTATCAGTATGGGATGGCCTTTTTTAGCTTTATTCAGTGAATTTTACCGGTATTTTCTCCCAAATCGGTGGTTTGCGGTCTTCCCGCGCCCTCCTGGCGGCCGCCTCTGCCCTCGCGGTGCTGGCGCTTCCCCAGGCTGGCCATGCGGCCTTCAGCAACGACAAAAACAACCCAACGGTGCTCCCCTGGAGCGAAATTCTCAGCATCGCCGGCTCGGTGTCCCAGCCCGCCGGGCCGTCGGCGACGGTTGGTGGTGTGTCTCCCAATGCCCAATACGTCAGCTTCACGGTGCCCGTTGGCTACGTGTTCAGCGGCCTGGAGCTTCTCGACTACAACTCGAGCGACCTCAAGGGCTTCGTGGCCCTGCAGGCGGGTGACAAGTGGACGGCTGTGCCGAACACCACCACCGGTGCCCTTCCCGGCGCCCTGGCCTATCACCACTTCGGCAACGGAGGCGGAGCCCGCAGCACCCTCTGCTCCCAGAACTACCAGCAGGCGATCACCCTGGTGGGCGATTGCCTCACCGATGCGACCGCCAACAGCGATCTCTTCACCCGTTCGATCGGCGGCCCGATCACCGGGCCTCTGGCGGCTGGCTCCTACACCCTCTGGTTTCAGCAGACGAACGTAACCCCGGTGGGCTTCACGTTCCAGGCCACCTCAACGCCGGTCCCCGCGCCCCTGCCCCTGCTTGGCCTCGGAGCTGGCCTCGGCGTCAGCCGCCGCCTCCGCCGGCGGATCCAAGCCCGGGTGGGCAATTAGCCCCGCGGCAGCGTGGCGTAGAGGGCCTTGAAGTGGGCCTGCTGGCGTTTGTGGTCCACGATCGGCTCGGGGTAGCCCCGGCGCTCCAGGGCGCCGATGTTGCCGCTGAGCAGATCTTCGTGGGCCACATGCGCCAGTTCCGGTAGCCAGCGGCGGATGTACTCCGCCTCCGGATCAAACCGGGCCGCCTGGGTGGTGGGGTTGAAGATGCGCAGCGGCTTGGGGTCCATGCCGCTGCTCGCACTCCACTGCCAGCCGCCGTTGTTGGCGGCCAGGTCGCCATCCACCAGGTGGGCCATGAAGTGCCGCTCGCCCCACCGCCAATCAACGATCAGATCCTTCACCAGATAGGAGGCCACGATCATGCGGCAGCGGTTGTGCATCCAGCCGCTCTCGCGCAACTGGCGCATCGCCGCATCCACGATCGGCACGCCGGTGAGGCCCTCGCCCCAGGCGGCGAACCGCCCCGCGTCGTTCTCCCACGGGAAGGCGCGCCACTGGGCCCGGTAGGGGCCCTCCGCCAGCTCCGGGAAGTGAAAGAGCGCCTGCTGGTAAAACTCCCGCCAGGCCAATTCCTGCTCCCACACCCCGATCGCCTGCCGCTCCTCATCGCTGCGGGTCCCCTCCAGCGCCTGCTGGGCCGCCGCCCAGGCCTGCCGCGGGCTGAGGGTGCCGAACTTGAGCGCCGCCGATAGGCCCGAGGTGCCCGCTTCCGCCGGGAAGTTACGGCCGGGTTCGTAGCGGCCCAGGGCCCCCGCGGCGAAGGCCTCCAGCTGGGCCATCGCCGCCGCCTCCCCAGGCCGGCAGGGGCAGAGATCGGCGCCGGCGAAGGGCGCCACACCCGCTTCCGCCGCCAGGGCCGCCTCCTCCGGCACCCCCTCCAGCCGCGGCAGCGCCGCCCAGAGATCGGGGCGGGGCAGGGCATCGGGGTTGAGGTCGCGCAGACCCTGCGGTGCCGCCACCGGATCGAGGCCGCCCGCGCTCGCCGCCCCCAGGGCCTGCCGCCGCGCCACCTGCCCCCGCCAGTTGCGCAGGAACGGTCCATACACCCGGTAGGGATCGCCGGCGCCGGTGCGCAGCGCTTCGGGCTCCACCAGCAGCTGGTCCCAGGCCACCGTCACCCGGCAGCCCTCCGCCTGCAGCGCCTTGGCCACCCGCCGATCCCGTTCCCTTCCGAACGGTTCGACATCGCGGTTCCAGGCCACCCCTTGCGCCCCCACCGCCAGCGCCAGCCGGGGCAGCAGCTCCGCCGGATCGCCCCGCAGCAGCAGCAGCCGGCTCCCGGCGCCCCGCCAGCGTTCCGCCAGCTCCGCCAGGCTCTGACGCAGGAACCACAGCCGCGCCGGCGCCATGTCGGTCGCGCCGAGGATCGCCGGATCCAGCACAAACACCCCCGTCAGCGCCCTGGTGCTGGCCGCCGCCTGGGCCAGGGAGAGGTTGTCGGCCAGGCGCAGATCGCGCCGATGCCAGAACAACCAGCGCTCGCCGCCCCCCGTGATCTCAGTCGCCATCACCGCGCCTCCCCTCAGAGCCCCAGCACCTGACGGGCCCGGAACCAGGCCGCCAGGCTCTTGCCATCAAGGTATTCATCGCCGCTGGCCAGGGCCGCATCCAACGCGGCGGGCTCCAGCACCAGCACCTCCAGGTCCTCGTCGTCGTCGCCGGCGGGGGGCTTCTCCAGGGGGGTGAGATCCCGGGCCAGGAACAGGTGGATCACCTCATCGGAGTAGCCGGGGCAGGGCAGCATCACCCCCAGCGGATCCCAGCGCTCCGCCCGGTAGCCCGCCTCCTCCTGCAGCTCCCGCTCCATCGTGCTCAGCGGGTCTTCGCCCTCATCGAGGGTGCCGGCGGGAAATTCGAGGATGCGCGCCTGCACGGCGAAGCGGTACTGGCGCAGCAGCACCACCCGGCCGTCGGCGAGCACCGGCACCGCCAGGGAGGCGCCGGGGTGGCGGATGATCCCGAACTGCCCCTCCACCCCCATCGGCAGCTCGATCCGGTTCACCTCGAAGCGGATCTTGCGCGCATCGAGCTGGGCGATGCTCTCCAGATGCTTGGAGGGCTCGGGCGGCGGCAGGGGCGACACGGGACGTTCCGGCGGGAGCTTCCAGAATGCCTTCTGAGGGGCCTTGGTGATGACTTCTACGCCTTGCCGCCGCCGCCGATCGATCGGCCGCGGCAGCCGCAGCCCCGTAGGCACCGGGCGCCCAAGTCTCAGGCGAGCGCCCGCTCCATCACCAGCTTGTTGCCACCATCCGGTAAGTGGTCGTAGCGGATCATCCAGCCAAAATCTCGCCGTAGTCGACCCAGCATGATCAGACCCCACTGCGAATCTTGATCCGGAAGCTCTGGCAGGCCATCACCATCCCCGGAATCGTTCTCGGCTCTCGCATCGCTTGTCCATGCGCTTGTGATATCGAAAGCAGCGCCATGATCAGTGATATGGAGCTGCAGGTGGGTCGCCGTGATGTTCAGTGTCACCGTCACGGGGGGAGGGGGCATCAGGGCGCCATGGGCATGGCGAACGGCGTTCGTGAATCCTTCAACCAGCGCCGTCTGGGCCTGGATCCAGAGCGAGGGATCCAGGTCTGCGGGGCGGTGCCGATCGAACCAGTCGAGCAGGTGCTGGGTTGCCTCAAGCCTGCTGGGAAAGCTGGATTCACAGCTGCCAGGGGTGAAGGGAGCGCTCATCATTTACGATGCCCCGGAGCGCTTGCTGAAGATCACAGAAAGCGTCTTGAGGATTAACCTCACGTCGTATCCGAAGCTCCAGTTGTCCTGGTAGCGCAAGTCAAGCAGGATCACATCCTCGAAGTTCAGCACCTTTGAGCGTCCGTTCACCTGCCATTCGCCGGTGAGCCCCGGTCGCACATCCAGCCGCTGCCAGTTGGCAATAGCGTAGCGATCTACCTCATCCGGGGTGGGCGGTCGAGTCCCCACCAGGCTCATGTCGCCGATCAGCACGTTCCAGAACTGGGGTAATTCGTCGAGGCTGGTGCGGCGTAGGAATCTGCCCACCCGGTTGATGCGTGGGTCGTTCGCGTTCTTGAAGAACGCCCCGGTGGCCTCATTGGGCACCGCGTTGTGCAGTTGTTCCGCGTTCACAACCATCGAGCGCAGTTTCCAGAGCCGGAAGCGCCGGCCCATCCAGCCCAGCCGCACCTGGCTGAACAGGATCGGTCCTGGACTGTCCAGCCGGATCGCCAGGGCAAGGAACGGAAACAGCACCAGCGTGATCGCCAGGCCCACCAGGGCCCCCACGATGTCGAGCAGGCGTTTCGGTAGTGATCTCACGGAGGGGTGAGTGATCGCGGGCCGCTCTCTGGTGTTCACCGCCTGAGCAGGATTCACCCCTTCGGTGCCTGCCACCACGGGAAGTACCTTCTCAAGGCCCATCAGCGACAGGGCGAGCTTCACCTGGGCGCCGGCGCTCCAAGCCTGTATCGGGATCGCCCGCGCGCGGGCCAGTTTCAGGTTGGGGATCAGGGATCCGAGGCCACTGCTGTCGATCAGCTCAGTGCGGCTGAAATCCAGCACGATGCGACGGGTATCGGGGTACAGGGGCAGAAGCTCCTCCAGGCATTGGCGGAACCTCACTGCCTCGGACACGGTGAAGCGACGCGGGAAACCCAGCAGCAGCACCCCTCGGTGCGAGGTCACCGAAACTCCACCTTGCTCAGCGAAGGAGGCCTCCCCCTTGGCGTCAGGGCTCTTCAACGGACCAAGGGAGGAGAAAACGACGGGTCTGCGCAGGAGGAGTCGGCTGGAAAGAGCTGGTCGAGGCGGTGACATACGGCCTGTGCGGCCGCCACGGAGAGATCGCCGATCGACACCTTGGAGGGCTTTGCCAGGAAACGCACCAGATCGGCCGGCCCCCAGCCGATCGGCACCCCGTTCGAGGCCAGCACCTGGGCCAGTTCCACCTGATGGTCGTCGACGTGCTCCTGGTAGCGCTGGCTGCGAGGGATCAGCAGGAAAGGGGTCTCCATGCTGTCGAGCAGTAACACCGTTCCCTCTCCGCAGTGGGCGATCACCAGCCGGGCCCGCCGCACCAGATTCTGGAAGTCCTGCTCCCTCAGCAGGCGATAGACCTTGGCTCCGCCCGGTAGGAAGGTGCAGGTGCCGTACTGCACGACCACCTCTTCCTCACCGAACAGGTCGTCCTGGAGCAGCAGATCCACCCAGTGCATCAGTCGGTTGAAGGGAAACTTCTCGGTTCCCGCTGTGATCAGGATCATCGGCAGTCCGCCGCGATGGCTGCCGGCTGCGCGTTGAACGGGGCGCTCACCAGCACAGCCCTTGGATAGCGGGTCTGCAGCTGGGGCCAGTGCACGTAAAGCACGTCGAGGAAAGGCAGCACCAGCATGGCCGAGAGGCTGAGGGTCTCGATGCGTGTGATCGATTCGACAAAGACGGTGCGGCACCCCAGCAACTTGCCGAGGATCAGGAAGGGAACCGCCACCCCGGCGCCGGTGGAGAGGATCACGTCCGGCTTGGACGTGCGCAGCACGCGCCACGACAGCCAGGCATTGCGGATCAGGTTGGGCAGGTTGCGGTTGGTGGGGCTGTGGGCCCAGGTGACTGGCTCACCCTCCAAAGCCGCGCGGGTTGTGGCTGTGTCAAAGGTCACCCATCTGCGCTGGTGCTGCTTCCAGAAGGGCCGCAGCTGCATCAGACCCTTGAAATGACCCCCGGAGGAACAGATGAGTAAAAAGTGCAACAGATCGGCCCTGAGCGGAGTGGGAAGCGGAGCGGGAAATAACGATCTTTTATTACATTAGTTTGCCCATGCTCAGCCGCTGCATCAGCCCTGTGAGCCTGATCATGGCGTTCTCCAGAAGCCTGGAAAGCCCCTGCGGCAAAACCACGCCGAGATAGGCCGCCGAGAGGGTGATCAGGGTGCGGGCCGGTTCCTCCTGCAGCAGCCTGGGATAGCGGCGTAGTGCCTCATTGATTAGCTTAGCTCCCTGACGTGGTCGGCGTTCGCGAATAGCGCGGCGGGCCAGATAGCGCAGCTGGTAGGCCAGGGCACGCTCTCCATAGCGGCTGATCAGTTCGGGAGCATATCCGGCTGTTTTCTGGAGAACCCGCTGCCAACTGGCGAACTGCTTCTCGGTGTTGGACGAGAGACCGCCGCTACTGAGCCGATAGAGGGTGAGCGGCTCGGCGATGCCCTCGAATCGCCACTTCGTCTGCAGGGCGATGCGCAGCCAGCATTCGAGATCTTCTGACTGGCGGAAGCTGTCGTCGAACCAGAAGCTCTCCACAGTTCCGTAGGTGTTTGCCTCGTAGCGAATAGCGTCCAGCACTTCCCGGCGCATCACCACGCACGAGCCATTGCTGATTGGATTCCGGCAGAGGATCATCTGCGGGGTGATGGCGTGCAGCGGTGGGGTCTGGTAGAGGCCCAGGGGCTTGCCGTCGCTATCGATGAAGGCGGAACGGGAATAGCTCACCCCCACTTCCTCAGAAGAGCTTAGATGCTGCACATGCCGCTCGATCTTTCGTGGGTGCCAGAGATCGTCGCAGTCGAGAAAGGCCAGGATCGCGCCTCGGGCGTGGCGGATGCCGGTGTTGCGCGCTCCGGCCAGACCACGGTTGCTCTGCTGGATAATGCGGATGCGGGAATCGTCGTATTCGCGGCACATGCAGACACTCTCATCGGTGCAGCCGTCGTCCACCACCAGGATCTCCAGATGGCCATAGGTCTGGGCAAGCACCGACTCCAGGCTATCCCTCACTGTGGTGGCGGAGTTAAAGAGCGGCATCACCACCGTGACCAGCGGTGAGCCAATGGCCCAGACGTCTGCTGCGGCAGGGGGGGGGGATTGAGTCACAAGCTTTGGCAATAGCGGAGGAAGATGGCCCATTCGGTCATCGCTTCCCATCCCAGTTTTTCCGCGGGTAGCCTCGGCACGACGGTACCCAGCCCCTGCAGGTGTGCAGTAGCCATCGGGCGAAGATCGCCATAGCCGTCAGTCCTGTCAGGCGGGGCTCTCGGATCAGACCACGCCAGTCCGATCGCAGAGCCCTTAGCAGGAAGTCGGCCCCGACAGCAGGATTATCCTTCAGACGCAGGGAACGACGAGCGAGATAGCGGAGCTGAACAGCGTGGGCTCTGGCGAAGTGGTTCTCAACGAGCAGCGGGGCATAGCGGCGAGCCTCTTGGATCAGCCGCAGCCAGCCCCGCTCCATCTGAACTAAATTTGAGGAGAGTCCACCTGTTGACGTGCGGTAGTAGGTGAGCACTCGATCAATCGGTGCAATCTGCCAGGTGCCGTAACAAGCTACCCGTAGCAGCCATTCCAGGTCTTCCGAGAAACCCATGTCCTCCACGAAGCCACCCACGGTCTCAAAGACCTCTCGCCGTAGAACCCAATTGGAGGTGGTTGTCGTGGGATTCTTACAGAGAAAGTCCTCGGGCCTCAAGGCATGGCGCGGATGGGATGCCACCAGTCCGGTGGGAACTCCCTCCGCCGATAGGAATTCGACTTGGGCAAAGCTCACCCCCAAATCGCTGGTGCGGGCATGGCGCTCCACATGCAAACGGAGCTTGTCAGGTAGCCAGAGGTCATCGGCATCGAGGAAAGCGATCAGGGGCGAATGGGTTTCGGCTACACCGAGATTGCGAGCCGCTGATACACCCCGATTTGGCACCGAAAGCAGCCGCAGACGCGAATCTCTCGCTTGCAGTTCCTGAACGACAGTCGCCGTGTCATCAGTGGACCCGTCATCGATAATCATGGCCTCCCAGTTTGTGTAGGTTTGGGCCTGAACGGAAGCAATCGTCTGCGCCAGGTAAGCGAATGCATTGAAGGCTGGGATGACAACCGATATGGCCGGAACAGACATGCTTTAAATGGCCCAGGAGGCAGGATGTCGTAAAACAACCCGGTGTGCCCACAGGGCATACAGTGGTTGAAGCAGCAGATGGGTGGCCATTACGGCCAAGGCAACCCCGAAGATGCCATAACGAGTGCTGACCAGCACCGCTAAGGCCAAGCAGAGGGTGAACCCGAGATTCCAGTTGAGATCCACCTGGGGAAGGCTGATGGAGCGGAACAATACGGAGGCGGCGTTGGCAAAGGGCCTGGACAGCGCCGAGAGGCAGATGCAGATCAGGATCGGCACAGCACCACGATCGACCCATCGTTGCCCAAATACGATCGGAACGTAGAGGGGAGCAAGCGACACCTGCAACCCGACTAGTGGAAAAATTACTTTCGCCATTGTATTGATGTTCTGCTCAAAGCGTCTCCGTAGTAGCAGTCGATCGTGGCTCACGTCACAGAGATCGGAATAAAGGGTCAGGCCCATCGCATTTACGGCGCTTAAGCTCATGCCAAGACCGGCATTAAAGGCAAAGTAATAGGTGCCCAGCTGGCTTACGCCAATAAAGCGACCGATCAAAACATAGTCAATGTTATCGCGTAGCGTATTGAGAAGTTCGACACCAAGAATGCGAGACCCGAATCCCAGGATTGGACGCCAGTGCCATAGCGTCGGTCGCCAGTTGGGCCTCCAGGCATTAAAGCGGTAGACCATCACAACCCAGATGGGCGCAACAAGAAACTTTGGCAGGATAATTGACCACATGCCAAATCCATTGAGGGCCAATATGGCGATGAGAATATTGTCGCTCACAACCGAAGCAAATTGGGTCATTCCGAATGCTTTCAAGCGATTCTCCCTCAGAATCAAGGATGTTTGTACGGATCCAAAGGGATAAATAAGATAGGTAAACCCGATCAGGACAATGGGTCGAACCAGGTCGGGCTGCTTATAAAAGCTAGCGGCTGTGAAAGCTGCAATAATCTGAACGAAGAAGAGCAGGACTCCAAGCAGCCAGTTTAAGGTGAAGGCTGTATTGCACATGTCTTCGACTTCAGCGGCTGGAGCTTGGATTAGTTTCTCTCCAATGCCGTTTCGGGTGAACACCCGGATGAACTCGTGGGTCATCATCACCAAGGCGGCGAAGCCGTACTCATCAGGACTTAGGAGTCTGGCCAAGATGACAGTAGCCAGAAGTCTCGAAATCCGAATGCCGAGTTCTGAGAGTCCCATCCAGCCAATGTTCCTCAAGAAGCGGTCTTGCGATCCAAAGCGCTGTAGGAAGTTGAGATTGATCAAGCCAGCTCTCGCAGCAGGCTGTCCCAGGAGCGGCAGGCCTGATCCCAGCTGTTGAGGCTTGAGGCGCGAGCCTTGTGGCCGAGGCGGGAGCGCTCGTCAGCAGAAAGGGCGATGAGTTCTTGAATGGCTGCCGCTAGCTCAGGGGCAGAAGCAGGAAGCACGGCAAAGCCACAGCCTTCAATCTGCTCGCTCAAGCCACCAACCTTGCTGACAATCACCGGAAGGCCTGCGGCCCGTGCTTCCAGGCAGACATTCCCCCAAGGTTCCCAGAGAGAGGGGATGGCGATGGCATCGCAGCCATTCAGAAAGGCAGGAACGTCGGTGACGGGTCCAAGGAACGTGATGTCTGGATGGCCATCGGCGAGGCTGCGGAGTTCGGAATCCAACAACCCGTCACCACCCAGGCTCAACTGCACGCTGCCGAGTGGCAGGAGCTGCACCGCCTTGATCAGAGTATCGAAACCCTTCTGTTGCACGAAACGACCGTAGGCGCCGAGCCGGAGGGGGGTGTGCGCAGAGCAGCCGATGGGCAACTTCAAAAACTCATCCAGGGTTCGACTAACCGGAATGATGCGTAGCCTGGAAGCCGCCAGGAGCTTGGCATCCATCATCCACTGCGCCTGACCGGATGAGACAGAAACCACACGGTCGAAAAGAGAGTAGCCCAGCCTTAGCATTGTGCGGAACCTAAGCCTATCTGGTACCTGGTAGACCTCAAAGCCCCGGCAATAGTGATGTTCGACAAGAATGCTTGGAGTCTTGATTAGTCTGAATTGATCGGGCAGGCCTCCCCAGGAGCAGGCGGGGTGCCAGATGACAACATCGGCATGCCAGCTACGAAGGGTTTCTGTTGCCAATCCGAGCGGCACCTGTCGGAACGATACCCATTGCAGCTTGGGCGACTCGGCCAGGCTGCTCAAGTAGGCAGGGATGCCTCCTCCCCAGCTGGTTCCGCCAGGTGGAAGCACATGCAGGGCCCTCATGGGCACGGAAACAGGGCGTGCTGGAGCATCAGGTCAACCAACGTTTTGATTAGACTTGTCTTGAAAAGAGAAGCAACTGGAAGAAATTATGATGAGAGTAACCGGGAGAGTATGCTTGATTTTGCTCCAGCTTTTTGCCTGCACATTGCCCGTCAAGGCTTTGCCTTTGTCACCTGGCGACCGGATTCGTATAGATATCCTAGATGGCGAGGAATTTAGTGGTACCTTCGATGTTGACATCGATGGAAAAGTTAATATCCCCTATCTCCCTTCCTTTTCTGTGGTAGGAAAGGAGGCTGAAGTTTTGCGATCTGAGCTTCGCAACCTGCTGATCAAGGGAGGCTTCTTCCAGCAATCCTTTCTGCAACTTAGCCTCAACGTCGTTAGCTGGGCACCGATCAATGTCTTCGTCGCCGGAGATGTCTTTTTCCCGGGGCGTGTCTTGATCAATGAAACTCCTTCCGACCGCCCGGACGTTACCCCCGTAACTGTATCGGGCCAATATTCACCGAATCGTTTCTTATCGGTTGCACTCAGGTCCTCTGGTGGGGTCAGGCCCACGGCCGATACATCTACTATCAAACTGGTAAGAGGTGGCCAGCAAAGTCTTCATGACTTCACCGGCATCTTCACTGGACAACCATTCGAGGATGTCGCCTTAATCGCAGGTGATCAAATCATCGTTTCGGCTACGCCAAATGTTAACCCCTTGATCGTTCGCCCCTCCCCGATTACTTTGGCCGGAGTCAAGGTGTTCCTCTCCAACCTAACCGTGCCTGCCACGGGTAATGCCCCCTCAGGAATCAGTCGTGATGCCACGTCATTCAGCTACGGCAATCGATTCTCACAGGCTGTGGTTGCGGCCAACTGTGCCGGAGGAACGCGCTTTACCAATGCTGGGCGTAGGGCGATTCTTGTGCGAACGGATGAACGTACAGGCAAGACAGATTATCTGGAGAGAAAGGTGGATGACCTGCTGATGCGCTCCACCAATGATCATGTAAATCCGTATCTGATGCCCAATGATTCGGTCGTCTGCTACGACTCAATGGTAACGACCTTTCGAGATGTGATTCAGTCGGTTTCGGACATTCTAACGCCAGCTTCGTTGATCCTTAACCCTTGGAATTAGTGTCTTATCTAAGGCTGTTCTCTTCCAGCGTATGGATTCAATCCACCAGGTTTTCCGCCCTGTCTCGGCCACTCACGCGGAGCCGATGGAATCGCTATTTCTTGCCGCTGCTATTGACCAATGCGTTTATCTGGATTTCCGCTATTCTATACCTCTTGCTTGCCCGGCCTCTGTACACCAGCAAGTGGGCGCTGATTCTGCCAAATCAAGGCTCAGCTACTAATCTCAACCTGCCAGAGGTCGGCCAGGCCACCTCCTCCTCTGGGCCAAGCGTAAGCGGCGCCACCTATGACACCAGGGCCAATTACGAATATATCTTCACCAGCGATCATGTGATCAGCGAAGCTGCAAGGCTCAGCAATATCAGTCCCAAAAGGTTTGGAAAGCCAAGGATTAAGCTTATCGATAATACTACGATGATTCAGTTTGAAGTCACAGGTCAATCGCCCCAGGATGCTCAGCGCAAGTCCCATGCGCTCTACCATGCGGCTCAGAGCAGACTGAACGAACTGCGTGCAACCGAATTAAAAGAACGGGGCATTCCGGCCGAGTCGATTCTTCTTTCGGCCAAGCTGAAGTTGCAGGAAGCTCAACAGAAACTCACGTATTACAAGCTGAGCTCAGGCTTGAGTTCAGCTGATCAAGTGCGGGACCTTGCGGGAAATATTGAACAACTGCGACGACAACGTGCGGAGGTCTTGGCCAGCGAAAGGTCAGCGTCGAGGCGCCTTGCCCAACTGAGTGCCAGCCTCGGCCTTTCACCTTCACAGGCAGCCGATGCTTTTCAACTCCAGGTTGATCAGGTCTTTCAGCAGCATCTTAAGGACTACAGCGAAGCCACCACCTCGCTGCGACTGCTTACTGGCAAGTTTGGTCAACGCAATCCAAGGGTACTAAGGGAAAGCAACAAGCGTGAATACGCCCTCAAAAACCTGCTGCTTAGAAGCAAGCAACTCCTTGCCAAGGATCTGCCCCTGCTTGCTGTGAGCAAACTTGCACTCTCTACGGTTGCCAGTAACTCTGGTCGTGACCTACTTCTGCAGAACCTCGTCAACGTTCAGGCGGACCAGCGTGCTCTTGATGGGCAAGCCAGCGCTCTGGAAGCACAAATCATGAGCTTGGAGAAGCGTCTTCGGGGAATTGCCAAACCACTTTCTACTTTAGAATCGCTGCTGCTGAATGAGCAGATTGCCCAAGCAGTTTTCGCCTCAACTCTTGCCCAGCTTGATCTGGGCCAAGGTGATCTCTTTTCGGCCTATCCTCTGATTCAGATGGCGGTCGAGCCTACGTTGCCCACGGAACAAAGCGCACCGAAAACACGCTTCGTCCTTGGAGGTGCTCTGATCGGATCCATACTCGTAACCCTTGGATTCTTGCTTCATCAGATTCCCAAGCCTTGGATCAAGAGGCTTTCGGCCTGGATCTCTCCATGAATGATTCTCTCGGGTCATACCATTCGCTGAGACAATGCAATCCTGTTGTCAACATCTCCCCTGATACTATTCCAGAGCACATCGTCTGGTGGGCTATCACCTGGACATACCCGCTCTGGTTCCTGGGTGGTCTGTATCTCGTTGGCTCCATCCTGGGATGGTTGCTTTTTGTCCTTCTGCTGGTGAAGTTCCTCGCTCAGGATGCCTGCACCCCCCCAGATCATCGAATCAAGTTTTCCTGGGTGATCTGGATATGGATTGTCGGCATGGCGAT
>CAIVPT010000032.1 GCA_903907855.1 uncultured Synechococcaceae cyanobacterium | reverse complement strand
GCCTACAAGGGCGAAACCCTGGATGAGTATTGGGCCTTCACCCACCGCATCCTCGAGTGGGGCGATGGCGGCACGCCCAACATGATCCTTGATGACGGCGGCGATGCCACCGGCCTGGTGGTGCTTGGCACCCGGGCCGAGAAGGATCTTTCCGTTCTTTCTAACCCCTCCAACGAAGAGGAAATCGCCCTCTTCAATTCGATCCGCCAGAAATTAGCCGCCCAGCCTGGCTTCTATTCCCGCATCTACGCCAACATCCAGGGCGTCACCGAAGAGACCACCACCGGCGTGGCCCGTCTTTACCAGATGCAAAAGGGCGGCGAACTGCCCTTCCCTGCGATCAACGTCAACGATTCGGTCACCAAGAGCAAGTTCGACAACCTCTACGGCTGCCGCGAATCCCTGGTGGATGGCATCAAGCGTGCCACCGACGTGATGGTGGCCGGCAAGGTGGCCTTGGTGCTGGGTTACGGCGATGTGGGCAAGGGTTCGGCCCAGTCCCTGCGCGGCCTCGGCGCCACGGTGATGATCGCCGAGATCGATCCGATCTGCGCCCTGCAGGCGGCGATGGAGGGCTACCGCGTCGTCCGTCTCGACGACGTGGTCGATGACATCGACATCTTCGTGACCGCCACCGGCAACTTCCAGGTGATCCGCCACGAGCACCTGATCCGCATGAAGGATCAGGCGATCGTCTGCAACATCGGCCACTTCGACAACGAAATCGATGTGGCCTCCCTCAAGCAGTACACCTGGGAAAACATCAAGCCCCAGGTGGATCACATCGTGCTGCCCAGCGGCAACCGCATCATCCTGCTCGCCGAAGGCCGCCTGGTGAACCTGGGCTGCGCCACCGGCCACCCCAGCTTCGTGATGAGCAACTCCTTCACCAACCAGGTGCTGGCCCAGATCGAGCTGTTCACCAAGGGTGAGCAGTACGGCAAGGAGGTGTATGTGCTGCCCAAGCACCTCGATGAGATGGTGGCCCGCCTGCACCTCGACAAGATCGGTTGCAAGCTCACCGTGCTCAGCCAGGAGCAGGCCGACTACATCAACGTGCCGGTCGAAGGCCCCTACAAGCTCGAGCACTACCGCTACTGAGCTCGGCGCCACCCGTTTCTCCGGCCGGTCCCCTTTGCGGGGGCCGGCTTTTTCGTTGGCGCCGTCCCGCGGGTTCGTGGAACCCGCCCATGGAAGACTGACGCCGTCCGGCGAAGAGCAATCCGTGGCCCTGGAACTGGTGCAGAAGCTGCCCGAGCTGATCGGCAACGCCGTTCAGGCCAATCCGCTGGCGGGCTACGGCGCGATCTTTGCGGCGATGTTCCTGGAGAACCTCTTCCCGCCGATCCCTTCCGAACTGATCATGCCCCTGGGGGGCTTCTACGTGCGCAGCGGCCAGCTGGCGCTGGTGCCGGTGGTGCTCGCCGGCCTGCTCGGCACCGTGCTCGGCGCCCTGCCCTGGTATGGCATCGGCCGGCTGGTCAATGAGGAGCGGATCGAGCAGTGGCTTGCCCGTCACGGCCGCTGGATTGGCATCAGTCCCCAGGAGCTGCACCGCAGCCGCGATTGGTTCAGCCGCCACGGCACGGCGCTGGTGTTCTGGGGGCGGCTGATCCCCGGGATTCGCACCTTGATCTCGGTGCCCGCGGGCATCGAGATGATGCCATTCACGCCCTTCCTGATCTGGACCACCGCGGGCAGCCTGATCTGGACGCTGATGCTCACCCTGGCGGGCTACGCGCTGGGTGAGGCCTACGTGAATGTGGAGACCTGGCTGGAGCCGGTGGCCAAGGTGATCAAGGTGCTGTTGGTGCTGGCCGTGCTCGGCTTCACCGCCTGGCTCGCTCTGCGCACCTGGAAGAAGCGGCAGGACAGCCACTGAGGGAGCCTCCTGCGAACCGCCCCAAGAAAAAAGGCGTCACGAGGGACGCCTGAGCGGGCTTCGCGCCGGTTTTTAGCCCGGCTGCGCGAGTGGCACAAGCCCCTGGCTTCAGAAGGGCACTTCCTCCTCGCTCGGCTCGCCGCCGCCGCCGAAGCCGCCGCCGAATCCCCCCGACGCGGCGGCTTCGCTGTCGCGCTTGGAGCCCAGCAGCTCCAGCCGATCGACACGCACCACCGGCTTGCTGCGCTCCTCGCCGCTGGCCTTGTCGGTCCAGCGGTCGAGCTTGAAGGAGCCGATGATCCCCACCAGGGATCCTTTGCGCACGTAGTTGGCGGCCACCTCGGCCTGCTTGCCCCAGATCTCCAGGTTGAACCAGTCGGGTTCGTCGTCGCGGCTGCGGCGGTTGACGGCGATGGTGAGGTTGGCGACCACGCTGCCGGATTCGAGGTAGCGGACCTCGGGATCGCGGCCGGCCCGGCCGACGAGGGTGACGGAATTGACGCCCATGGCTCTGTTCGCTCTGTTCAGTGGATCAATGATGCGGCACCCGTCGCCGGGAGCCACGTTCTTTCCGTTCCACCCCCCGGATCGCCGGGTCCCGGAGCGGCCCTGATCTCTCCCCAGGGCGGCCCCTAGGATCCGGGTCTCCCCTCCCCTCTCCCCACCCCGGGCCGCCTCCTCCGTGTTCTTTCGTCGCTTTCAGCTCTCCCGGGACATCGGCATCGATCTGGGCACGGCCAACACCCTCATGTATGTGTCGGGCAAGGGGATTGTGCTCGATGAGCCCTCTGTGGTGGCCATCGATCTGGAGCGCAACGTCCCCCTGGCCGTGGGTGAGGAGGCCAAGCTGATGCTCGGTCGCACCCCTGGCAACATCCGGGCCGTGCGCCCGCTGCGCGACGGCGTGATCGCCGACTTCGACGCGGCTGAGCTGATGATCAAGAGCTTCATCGAGAAGGGCAACGAGGGCCGGGGCGTGATCGCGCCGCGGCTGGTGGTGGGCATCCCCAGCGGCGTCACGGGTGTGGAGCGCCGCGCCGTGCGCGATGCCGGCCTGGCCGGCGCGCGCCAGGTGCACCTGATCGATGAACCGGTCGCCGCCGCCATCGGGGCCGGCCTGCCGGTCACCGAGCCGGTGGGCACGATGATCGTCGACATCGGCGGCGGCACCACGGAGGTGGCGGTGCTCAGCCTTGGCGGCACGGTGCTCAGCGAATCGGTGCGGGTGGCCGGCGATGAGCTCAGCGACGCCATCAGCGTCTTTCTCAAGAAGGTGCACAACCTGGTGGTGGGCGAGCGCACCGCCGAGGACATCAAGATCCGCATCGGCTCCGCCTTCCCCGATGACGCCCACGACGAGATCTCGATGGATGTGCGCGGTCTGCACCTGCTCTCCGGCCTGCCGCGCACGATCAACGTGCGGGCCGGCGATGTGCGCGAGGCGATGGCCGAGCCGCTCAACGTGATCGTGGAGGCGGTGAAGCGCACCCTGGAGCGCACCCCCCCCGAGCTGGCCGCCGACATTGTCGATCGCGGCATCATGCTCGCGGGCGGTGGTGCCCTGGTGCGCGGCATCTGTGACCTGATCAGCCACGAGACCGGCATCCTCACCCACGTGGCCGAGGAACCCCTGCTCTGCGTGGTGAACGGCTGCGGCATGGTGCTCGAAGACTTCGACCGCCTCAAGCGGGTGCTCGACACACCCGACTTCGCCCGCCCGGCGGCCTGATCCCCATGCCGGCCTCGCGCTGGGCCCGGCTGCGCACCCTGCGACCCCTGCAGCGGTCGTGGCCGTGGCTGTTGCTGTTCGCGGCCCTGTTCGCGGTGCGCCTGAGCAAGGGGGCCGCCCTGGCCGACCTCTATGCCCTGATCAGCCGTCCGTTCTGGCCCGGCAGCGCCCAGAGCGAATGGCTCCGTGCCGCCGCCCGCAGCGAACAGGAGCTGCGCCTCGGGGCCCTCGAGCGTGACAACCGACGCCTGCGGCGCCTGCTGGAGCTGCAGCAGGAGTCTGGCGATCGCCTGCGGGCGGCGGTGATCTCCCGGGAACCGGCGGGCTGGTGGCAGCAGTTGGTGCTCGGCCAGGGGTCGTTGGCGGGCCTGCGCCCCGGTCAGGCGGTGCTGGCGCCGGGGGGGCTGATCGGCCGGATCGGCTCGGTCACCCCCAGCACCGCCCGCGTCACCCTGCTCACCGATCCAGCCAGTCGGGTGGGGGTGTGGGTGGCCCGCAGCCAGAGCCATGGGCTGCTCAGCGGCGTTGGCACCGGCCGGCCGCTGCTGCGCTTTCTGGAGAAGGATCCCCAGGTGCGACCCGGTGACGTGGTGGTCACCTCCCCCGCCAGCACCCTGGTGCCCCCCAACCTGCCGGTGGGGGTGATCCAGAGCGTGGAGCTGGGGGCCGACCCGGCGCCGGCGGCGGTGGTGCAGCTGAGTGCGCCGTTGGAGGCGGTCGACTGGCTGCAGGTGGTGCGTCCCTGATGGCCCAGCTCTCCCGCCAGCCCGTGTTTCTTGCCACCGCGCTGTCGGTGCCCTGGCTGACCCTGGCTTCGCCGGGCTGGCTGAAGCTCGCCGGCGTGTCCCCGGCTTGGAGCGTGCTCTGGCTCCTCCCCTGGGCGCTGGTGGAGGGGCCCGTCTGGGGGGGCGTGGCGGGCCTGGGCCTCGGCCTGCTGCTGGATTCGCTCCATCCGGGTCCCGTCACGCTGGTGCCCGGGTTGGCCCTGCTGGGCTGGTGGTGGGGGCGCCTCGGACGCAAGGGGCGGCCGATCCAGCGCAGCTTCAGCCTCGGCCTGCTCGCCCTGCTGGGCAGCCTGGTGCTCGGCCTGAGCCTGATGCTGCAATGGGGGCTGCTCTGGAGCCTGGCGCGGCGGGCTGCGGGCGGGCTGGCGGCGGAGCTCCAGCCCGCCCGGCTGGCGCTGCCCGGCTGGAGCTGGGAGGATCTCGGCGGCGCCGGTCTGCAGGTGCTGCTGGCCCAGACCCTGCTCACCGCCCTGCTGGCGCCGATGCTGTGTTCCCTGCAGCTGCTCTTCTGGCGCCAGTTGCTCGCCGGTGCCCCGCCCCGCTGATGGCTTCCCCCCTGCCCCCGCCGCCGCCTCTGCCCCCGCCGCTCCTGCCCCCGTCGTTGCGGCCCCCGGTGCTGCGCTCCTTCGGTCGTCGCCGCCTGCTGCGGGTCCTGTCGCCCCTGGCCCTGCTCGCCCTGCTCGCGGCCGGCTGCGCCCGGGTCGCCGCCCCCCCACCGGCCCGCGAGCTGAACGTCTGGACGCTCGATCTGGCGCCCCGCTTCACCCCCTACATGCGCCGGGTGATCGCCGCCTGGGAGCGCCGCCATCCGGGGGTGACGGTGCGCTGGACCGATGTGCCCTGGAGCTCGGTGGAGCGCAAGCTGCTGGCGTCGGTGTATGCCCGAACGGCGCCGGATGTGGTGAACCTCAACCCGGTGTTCGCCGCCAACCTGGCCAGCCGGGGCGGCCTGCTCGACCTGGGCCCGGTGCTGCCCGCCGGGGCCGCTGACACCTACCTGCCGGCGGTCTGGGAAGCGGGCCGCCAGGAGGGCCGCACCTTCGCCCTCCCCTGGTATCTCACCGCCCGCGTCAGCCTGGCCAACCGTCGCCTGCTCCAGCAGGCTGGCCTGGCGGCCCCGCCCCGCCGCTGGAGCGAGGTGCCCGCCTATGCGGAGACGGTGCGCCGCCGCACCGGTCGTTATGCCCTGTTCGTCACGGTGGTGCCGGACGATTCGGCCGAACTGCTGGAGTCGATGGTGCAGATGGACGTGCGCCTGCTCGACGGGCAACGCCGCGCCGCCTTCGATACGGCCGCTGGCCGTGCCGCCTTCTCGTTCTGGACCGACCTCTACCGCCGGGGCCTGTTGCCGCGGGAGGTGGTGAGCCAGGGGTATCGGCGGGCGATCGAGCTGTACCAGGCAGGCGATCTGGCCCAGGTGGCCAGCGGCCCGGATTTTCTGCGCAACCTGCAGACCAACGCCCCCGGCATCGCTGCCACCACCACCCTGGCCCCACCAATCACCGGGCCCGGCGGGGCCACCAACGTGGCGGTGATGAACCTGGTGGTGCCCCGCCAGAGCCGCCTGCCCCGGGAGGCGGTGGACTTCGCCCTCTTCCTCACCAACGCCGAGAACCAGCTGGCCTTCGCTGAGGAGGCGCGGGTGCTGCCCTCGGCGCGGCAAGCGCTGCAGCGTCTGGAGAGCCGGTTGCGGCAGGGGCTCCCCAGCGATCCGCGCCAGCGGCTGGTGGAGGAGGCGCGCCTGTTGTCGCTGCGCACCCTCGCCAGCGGGCGGGTTCTGGTGCCCGCCACCCCCGGCCTCAAGCGCCTCCAGACCATCCTCTACACCCAGCTGCAGCGGGCGATGCTCGGGGAGATCGCCAGTGACGCCGCCCTGCGGCAGGCGGCGCAGGAGTGGAACCGGTACGCGGCGGCGCGTTGGCCCTGAGGGCCGCCGCCGAATCGGGACAAATTCTTAAAAATCGCCAAACCGCCTCCGGGGCAGGGCTTCCGAGCGCGCTCCTCGACCCGGTTGAGAGGTAAGGTTGCGATTCTTCATCAGGCTTCATCCATCGAGATGCCCATGACTCTGGATGCCCGGTCTTCCATCCAGCCCGATGGGCTGACGCATGGGCATTCCGATGGGTATTCCCCTGGCAGCTCCGACGCGGACGGTCACGGAACCACAGACGGCTCCAGCCCCGAGCAGCGCGCCACGATCCTGGTGGTGGACGACGAGCCCGCTGTTCGCCGGGTGCTGGTGATGCGCCTCCAGCTCGCCGGTTATCGCGTGGTCTGCGCCGAGGATGGCGAAGAGGCCCTGAGCCTGTTCCACAGCGAGCAACCCGACCTGGTGGTGCTCGACGTGATGCTCCCCAAGCTCGATGGTTTCGCGGTCTGCCGGAGGTTGCGGGCCGAATCCTGCGTGCCGGTGATCTTCCTCTCCGCCCTCGATGCCATCGCCGAGCGGGTGGCCGGCCTCGATCTCGGTGCCGACGACTACCTGCCCAAGCCCTTCAGCCCCAAGGAGCTGGAGGCCCGCATCGCCACGATCCTGCGCCGGGTGGGCCGCGGCTCGGCCGCCAGTGAACCCCGGGAGCAGCCCGCCGGCAGCGGCGTGCTCCGTGTGGGCGATCTGGTGGTGGACACCAACCGCCGCCAGGTGACCCGCGATGGCCAGCGCATCGCCCTCACCTACACCGAGTTCAGCCTGCTGGAGCTGCTGTTCCGCGAGCCCGGCCGGGTGGTGCCCCGCGCCGAGATCCTGGAGCAGCTCTGGGGCTACCCGCCGCGCCGCGCCGCCGACCTGCGGGTGGTGGATGTCTATGTGGCTCGCCTGCGCGGCAAGCTGGAGCCCGATCCCCGCAACCCCGAGCTGATCCTCACGGTGCGCGGCACCGGCTACGCCTCCCAGCGCCTCGGGGATACCCCGCTCGCGGCAGCGGTCTGAGGGTCTCGCGTTCCTGCAGGATGGGGCCATCTCCCCCTGCCCGTTCGCCTGCCTTGTCGGAGCTGCGCGATAACCGCCTCAGTAAGGCCGCTGAGCTTGAACTCCTGGGAACTCCTGGGCCGGATGGAACTCCTGGGCTTGCTGGCCGGATCCCCTACGCGCTGCGTTTTGCCCCCAGCCATAGCGCTGCTGCGCTACAGGAGGCCCATGCCGATCTGGCGAACGGTGCCGAGCGCGACGAGACCGTAACGGTTGCAGGCCGAATCCTCACCCGACGGGTGATGGGCAAGCTGGCCTTCTTCACCCTGGCGGATGAGAGCGGCACGGTTCAGCTCTACCTGGAGCGGACCTACCTCGAAGAGGCCCATCCTCAGGAGCCAGGCGTCTTTGCTCACCTCACCACCCTCACCGACGCCGGCGACTGGATCGGCGCCACCGGCACCCTGCGGCGCACCGACCGGGGCGAGCTTTCGGTCAAGGTGCGCGACTGGACGATGCTCAGCAAGTCGCTGCAGCCCCTGCCCGACAAGTGGCACGGCCTGGCGGACGTGGAGAAGCGCTATCGGCAGCGCTACCTCGATCTGATCGTCTCCCCCCACACCCGCGAAACCTTCCGCCGCCGCGCTGTGCTGGTCAGCACGATGCGCCGCTGGCTCGACGAGCGCGGTTTCCTGGAGATCGAGACGCCCGTGCTGCAGACGGAGGCCGGTGGGGCCGATGCCCGCCCCTTCGCTACCCACCACAACGCCCTCGACCTGCCCCTCACCCTGCGCATCGCCACCGAACTGCACCTCAAGCGGCTGGTGGTGGGCGGCTTCGAGCGGGTGTACGAGCTGGGGCGCATCTTCCGCAATGAGGGGGTGAGCACCCGCCACAACCCCGAGTTCACCTCGGTGGAGGTGTACCAGGCCTATGCCGATTACACCGACATGATGGCCCTCACCGAGGAGTTGATCGTCGCCTGCTGCCAGGCGGTGTGTGGCACCACGGTGATCGAGTACCAGGGGGTGTCGGTGGATCTGACCCCCCCCTGGACCCGCGCCACCATGCACGAGCTGGTGCAGCGGGCCACCGGCCTCGATTTCCAGGCCTTCCCCGACCGGGAAGCGGCCGCGGCGGCGATGGCCGCCGCCGACCTGGAGGTGCCAGCAGCCGCCGACAGCGTCGGCCGGCTGCTGGTGGAGGCCTTCGAACAACGGGTGGAAACGGCCCTGATCCAGCCCACCTTCGTGCTCGATTACCCGATTGAAGTCTCGCCCCTCGCCCGCAGGCACCGTGAAAAGCCTGGGCTGGTCGAGCGTTTCGAACTGTTCATCGTCGGCCGGGAGACCGCCAACGCCTTCAGCGAGCTGATCGATCCGGTGGACCAGCGGGCCCGGTTGGAGCAGCAGCAGGAGCGGCGCCGCGCCGGTGATCCGGAGGCCCAGACGGTGGACGAGGACTTCCTGCACGCCCTGGAGATCGGCATGCCCCCCACCGGCGGCCTGGGCATCGGCATCGATCGCTTGGCGATGCTGCTCACCGACAGCCCCTCGATCCGCGACGTGATCGCCTTCCCGCTGCTGCGCCCCGAACCCCCCTCAGGCAGCTGAGGGGAGGGCCGCCTCCGGGCCGGGACCGGCGCAGTGAGATACTGGAGGGGCCTAGGCATTCTTCCCCAACCGGGGTTCTCGGTCCCATGAGTGGTGAGCGCGTCGGTTTTCGCTTCAAACACGCCGATGCGGTGGTGAAGCGCAACCCCCAGGGCCGATCGCGCCGGGGGTGGGTGATGGAGCCGGTGGAGCAGACCACCAGCCGTGGCACCAAGATGCCCGCCTACCGCATCCGCTGGCGGGACAGCGAGCGCCCTGAGATCGTGCTCCAGCACATGCTGATCGCCGATCCCGATCCCACGCCGCCGCCCGAGGGCGTGAGCCTCGTGCCCCCCGTCCCCAAGAAGTGAGGGAGGCCCCGCCGCTCGCAGCCTCCAGCGCTCAGCGGCCCATGCTGCGCCGCAGATCCTCCAGCTCCTGTCGCGCCTCGAACGCCACCCAGTCGCCCTCCAGGGTGTCCTGAGGGCCGGGGGGCGGGGGCGTGCCCTGGCGTCCGAGCTCCGCCAACTCCTTCTCCACCCCGGCGAAGCGGCGGCCCAGCTCCCCGAGCTCCTGCCAGCGCAGGCGCCCCTGGTCCATCAGGCTGGCGATGTGGGCCTCGGCCCGGCCGGCCAGGTCGTCGGCACCGGCCTGGCGCGCCCTCTCCACCCGCTCCTGCCACCGCCGGATCTCCTCCGCCAGCTCCAGCAGCCGCCGCCGCCCCAGCTCCGCCTGCCCCTGCAGCTCCAGCCGTTGCCGCCGCAGCCGTTGCTGCCGGTCGCGGGCCTCCTGCTCCTGCAGCAGCGCCTCCTGCCCCGGGTTGGCGCGCAGGAACGATTCGAAGGTGCTCTCCAGCCGGGTTTCCAGGTCTTCCAGCCAGCTGCTGCTGCCACTCATGAGCCGCTCGCCGGCGCGGACTCGCCGGGGGCACGGGTGATCAACGGGGCCTCGATCTCCTGTTGCAGGGGCGTGATCGCCGCCTCGCGGGAGCGCAGCAGCAGCTGGGTGAGGCGGGCGATAGCCCCTTCCCCCAGGTCCTGCTCGCCGATCTGGTCGAAGGCGTTCCGGTAAAGCGCCTCAAGCTGCTCGATCAATCCCTCGCGCACGGCGCGCATCGCCTGGCGCTGCTCCTCTCGACTCACGGCGGCCCCTCCCCCTCTGGCGGTCTCCCCGAGTCTGCCTGGGCCGTGGCGCCCGGCACCAGCAGCCGTAGGGAGAGATCGCCGCGCGGGTCGCTCCAGGAGGCGGTGGGTTGCCAGCCAGCCCCTTCGGCCAGGGCCGTGAAGGCCTCGGGGCTGTACTTCACGCTGTGCTCGCTCACCAGCGGCTCCCCCGCCGCGAACGAACAGCACGACCCCGCCAGCGTCACGGTCTGGGGTCGCAGGCTTACCAGCTCCATCGTGACGCGGCTGGGGCCTGGTTCCCAGCGCGCCCGATAGCGGAAGGCCTCCGGCTGGAAGGTGCCCCCCAGGTCGCGGTTCAGGCGCTGCAGCAGGTTGAGGGCGAAGGCCGCGGAGACGCCGGCCGCATCGTCGTAGGCCGCCTCCAGCCGCTCCACCACTTTCGGGTGGTCGACCCCCACCAGCAGGACGCTGTCGGGCCCCAGAAGCCGCCGGAAACGGGCCAGCATCGCCCTGGCCTCCGCGGGCTCGAAATTGCCGATTGAGCTGCCCGGATAGAAGCCCACCCGGCGTCGGCCAGCCAACAGCGGATGGGACGGGAGTGCCCCCAGGGCCGTGTAGTCGCAGCAGATTCCCAGCACCGGCAGGTCGGGATGGCGCCGCTGCAGCTCCTCACAGGCCGGGGCCAGATGGGCGGCGCTGATGTCGAGGGCCACGTAGGCCTCCGGCCGCAGGGCCGCCAGCAGGGGGCTCACCTTGCGGGCGCTGCCGGCCCCGAACTCCACCACCACCCCCGACCCCAGGGCGGCGGCCAGCTCCGGGGCCCGCTCCTCCAGGAGGGCGGTCTCGGTGCGGGTGAGTGTGTACTCGGGCTGGGCGCAGATCGCCTCGAACAGCCGCGAGCCCTCGTCGTCGTACAGCAGCCAGGCGGGCAGTTGCTTCGGCGTGCGGGCCATCCCCTCGCGCACCAGCCGTGCCATGTCGGCCGGTTCGGGGTGCAGATCGAGCAGGGCGGGGTTCATCGGTCGCGGGCCAGGCGCAGGCCCCCGGCCAGCCAGCGGCTGGCTGGAGGGAAGAAATTGCGATAGGTGAGCCGTTCGTGGCCAGCGGGTGTGAGGAAGGCGCTGCCGCGCAGCACGAACTGGGAGGTCATGAATTTGCCGTTGTACTCACCCACCGCTCCGGCGGCGGGGGCGAAGCCCGGGTAAGGACGGTAGGGGCTGGCGGTCCACTGCCAGAGCAGCCCGTAGGCCTCCGGCAGGCCGGCGTGAGCCGCGCATTCCCATTCGGCCTCGCTGGGCAGGCGCGCGCCCGCCCAGCGGGCGAAGGCGTCGGCCTCAAACCAGCTCAGGTGGCGCACCGGAGCCCCGGGCGCCCGCGGCCGCCGGCCGGCCAGGGTGAACTCCTCCCCATCCCGCCAGTAGCGGGGAGCCTGCCAGCCGCGCGCCTGCACCACCGCCCATCCTTCGCTCATCCACAGCTCCGGACGCCGGTAGCCGCCATCGGCGAGGAAGGCCTCGAACTCCCCGTTGCGCACCAGCCGTTCGGCGATGGCGAAGGGCTCCAGCCACACCCGGTGGCGGGGGACTTCGTTGTCGAAGTGGAATCCCTCCGCACCGGTGGGGGCGCCGATCTCCACCAACCCGCCGTCGAAGGGGCGCCAGCCGGCCGCGGCGTCGGGGGCGACGCGCCGCTCCCACATCCCTTCCGGGCTGTCGGGCCCGTGCGCGAAGACCGGCTCCAGCGGGTTGCGGGAGAAGCCGTCGAGCAGGTCCATCACCAGCAGTTCCTGGTGCTGCTGTTCGTGCTGCAGGCCCAGCTCCAGCAAAGCCCCTACCGCCTGGCTCCGCTCCGGTGGTCCCTTCCCCAGATCCGCCAGCAGCTCCTCAAGCCCCGCGTCCACCCGTTGTCGCCAGGCCACGACCTCACCGATCGGCGGGCGGGTCAGCAGACCCCGGGCCGGGCGCGGATGGCGCTCACCGATGGCGTCGTAGTACGAGTTGAAGAGATAGCCCCAGCGCGGATCGGTGCCCTGCCAGCCGGGCAGGTGGGGCTGCAGCAGGAAGGTTTCGAAGAACCAGGTGGTGTGCCCCAGGTGCCACTTCGGCGGACTGGCATCGGCCATCCCCTGCAGGCAGAGATCCTCGGGCTCCAGGGTGGCCACCAGGGCCTCGCTGCGCTGGCGCACGCGCCGTAGCCGCTCCAGAGGCTGGGTCGCGGCGGTCGCCGGCGGGGCCGTGGTGCCAGCGGCGGTAAGAGATGTGGGGGACAGGGCCTGGCCCATCGGTGGGGCGGGCGGCGCGACGGATTGGGCCCGAACCTACGTGCTTTCCCTACGATCCGGCGACGTGAGAGCGAGGGGCTGCGTGGCCGGTTGGGGGGGAATCAGCGCCGGTTGCCATCCCGTTGCCGGCCGTGGCGCTGTTGCGGGAGATCCCACAGGGACGGTCCTCCGCATTGACGCGCCGCCAGCCCCCGGCAGGATCGTTCCACCTCACGGATCACCCCGGCGGAGCGGAGCGCGGACGATGGGCGGGAGTGACGCATGAGCAACGGCGTGGCGCCGGGGCAGACGGTGGGCGATCGCTACCGGCTGGAGCGCCGGCTGGGGGGCGGTACGGCCGGCCAGGGTGAGTTGTGGCAGGGGTGCGACACCCTGGCTTCGGAGGCGCCCGTGGCCCTGCGGCGCCTGGGGCCGGAGGCCGACCAGGAGCGCGCCCGCGCGATCGCGGCGCGCCTGCAGGGGGTACTGCACCCCCAGGTGCCCCGCTTCGGGGCAGCGATCGCGGCGGGCCCCGACCTCTGGCTGGTGCGGGAATGGCAGGCGGGGCGCACCTACGCCGAGCTGCTGGCGGCCCGCGCCGAGCGCCAGCTGGTGTTTGGCGCCGGTGAGGTGCTGCTGCTCCTGCGCCAGCTGCTTCCCGTGCTGGCGGCCCTGCACAGCCAGGATCTGCTCCACGGCGACCTCAGTCCCGCCAACCTCCTGCGCCGCGACAGCGACGGCCTGCCGGTGCTTCTGGATTTCGGCCTGGCGCGCGGCACCGCCGGTGGTGGCGACGTTCCCGCTGGCACCACACCGGGCTACGCCCCGCCGGAGCTGGTGCGAGGGGAGCCAGCCCATCCCTGGATGGACCTGCATGCCCTCGGGGTGGTGGCGCTGGTGCTGCTCAGCGGGGATGGGCCCCAGGCCCTGCTCGATCCGGTGGGATTGGCCTGGCGCTGGCCCGCTGCCCTCGATGCCGAGCCGGGGCTGGCGGCGGTACTGCAGCGGCTGCTGAGCCGTGACCCCCGCGAACGGTTCGCCTCCGCCGGCCAGGCCGTGGTGGCCGTTCAGGCGGTGCCGATGCCCGACAGCACGGGGCCGGTGCCGCGGGCCGACCGCACCGTGGCGCTGGTGCCCCGTCCGGAGCCGCCCATTCCGCCCCTTCCTGAGGCGGCCGCCGAGCTGGCCTCGCCAGCTCCCGAGCCTCCTGCCCCCCCCCAGGGCACGCCCGAGCCCCCGGCTCCGGCGGACGACGCCCCCGAGGACCCGGAGCCCCCGCGGTTGCGCCTGGTGCCGCCGCCGCCGCCCACCGCCGCCCAGCTGCGCCCGGTCCGTCCCCGCAGCCGCGAGGAGGAGCGTGAGGAGGCCGCCGAAGGGGGCCTCTGGCCGGTGCTGATCGCCCTGGTGCTCTCGGCGGTGGCCGGCACCGCCCTGGGCTGGTGGTGGCTGGGCCGCGGCACTGTGCGACCGCCCGGTCCGACGACCGTGGGGCAGTTGCCCAACAGCCTCCCGCCTGCGGAGGTGGATCAGCGTCAGCAGCTGCTCAATCGGCTGCGGGCCCTGCAGATCGACCGCGGCTGGTTTCTGCGGCTGGTGGATGCGGCCCTGCTGGCCCAGTTCCCGGAGCGGCGGGGCCGCCCCCCGGCGACAGCCTGGAGGATGCGCCGTTGCGCCGCGTCTGGAACGAGCAGGCGGAGGAGTGGCTGGCGCGGGTGGAGCAGCTGCCCCTGACCCTGCGCCAGCGCCTCGGCAGCTTCAGCGACACCGACTGGAGTGGTCGCCAGCAGGCGCTGGTGGCCCAGGGTCTGAGCCCGTCGGTGCTGCGCCAGCTGGTTTCCGGCAGCGCCCGCAACCTCCTGCCTGGCCACACCGCCTCCGACATGCCGCCTGAGCCCTACCGCCAGCTCTGGTACGCCGCCGCCCAGCAGACCCTGGAGAACCTGCGCATTGAGCCGATCAGCGCGCCAGCCCAGACCACGCAGGTGCTCACCGCCGAGGTGCCCGCCAGCGGCGCCCGGTTGTTCGCCATCCGCTTGCCCCCCGACCACGGGCTGGCGCTGGGGGTGAGCGGCACGCCGCTCCTGCAGATGAGCCTGTTCGCCGCCGATGGCAGCCCCCTGGCCCCGCGCGGTTCCCTGCGCGTGGTCACCGTCGGGCCGCAGAAGAGCTCACCGGTGCAGTTGCTGGTGACCAACGAGGGGGTGGCGCCCACCCGCATCAGCCTCTCGCTGCGGGCCGATCCGCCGCCGCCGGCCGCCGTTCCCGACCCCCCCAGTGCCGGCGACCCGCCGCCGCCGGACGGGTCCGCCGGATCTCCCGAGACCCCGGAGGGCTCTTCCCCCCCTGGCCCGTCCGAACCCCCACCGGAGCCCGAGGCGGCCCCGCCGGCTGAGGGTGCGGCGCCCCCCGCCGCCGAGTCGTCTCCCGACGGCGGCCCGCCGCTGCGCTGACGGCGGACGGCTCAGAGCCGGGCGATCGCGGCCCGGGCCTCCTTCGCCTCCACCCGCCGCTTCTCCTCCTGCCGCTTGTCGTGCAGCTTGCGGCCCCGCGCCAGGCCCAGGGTGATCTTGAGCCAGGAGCCCTTGAGGTGCAGGTTGAGGGGGATCAGGGTGAGGCCCTTCTGCTCGAGGGCCACCCGCAGCTTGTCGATCTCGCGCCGGTGGGCCAGCAGGCGCCGCACCCGCAGCGGTTCGTGATTGAAAAAACGACCGGCGTGGCTGTGGGGCGAGATATGCACGTTGTGCAGTTGCATCTCGCCGTTGCGGATCAGGCAGAAGCCATCGCGGAGGTTGCACTGGCCTGCCCGGATTGATTTCACCTCCGTGCCCAGCAGCTCAATGCCGCACTCCAGGGTTTCGAGGATGTCGTACTGATGGCGCGCCAGGCGGTTGTCGGCCAGCAGGCGATGCGCGGGATCGTCCGTTTTGCCACCGCCGCCTTTTCTGCCCGGGCCCTTGGCCATCGTGCCTCCTTCTCCCTGTCGACCCTAGGCAGGTCCCGGTACTCTCCCCCCATGGCCATTGTGTCTTCCCAAGCCAATCCGCCGTCCGGGGAAGGGCGCCGCGCCGCCTCCCCCCGGCTGGTAGACCCGGCGGCCCAGCGGGAGGAGGAGCCCTCCGCCGGGCCTGAGGTCCGCGGACGGGAGGATGGCCTCCGCCCGCGCCGCCTCGACGACTACATCGGCCAGCGGGAGCTCAAGCAGGTGCTGGCCATCGCCGTGGAGGCCACCCGCAGCCGCGGCGAAGCCCTCGACCACGTGCTGCTCCATGGCCCGCCCGGCCTGGGCAAGACCACCATGGCCCTGGTGATCGCTGAGGAACTCGGGGTGCACTGCCGCATCACCAGCGCCCCGGCCCTTGAGCGCCCCCGCGACATCGTGGGCCTGCTGGTGAATCTCCAGCCCCACGATCTGCTGTTCATCGATGAGATCCACCGCCTCAGCCGGGTGGCGGAGGAGATCCTCTACCCGGCGATGGAAGACTTTCGCCTCGATCTGACGGTGGGCAAGGGCACCACCGCCCGCACCCGCAGCCTGCCCCTGGCCCCCTTCACCCTGGTGGGGGCCACCACCAGGGCTGGGGCCCTGAGCTCGCCCCTGCGCGATCGCTTCGGCCTGATCCAGCGGCTGGAGTTCTACGAGCTCGACGATCTGCAGGCGATCGTGCAGCGGGCCGCGGCCCTGCTGCGCCTGGAGCTCAGTGCCGAGGCCGCCCGGGAGGTGGCCCGGCGCTGCCGCGGCACCCCCCGTATCGCCAACCGCCTGCTGCGTCGCGTGCGCGATGTGGCCGCGGTCGCCGGTCGGTCGCTGATCGGGCCCGATCTGGTGGATGAGGCCCTGCGGCTGCACCGGGTGGATGGGCGGGGTCTGGATGCCAGCGATCGCCGGTTGCTCACCCTGCTGCTCGAGGGGCATGGCGGCGGGCCCGTGGGCCTCGACACCCTGGCGGCGGCCCTGGGGGAGGACGCCGCCACCCTGGAGTCGGTGGTGGAGCCCTACCTGCTCCAGCTCGGTTTCCTGCAGCGCACCCCGCGGGGCCGGGTGGTGACCGACGCGGGCCGGGCCCACCTGGCCGCTGACGCCGACCGTCTGGCCGCATGAGCACCCTGTTGCCGTTGCTGTTGGCGGCTCTCCTCGTGATGTGCGGCGCCCCGGTTGGAGCGGCCGTTGCGGTTCCGCCAGCCCTGGCGGCAGCCTCGGCCCCGGCGCCACCCCGATCCCTGGCCGCCGCCTTCGAGCGGGCCCTCTCCGCCAGCCGGGAGGGTCGCTTCGGGGATGCCCTGCCGCTGTGGGATCAGGTGCTGGAGCTTGCCCCTTCCGATGCTGCCGCCTGGAGCAACCGGGGCAACGTGCGGCTCGCCCTCGGGGATGCGGAGGGGGCGATCGCCGACCAGGGGCAGGCCATGCTCCTGGATCCGCAGAGCGTGGATCCCCATCTCAACCGGGGTGTGGCTGAGGAGTCCCTGGCCCGCTGGGAGGCCGCTGACGCGGACTACCGCTGGATCCTGGAGCGCGATCCGGAGGACGCTTCCGCCCTTTACAACCTCGGCAACGTCGAGGGGTCGCGTGACGACTGGGCCGCGGCGCGGCGCTGTTTTGAGGCCGCCGCCCTGGCCAGGCCCGGTTTCGCCCTGGCCCGCTCCAGCGCCGCCCTGGCCGCCTTCCAGCTCGACGACCTGGAGGCCGCGGAGGGGGAGCTGCGCCGCCTGATCCGCCGCTATCCCCTGTTTGCCGATGCCCGCGCCGCCCTGACGGCCCTGCTCTGGCAGCGGGGCGCCCGCGGCGAGGCGGAAAGCCACTGGGCCGCCGCCTCCGGCCTCGATCCCCGCTACCGCCAGGCCGATTGGCTGCTCCAGATCCGTCGCTGGCCGCCGCGGCCGGTGCAGGCCCTGGCCCAGTTCCTGGCCCTGGACCCCACCCCCTCCCCGCTGGCCGAGAGCCCATCGCTCCGTGCCATTCCTTCCCGTGGCTGATTCGCCGCGCCGTGCCCTGCGGCTGCCCTGGCTCGATCTGTACAAGGGGCTGGCGATCCTGCTGGTGGTGCTGGGGCACATGAACATCCCCGCGCGCGCCAGCCAGCTGATCTACAGCTTCCACGTGCCGCTGTTTTTCATCGCCTCCGGCTACGTCATGGCCCTGGGCCGGCAGATCCCGTTCCGCACCTTCCTGGCTCGCCGCTGGCGCACCTTGATCCTTCCCTATTTCGTCTTTTCCCTGGTGGGCCTGCTGGCGCTGCTGCTCTTCCTGCCGCAGGAGGCGGATTTCCGTTACACCCTTACCCGCTCCCTGTTGGGGATTCTCTATGGAAACGGGGCGGCAAGCCCCAAGACCGTGCTCACGCCCCTCTGGTTTCTCACCTGCCTGTTCTCCACCGAACTTCTCTTTCTTGGGGTGCAGCGCCTTGGGCGCGGCCGGCTCGCACCGATGGCGGCCCTGGTGGCGGTTCTGCTGGGGCTGGGTTTGCTGAATGCCGCGGTCCTGCGGGTGCCGCTGCCCTGGGGGGGGCACCTGGCCCCGGTGGCCCTGGCCTTTTTCTTCGTGGGCTACCTCTGCAGCCGCCTCGCCCTGGCGCCCGCGATCCTCGCCCGTCGCGCCGCCGCCCTGGGGCTGTCACTCTCCTTCCTGTTGTGGATCGGCGCCACCCTGGCCAACGCACGGGTGGACATGAACAGCAACCAGTACGGCCAGCCCCTGTTGTTCTTTGCCAGTGCCCTCTCCGGTGCGGCGATGGTGTATTTCGTGGTTCAGATCCTGCAGAGCCGCCGTGGCGTTGCCGCTGTGGCCACCTACCTCGGCGCCAATTCCCTTGTGATCCTGGCGGTGCATACTCTCTGGCCGTCGGTGGTGCGCTCCCTCCTCGGCTCCCTGGCCCCCCTGGCCCCAGCCCCCCTGGTGCCGCTGCTCACCAGCCGCATCGACATGCTCCTGTCGCTGCTGCTGGTGTGGGGAAGTATCGAATGGATCAATCGCCGCTTCCCCAGCCTCATCGGCCGCCGCGTTATGGCCTGAGGCAGCGCCGCACGATCGGTGCCGCCCCGCCAACCGCGCCTCGCTGCCACCACAAAAAAGAGGAAGAATGGCGCGATGGCTGCAGTCCGCCCCGCGCCCCCGGGGCCCAGCAGCCGTCGATTCCGTTTCTGGCCCCTTCCTGACCCTCGCCGGATTGCCCCGGGGACTCCTCCCGAGCTGTTGCATGACCCTCTCCGCCCCCGCCGATTCCCCCGCCTTCCCCCCCGGTCCCGGTCCTGTGGATGGGTGGGAGCCTGGCCTGGAGGAGCGCCTGACGGAGGTGCTGCCCGAGCTGATCCAGCTGCGCCGCCACCTGCATCGCCATCCCGAGCTCAGCGGCCACGAACAGCAGACCGCCGCTCTGGTGGCCGGTGAGCTGCGCCGCTGGGGCTGGGAGGTGCGCGAAGGGGTGGGCCGCACCGGGGTGGTGGCTGAGCTCGGTCCGCTCGGGGCGCCGCTGGTGGCCCTGCGGGCCGACATGGACGCCCTGCCGATCGAGGAGCGCACCGACCTGCCCTATGCCTCCACGCGCCAGGGCCTGATGCACGCCTGCGGCCACGATTTGCACACCACCGTGGGACTGGGGGTGGCCTGCCTGCTGGGATCCGTCGCCGACCGGTTGAGCGCCCGGGTGCGGCTGTTGTTCCAGCCGGCGGAGGAAACCGGCGAGGGGGCCCGCTGGATGGTGGAGGACGGGGCCATGGAGGGGGTGCGAGCCCTGTTCGGGGTGCACACCTTCCCGAGCCTGGCGGCCGGCCGCATCGGCGTGCGCACCGGCAGCCTCACGGCCGCCGCCGGTGAGCTGGAGGTGGAGGTGATCGGGGTGTCTGGCCACGGTGCGCGCCCCCACCAGGGCACCGATGCCATCTGGATTGCCGCGCGGGTGGTGAGTGGCCTGCAGGAGGCGATCAGCCGCCGCCTCGATCCGCTCCATCCGGTGGTGGTGAGCTTCGGTCGCATTGAGGGGGGCAAGGCCTACAACGTGATCGCCGACCATGTGCGCCTGGTCGGCACCGTGCGCTGCCTTGATCTCGACGTGCACGCCCAGCTTCCCGGCTGGATCGAAGACACCGTCCATGCCCTCTGCCGGGGCCATGGCGGCGAGGCGCGGGTGCGCTATCGCTGCGTGTCGCCGCCGGTGCACAACGATCCGGCCCTCACCCATCTGGTGGCCGATGCCGCCACGGCCCTGCTGGGCCGCGAGAGGGTGGAGTGGCTGGAGCAGCCGTCCCTCGGCGCGGAGGACTTCGCCCACCTGCTCAGCGGCACCCGCGGCACCATGTTTCGCCTGGGGGTTGCCGGCCCCCAGGGCTGCACCCCGCTGCACAGCAATACGTTCGCGCTGGATGAGGCCTCGCTGCCGGTGGGCGTGCGGGTGCTCACCCTCAGCCTGTTGCGCTGGATGGCGGCCCCCTGTTGATGGCCTCTCCCCTCTCGGGCCGGGCCGGTTCCCGGCGCCTGAAGGCGTTGCTGGCCCTCGCCTCGCCGCTGCTGATCCTATTGGCGCTGGTGACGGTGGCCATCCGTCCGGGGAGCGACCGCATCCAGGCGCTGCCGGCCCTGGCCATCGGCGCCGGGCTGCTCACCAACAGCTGGTGGCGAAGGCGGCGCCGGCGCCATGAGATTCTGCGCGCCCTGCGGCAGCCCCAGGGCTGACTGCCCCCGGCGCATCGGCCCCCGGCGCCGGGCCGAGCTGCCGGGCTACCGTCTGCTCCAGGAGCACAGCTGCGGCCTTGTCTGCGAGAAGATCAGCCATCGCGCCTCCCTGCCTGCTTCAGCGGTTCTGCCCGTGAGCGTTCCCGATCTCGAGCGCCTTCGCCAGGCCATCATTTCCGGGGATCCGGGCCAGGCGATGCCTGCCCTGGCCGGCCTGCGCGAGGTGCCGGAGGCCGAGGCGATCCCCCTGCTGCTCCTCGGCCTAGGCCAGGGCCCCTTCATCGTCCGTTCCCTCGCCTGCGCCGGCCTGGGGGTGAAGCGCAGCGAAGCGGGCCGGCAGGCTCTCCTGCAGGCCCTCCGCCACGACGACGACGCCAATGTGCGCGCGGAGGCGGCCAATTCCCTGGCGAGCTACGGCGTGGAGCAGGCCTGGCCGGTGCTGCACGAGGTCTTCCAGGCCGATGGGCAGTGGCTGGTGCGCTGCAGCATCCTCGCCGCGCTGGCGGAGCAGGAGGCGATGCGGCCGGAGTGGTTGCTTGCGCTGGGCTGCCTCGCGGTGGCCGATGCGGATGGCACCGTGCGCGTGGGGGGGGCGGAGGTGCTGGGCAGGCTTCTCGTCGAAGGCCAGGGGGAGGAGGCGGATCTGGCGGCGGCCCGGGAGGCGTTGCGCGGGCTGCAGGGCGATCCCGACCACCGGGTTGTGGCGGCGGCCCTCAATGGCCTGCAGGCCTGACCAACCGTGGGGCCTTGCTAGGTTGCGGAGGCCACTAGGGGTGCCCCTGGCCCTGCGTTCCCCGCAGCGGTCGGTGGGCTGAGATCACACCCTCCGAACCTGATCCGGGTCATGCCGGCGCAGGGAAGTGCGGAAGAGCTGCGATCTCCCTGGCTGGCCAGATTTCCCTTCGCCCCTCTTCCCATGCGCCGTACCTGGATCGAGAAGCGCCAAGGTCAGGCCAATGTCACCCAGATGCACTACGCCCGCACCGGCGTGGTCACTGAAGAGATGGCCCACGTGGCGAAGCGGGAGAACCTGCCCGAATCGCTGGTGATGGAAGAGGTGGCCCGCGGCCGCATGATCATCCCGGCCAATATCCAGCACCCCAATCTGGAGCCGATGGCCATCGGTATCGCCTCCCGTTGCAAGGTGAATGCCAACATCGGCGCTTCGCCCAATGCCAGTGATGTGCAGGAGGAGCTCCAGAAGTTGGAGCTGGCGGTGAAGTACGGCGCCGATACGGTGATGGATCTCTCCACCGGCGGCGTGAATCTTGATGAGGTGCGCACCGCGATCATCAACGCCTCGCCCGTGCCGATCGGCACGGTGCCCGTCTACCAGGCTCTGGAGAGTGTGCACGGTTCGATCGAGCGCCTCAGCGAAGATGATTTCCTGCACATCATTGAGAAGCACTGCCAGCAGGGTGTCGACTACCAGACCATCCACGCCGGCCTGCTGATCGAGCACCTGCCCAAGGTGAAGGGGCGCCTCACCGGCATCGTCAGCCGTGGCGGAGGCATCCTGGCCCAGTGGATGCTTTACCACCACCGTCAGAATCCCCTCTACACCCGCTTCGACGACATCTGCGAGATCTTCAAGCGCTACGACTGCACCTTCTCCCTCGGGGATTCGCTGCGGCCCGGCTGCCTGCACGATGCTTCCGATGAGGCCCAGCTGGCCGAGTTGAAAACCCTCGGTGAGCTCACCCGCCGCGCCTGGGCCCATGACGTGCAGGTGATGGTGGAGGGTCCGGGCCACGTGCCGATGGATCAGATCGAATTCAACGTGCGCAAGCAGATGGAGGAGTGTGCGGAGGCGCCCTTCTATGTGCTCGGTCCGCTCGTCACCGACATCGCCCCGGGTTACGACCACATCACCAGCGCCATCGGCGCCGCCATGGCCGGTTGGTATGGCACCGCCATGCTCTGCTATGTCACTCCGAAGGAGCACCTCGGCCTGCCCAATCCTGAGGATGTGCGCAACGGCCTGATCGCCTACAAGATCGCTGCCCACGCCGCCGATATTGCCCGCCACCGCCCCGGCGCCCGCGATCGCGACGACGAACTCAGCCGCGCCCGTTACGCCTTCGACTGGAACCGCCAGTTCGATCTCTCGCTCGACCCGGAGCGCGCCCGCGAATACCACGACGAAACCCTGCCGGCCGACATCTACAAGCAGGCGGAGTTCTGCTCGATGTGCGGGCCCAAGCACTGCCCGATGCAGACCAAGATCACCGACAAGGACCTGGAGGGGCTGGAGGAGGTCCTTGCCGCCTCTGCCCTGGCCGCCTCCCCTTCTGGCGCCGCACCCGCACCCGCCGCCGCACCCGCACCCGTTGCCGCTGCCGCTGACCGCGAAGGGTGAGCCCCCATCGCCCGGGGCGAGGCGGGGGCACGAAGCGGGGTCACTGGCGGAAGTGGTCTGCGGAAACGGGCTTTCGGTAGTGGCGCGCACCGTTCCCCACCTTCCTTGAGCGGTTCACTGATCCATCCCCCCGCCAGCGCCGCCCTCCCCGTGTCGGCTGCGCCATCCCATGACCGCCTCCCTACCCCGCCCGTCGGACGCCCAGAGATCGGGTCCCCGACCGGCCCCGATGTTTGAGCTGATTCCTTACGAGAAGTTTCGCGACACCCCGGCGGTTCGCTTCTTTGACATCACGGTGCCCACCTCCAACGCCCGCGATCTGGTGGTGCACAGCGGCCCAGCCATCAGCCCGCCCGATGATCCGGAAACCGGCGCCTGGCAGTTCTATCTCCATCCCCACCAGGAGGACAACCTGCTGGCCCTCCAGGGGGGGCGCACGTTCTTCCTGGTGAATCTCGGCTGGAACTATCCCTTCCACATCGTGCGCCTCGACAGCGGCGGCGACATCCTGCGCATCCCCCCCGGCACCTTCCATCGCTCGGTCTCCGATCCCGACGGCTCCCTGGTGCTCAACCAGGCGGTGCGTGATGAAGGGGCCAGCGTCGTGCGTGAGTTCCGGGTGTACAACAGCGCCCGCATCCCCCGCCTGTTCGCCGTCACCTCTCGCACCGCCCCCCTGCCGAAGCTGCACGGCGTCAGCTGGTGAGGGGGTGAGGGGTTAGTCCAGCCTCAGGTCGACTGTCACGTCGTCAGGGTGCTGGCGCCCTTGCCAGACGGCCGCGGCTGGCGGCCAATCCGGCTGCGCATCCAGCCCCTCGAAGCGATGGCCTGCCCCATGGAGCTGGTAGCTGCGCCCGCCAGCCGGGCTGCGCACCTGGAGCTGCAGGGGCAGGTGGGGCTCGATCGCCGGGTGCAGGCAGGGGTAGAGCCGTTGCTGGCGGAAGCGCACCGCCAGCAGGGCGTCCTCCCCCTGGGCGTCGGCTGGCGGCAGGGGCAAGGGCCGGCCGTTCAGCCAGAGCTCGCCGCTGCGCCGGAAGCTTGCGGAGGCCGAAACTTCAAAGCGCCGCAGCGAGGCGTCCACGAAGCGGCTGGTGAAGCCCCCCTCCCGGGGAAAGTCGCAGATCAGGGGCCAGGGCTCCAGTGCCGGCCGTAGCGTCAGCTGCGCGGCGCCCCCCTCGTCAACGACTTCGAGCAGTGGTGGGAAGCGCCACTCCCAGATCTGCCGGAACACCTGGGCCTCCAGCGCCAGGCCATCGCTCGCCAGGGCGGCGAGCACCGCCTCCAGGTCGGCCCACAACTGGCTGGGCAGCAGGGCCCGGTCGTGCAGGCGGCGGCCCCAGTCGCGCAGCTGGCCGGGGCGGTGCTGCGGCTCCAGCAGGTGGGCGGCCAGGGCGCTCCAGAGCAGGGCGATGGCGCTGCTCCAGCCCACCTGCGGCAGGCTCTCCAGCGCCCGGAATTCCACCAGCCCCAGGCAGCCGGCGGCCGTACCGGGATTCCAGAACTTGTCGAAGCTGATCTCGCTGCGGTGGTTGTTGCCGCTGCGGTCGGCGTGGAGGTGGCGCAGGGTCTCGCCGATCAGGGCGCGGTGGTCGCCGCGGGGATCGTCGTTGCTGCGGTCGCCGGCGGCCTCCAGGCAGCGGTAGGCGAGCTCCAGATCCACCAGGCTGCCCGCCGCCTCATCCGGCCGCGGTGACTGGGAGGACGGTCCCACGCTGGGAGGGGCGAACAGGTACGCCAGGCTGGGGTGGTGTTGCCAGAAGCGCAACACCCCCACCAGCCAGCTGGGCCGGGGGAAGAACGGGTGTGCGTCCAGGCTCGGGCCGCCCCAGAGCAGGTGGTTGCCGCCGCCGGTGCCCCGCTGCTGCCCGTCGGCCTCCTCCTTCCAGCTGCGCAGCCCCACCGTGGCGCCGGCCGTTTCGATCTGCCGCAGCCAGCCGTCGTACTCCGCCCAGCTATGGCAGACCGGCAGGTTGATCTCCAGCACCCCCGGATCGGCGGCCAGGCCCAGCACCTGCCAGTGGCCGTCGGTGTCCCAGGGGAGAACCCCGGAGAGCCCTGGCGCCGCCAGGTCCCCCAGGCTGTCGGCCACCGCCTGCAGGAGCTCGGTCAGCGGCACCCGGCTCAGGGGCGGCAGGAACAGCTGCCAGTCGCCGGGGCCGATCTCCAGGGTGAGCACCTGGCGCGGCACCGGCTCGGGCAGATGCTCCAGGGGCAGCCGCAGGCCGGCCGGCCCCGGCGCACCGCTCAGCTGCCGCAGTTCCTCCGCCAGGGGCCAGGGGTGGGCGCGCCAGCGGGGGGGATCCTCCGGGGTGTCTCCCTCCAGGGGCTCGCTGGTGAGGGGGGCGGCCCACACCCGCCGCTCAGGGTCCAGCGGATCGCGCAGCGGTACCGGCTGCAGCGCCAGCCCCAGCCGATGGCCCAGGGCCTCCAGCCAGGCGGATCCCTCCTGCGGCTCCGGCCACCCGCCCGTGAGCCCTGGCTGGCAGGGGGAAGGCCAGCGCACGGGCGGGGTGCCGTCCACGCCGGTGAACAGCCGCAGCGCCCAGCGGGGGTTGACCTCGCCGTCGTAGCACTTGCCCGGGCAGTAGAGCAGGGTGCTGCCCGGCCAGATGCTTTGCTGCAGCTCCTGGGCCAGCCGCCGTGCCAGAGGCAGCTTGGTGGGGCCGTCGGCGCTGATGCTCCACTCGGCCCCTTCGGGCCGCTCCGGCACCAGGGTGGGCTCCCCGCCAAGGGTGAGCCGGATGCCTTGGGCGGCGAGGCGGCCTTCCGCCGCCTGGGCCACCTCCTCCCTCCATCCCATCGGACCCGCGAGGACTCAGCGCTACCCGATCATGCTGCAGCTCCGCACCGGCACCGGCACCACCTTCCAGATGCGCTCGGCGTATTCCTGGATCGAACGGTCACTGCTGAAGAAGCCACAGCGGGCGGTGTTGAGCAGCGACATGGCGCTCCAGCGGGCGGGGTCCCGCCAGGTGGCGTCCACCTCGTTCTGGGCGCGGCGATAGTCGCCGATGTCGGCCATGACGCGGTAGGGATCGCTACCGCAGAGGTTGGCCAGCAGCGGGTGGAACAGGGCGCGATCGCCCTCGCTGAAGTGGCCGGAGCCGATCAGATCAATCGCCTCGCGGGCCAGGGCATCGTTCTCCAGCCACGGCATCGGGTGGTAGCCGGCGCTTTGCAGGTCGTCGAGCTCGGAGGCGGTGTGGCCGAAGAGGAAGAAGTTGTCGGCCCCCACCCGCTCGCGGATCTCGATGTTGGCGCCATCGAGGGTGCCGATCGTCAGCGCCCCATTGAGAGACATCTTCATATTTCCCGTGCCGGAGGCCTCCATGCCGGCGGTGGAGATCTGCTCCGACAGATCGACCGCCGGGTAGATGCGCTGGCCGAGCTTGACGCTGAAGTTGGGCAGGAACACCACCCGCAGGCGCCCATCCATCGCCGGATCCATGTTGACGATGTCGGCGATGCCGACGATCAGGCGGATGATCAGCTTGGCCATCGCGTACCCCGGCGCGGCCTTGCCGCCGAAGATCACCGTGCGGGGCGGCAGATCCTCACCGGCCCGCAGGCGCAGGTAGCGCTCCACGATCTGCAGGGCCGCCAGGTGCTGGCGCTTGTACTCGTGGATCCGCTTCACCTGCACGTCGAACAGGGAGGAGGAATCCACCAGCACGCCGGTGTCCTGGTGGATCGTGGTGGCCAGCCGCTGCTTGGCCTGTTCCCGCATCGTGCGCCACCGTTCCAGGAAGCCGCTGTCGGCGGCGAAGGGTTCGAGTTGGCTGAGCTGCTGGAGATCGCGGCGCCAGCCGCTGCCGATGGCCCCATCCACCAGCGAGGCCAGGCCGGGGTTGGCCACCGCCAGCCAGCGCCGGGGCGTGACACCGTTGGTGATGTTGGTGAAGCGATCGGGCCAGAGCTCCGCGAAGTCGTGGAAGAGGTTCTTCACCAGCAGTTCGCTGTGGAGCTGGGCCACGCCGTTCACCCGATGGCTGCCCACCACCGCCAGGTGGGCCATGCGCACCTTGCGCTGGGGCCCCTCCTGGATCAGCGACAGCTTCTCGAGGATCTCGGGGCGGCCAGGATACTTGAGTCGCAACAGCCGCAGGAAACGGGCGTTGATTTCGTAGATGATCTCCAGCTGGCGTGGCAGCAGTTGCTCGAACAGCGTCAGCCCCCAGCACTCCAGCGCCTCCGGCAGCAGGGTGTGGTTGGTGTAGCTGATCGTGGTGGTGGTGATCGTCCAGGCGGTGTCCCAGTCGACCCCGTGCTCATCGATCAGCAGCCGCATCAGCTCGGCCACTGCGATCGCCGGATGGGTGTCGTTGAGCTGGAGGGCGTACTTGCGGTGGAAGTCGGTGACCGCCATCCCCTGGCCCTTGAGGATGCGGAACATGTCCTGCAGGGAGCAGGAGACGAAGAAGATCTGCTGGCTCAGGCGCAGCCGTTTGCCCTGCTCCATCTCGTCGTTGGGATAGAGCACCTTCGACAGCGTTTCCGACTGCACCTTTTGCAACACGGCACGCGTGTAGTCGCCGGCATTGAAGGAGGCGAAATCGAAGGCATCGGGCGCCTGCGCCGACCAGAGGCGCAGGGTGTTGGCGGTGTGGACGCCATAGCCCAGGATCGGCGTGTCATAGGCGACGCCGATCACCGTCTGGCCGCCGATCTGCACCGGGTAGCTCCACTCGGGCCGGATCACTTCCCAGGGGTTGCTGCGGGCCAGCCAGGGGTCGGTGCTCTCCATCTGGCCGTGGGGCCCGATCTGCTGGCGGAAGATGCCGAATTCGTAGCGGATGCCGTAGCCGATCGCCGGCAACTCCAGTGTGGCCATCGACTCCTGGAAGCAGGCCGCCAACCGTCCCAGGCCACCGTTGCCCAGCCCCGGCTCCGGCTCCTCGGCGATCAGTTCCTCGAGCGAGAGCCCCAGCTCGGTGCAGGCGTCCTCCGCCTCCTGCCGCAGCCCCAGGTTCACGAGGGTGTTCTCCAGGTGCGGGCCCAGGAGGTATTCCGCCGAGAGGTACACGGCGGTGCGCACGTGCTGGCTGGTGTATGTCTCGGCGGTGTCGACCCAGCTGTGCAACAGGCGGTCACGCACCGCCAGGGCCAGGCAAAGGTAGTGGTCGTGGCGGGTGGCCAGCGACGGCGATTTGGCCTGGCTGGAGAACAGGTGGCGACGCATCGCCTCCCCGAGG